>CAZZBI010000015.1:0-17260 GCA_964652385.1 uncultured Pirellulaceae bacterium | reverse complement strand
GTGATCGTCGGCTGCGGCACGATCCTGATGATCGTCGGGCTGATCGACGATCGTTACGGCCTCGGCTGGAAACTTCGTCTCGGAATTCAGTTCGCGGTCGCTGCCGGTTGCGTCTCGATCCCCGAACTTCGCCTGACCGCCTTCATTCCGCTGCCGTTCGTCACCGTTCCGCTGACGGTCGTCTGGATCGTCGCGATGATCAACGCGTTCAACATGCTCGACAACATGGATGGGCTGTCGGGCGGGATCGGGACGATCGTCGGCGGGTTGCTCGCCGCGTCACTGCTGTTGTCGGCCGATCCGTCGACCGGTCAACCGCAGCTGTTCGTCGCCGGGTTCGTCCTGACGCTGGTCGGCGGGCTGATCGGTTTCCTCGTCCACAATCGTCCCCCGGCGCGGATCTTCATGGGGGACGCGGGGAGCTATCTGATCGGCTTCGTCCTGTCGATCGCGACGCTGCTCGGAACATATGCGGGGCAACAGGATCACCCGCTCGCGGTCCTGACGCCGCTCTTCCTGATGGCCGTGCCGATGTACGACATGCTGACCGTCATCGCGATCCGACTGAATCAGGGGCGGAGTCCGTTCGAGGCGGATCGGAATCACCTGAGTCATCGATTGGTCGATCTCGGTTTCACCAAGCCGCGGGCGGTCGCGGTGATCCATCTGCTGACCGCGACCTGCGGTCTCGGCGCCTTGCTGCTCGCGCGAACCGATCTGCCCGGAGCGTTGCTCGTCGCCGCAATGGTCGGCTGCGTTCTCGCGCTGATCGGTCTGATCGAGCTGACGGCGCGGCGGCGGCTGAAGGCGGCGGCAATCGAGTCGGCCGAACGAGTCGCGTCGCCGCTCGGCCCTGCCGTTTCTGATCCCTCGGGCGCCGGCGGCGCCAAGGAGTCGTGATGGCGGTTGCCGACCGACCCGAGAAACCGACGCCGATCGCCGCTCGGATCGCGCCGGCGATTGCCTGGTTCGCGGCCACTTTCGCGCTCGCCCTCCCCTGGCTCGTTTCCGGAGACGGTCCTCCGGCGATGGAGGTCGGGACGATTCCGGCCCTGATCTGGATCGGGCTGGCGGCGGCCCTGATCGGCCGCCGGCTGTTCGGACAAAAGGAGATGGCCGCGCACGCCGATACGTCGGCGCCGGCAACGCTTCTCCGACCGATTCCGCTCGACCTACCGGTCGGGCTCTGGATCGGCTGGACCGTGCTCGCCGCCGGCGTCGTGATGCTTGCGGGGAGCGGTTGGATCCGCGCGGCGCAGCATCTGACCGTCCAAGCGATCGGCGCCGCGGCGCTGTACGTCGTCGCTCGACAGGCGGCCCTCGATCGTCGCGCGGCGCTCCTGGCCCTGGCCTTGCTCTTCGGCGGCATCGCGTTCCTGGCCGCTCACGGTCTGCACCAAGGGCTGGTCGTGAATCCGGCGGTCCGTCGCGCCTATTTCGAATCGACCGAAGCCGAAAAGCAGCGGCAACTGCAGCAGATCGGACTGACGCGGACCGAGGCCGGGGCCCGCGAACGGCGGCTGTTCGAGGATCGCCTGCGCAGCACCGAGCCGACGGCGACCTTCTCGCTGACCAACTCGCTCGGCGTGGTGCTCGCGGCCGGCTGGGGACTCGGACTCCATCTGCTGTTCCCGCTCGGACGATCGAACGACGCTTCGTCGCACGCGCGCCGTCCGCTCGACCTTGCGCAGCGGTCGGCGATCGCGATCCTGGTCGGCGCCATGATCGCGATCGCGCTGCTGCTGATTCTGACCAAGAGCCGGGCGGCATGGGGAGCGGCGGGACTGATCTCGCTCGGCTGGCTCGTCCCCGCTTGTCGCTCGCTCGTGATTCGCCGGATCGCCACCTTGGCCGCGGTGCTGCTGGCGATCGCGGTCGTCATCGCTTTTGCCACCGGGCGTCTCGATCGGCAGGTGATCACCGAGGCTCCGAAATCGCTCGCCTATCGAGCCGAGTATTGGCGCGCGACGTTGCCGATGATCGCTGAACACCCGCTGTTCGGCGTCGGCCCCGGGTCGTTTCAGGATCGCTACCGGAAGTATCAGTTGCCCGAGTCGAGCGAGACGGTGGCTGATCCTCACGATGCCTGGATCGAGGCGGCGGCGGTCTCCGGACTCCCTGCCGGCATCGCGCTCGCTGCGTTGACGCTGATCGCCGTCGTTTGGCGACTGAGGGGACGCCGAGGCGAACGATCGATCGAGCCGAATGATCGTAACGAGCGCGAGCCGCACCGTGTGCGCCCCGACGGGATGATCGTCGCGGCGATCCTGCTGGCGCTCTTTCTGGCGGTCGTCGCGGCGGTCCCTCTAGGCATCTATCAGGGCTTGCTCGTCGACTTCGATGCCTGGGGAGGTGCGGTGATCGTGCCGCTGATTGCCGCGATCGTCGTCGCCTGGGGGACGATCCGTGCGTTCGATGTCGGCGACGAGCGGACCCGAACGCGGATCGACGCGTTCGTGCGAGGAGGGAGCGGAGCGGGGCTCGTGGCGATCGCCGTTGCGCTGCTCGTTTCGGGCGGCTACGGTTTCTGGGGAGTCGGCTCGATCGCGTGGGGCTTGCTCGGTCTCTGGGGGACTCGTCTGTCGGCCGAGTCGGCGTCGAACCAATCGGATGCGGCAAGGGGCCGACGAAGGGCGGTCTCGGAACGGAGCGGTTCGCGATCGCTCGGCATGGCCCTGCTCGCGGCGGCTATCGCCGCCTGGATCTGGGGTCTCTTCTTCGTCGCGCTGCCGCAGCTCCGCGGGTGGAACGCCCGCATCGCGACTCGACTGGCGGTCCGCAGCGGCAACGAACGGCGCGGCGCCGCCGCTCTGAGCGATTGGGTGCGCAATCAGCCGGTTTCGGAGGAGCCGTGGCAGATGCGCGGCGAAGCGGCGCTGATGCGGTTGGTCGCAGGAGATCGTCCCGACGAAGCGCGCCGGGAGTATGCCGCGGCCGGATTGGAGTACGAACGCCGTCGCCCAGGGAACGCCTCTCGGCGCTTCGCCTACGCCCTGGGATACCTGAGCGCATGGCGAGCGGGGAACGCCGCGGAGGATCTGCAGGAGGCCGAGCGGTCGATGGCTCAGGCGGTCGCCGGGGCTCCGAACGAGGCGCTCTACCGGGCGCAATGGGCCTACGTTCTCGACCTGCTCGGACGACGCGACGAAGGGGCGGAACAGGCGGAACGGGCGCTCGAGCTCGATCGACTCGATCCCCACGCCGATCGGGACTTGCGACTACAATCGATCTGGACGGGGCGAGGTCCCGCCGAGGAGTCGGCCGAACAGCTGGTCGAGCGGCTGCGTAGCAACGCTGCGGGCTCTCCCTGAAACGACTCGGCCGTCAGAGCCGGTCCGCTGCCGCTCGACGAAGCGGTCCCCGATCAGAACTTCTCGGCTTCCGACATGACATGGTTCTCGCCTGCGAGAACAGAGGACGACGATGCGCGACGTGATCCTGGTGACGATCGCTTTGGCGATCGGAGCGGCTCTCGGTACCGGACAGTATCTCTCGGCCACCAGCGGCGAGCGGAACGTGTTTCAGGTCACCAAGCTCCAGGAAAAGCTCCCTCAGGTCGAGACGACTCCCGACGGCAAGCACGGGCGAGTCGAAGTGGTCAACGATTCGCTGCATGATTTCGGCAGCATGGACAAGGGAGAAGAGGGCTCGCATACCTTCGTCATCCGCAACGCGGGAGACGGCGATCTGCAGCTCAAGCTGCTCGATACCAGCTGCAAGTGCACGCTCGCGAAGTTCGATCACGCGGTGCTGAAGCCGGGCGAAGAAAAGGAAGTGACGCTCGAGTGGAAGACGGTCGACTACTCCGAGACGTTTTCGCAGAACGCCCGGATCCAGACCAACGACCCGACCAAGCGACAGCTCGAGCTGCGCGTCATCGGTCGCGTCGTGGTGCCGATCCGACCGATTCCGGAAGCGATCGCGATGGGGAACTTCCAGGTCGCGAACGGATTCGACGTCGCGTTCGATATCCACTCGTACCGATCGCCGGATCTTAAGGTGACCGGTTGGCGGTGGGTCGATTCGGAGGACGACTCGCTGCTGTCGGTCGAACTGCAGACGATCGGATCGGACGATCCGATCCGCGTCGCCGACCCGACGATCGCGAGCCTGGAGCGAGTCCGGATTCTCGGTCGCCCCGGCCTGCCGATCGGTCCGTTCCGGCGGGTGCTCGAGGTGACGACCGATCCGCCGACGATCGACCCGATCCTGATTCCGGTCTCGGGGAGCGGCGTCGGCGCCTACACCATCGATACCCTTCGTCGCGTTCCGTTCGACCCCAGTCGGAACATGATCGAACTCGGTGCGATCCCGTCGCGGCAGGACAAGACGGTCGAGATCTCGCTGGTGGTACGCGGGGAGATGGCCGATTCGGTCACCGTCGACGTCGATCCCGAAGGGTACGAGCCGGCAGGCTTCATCGAGGTGAAGGTGAAGCCGAAGCAGCGGTTCGGGGCGATCGCCAGTTTCCCGATCGAGGTGCGGATCGTCGGCAACGGCTCGACCGTCAGCCGCCTCGGTCCGACGCCCGATCTCCTCGGCAAGTTCACGCTCCGGACCGACGATCCGACGACACCGAAGATCGAGGTCTACATCAAGTTCGCGCTCGTTCAGTAGGTGCGGACACGAGCTTCAGAGGCGTCGCGGCCAAGACAGTCCGGCGTGAATCGGACTTGCCGTGAGGTCGACTTGCGCGACTGGCCTTGGGAGCCGGGACGATCATCGGTACCCTGGCTTGCCGATTCGGCCTCGTTTCACCGGAGGGTAACGGCGCGATGGAGCGTACGACGTCGAGAAAACGGTTCGGCCTTGGCCGGACTCTGGTCTGGGGAGCGTTGCTCGTCGGAGCGGCGGCCTCGGTCGGTTGCCCCGGACCCGAAACGGCCGAGATCGATTCGTCGACCCGGCGCGAAGGATCGACCGGCGAACGAACGCCGGAGAGCCCTATCCGCTCCGCGGCCGTGACCGGCGGCAGCGCAGCCTCGGAAGTGCCCGAGACCGGCGAGGCGTCGAGCGTGCGATCGGCCGAGGGCGAACCATCGACGCCGCTGGTCGAGCCGATGTCGCCGACGCCGTCAGCCCTTGATCCGAACGGCGCTGCGGATCCGTCGAGCCCCTTGCCCGACCCGAACCCCTCGCCTGACCCGAACGCTGCGTCGGCTGCGACCGGCGCCCCGTCGCCGTCCGCGGACGACGACGCCGACGACGGACTCGCCGCTCCGGCCGAATACGAAGGCTGGTCGACTCCGGCGGTCGCGCTGGTCGTTTCGGGGCGACTGAACGGCTACATCGAACCGTGCGGTTGCACCGGTCTGTCGGCGCAGAAGGGAGGCCTCCTCCGCCGCGACACGATGATCACTCAGCTGCGCGAGCGCGGTTGGGAGGTGCTGCCGATCGACCTGGGGAATCAGGAACATCGCCACGGCCCTCAGGCGAGCATCAAGTTCGCGCGGACGGTCGAGGCGATGGCGGGGATCATGGGTTACCGAGCGATCGGTATCGGGCCGGACGATCTGGCGTTGCCGTCGATCGATCTGGTGCAGTCGATCGAGAACAGCGGCGGAAACGGGAACGTCTTCGCCTCGGCGAACGTCGCGCTGTTCGGCGACTATCTGCCGAAACTGCAGATCGTCGAGTCGGCCGGGAAGAAGATCGGCATCACGTCGGTCCTGGGGCCGAAGGGGGCCGCGACGGTCAACAACTCGGACGTCGAGCTGCTCGACCTCGATGCGTCGCTGCGCGACACGTCCGAGGCGATGAGTGCCGCCGGCTGCGATCTCAAGGTGCTGATGGCTTATGCGTCGATGGAAGAGACCGAATCGATCGCTCGGTCGCATGCCGGATTCGATCTGGTGATCTGTTCGGGAGTCGACGGCGAACCGACGTTGGAGCCGACGTACGTGACGGTCGGTGATCGACGCGTTCCGGTGATCCAGACGGGCTACAAGGGGATGTACGTCGGCGTCGTCGGTTGGTTTCCCGGCGAGGAGAATCCGCTCCGATATCAGCGCATCCCGCTCGACAGCCGCTTCGAGGACTCGGAGCGGATCAAGTCGATCTTCATCCGCTACCAGGATCAGCTCGAAACGCTCGGTCTGGAAGGACTCGAACTCCGGCCGATCGCCCATCCGTCGGGCAATCGGTTCGTCGGTTCCGAAGCGTGTGCCGATTGCCACACGACCGCGTATCGGATCTGGAAGGAAGGGGTCGACGGCGAAGGGGGCCCGCACTCGCATGCGACCGAATCGCTGGTCGAGCCGGGCGAGCGGACCTGGGTCAAGCGACACTTCGATCCGGAGTGCCTGAGCTGCCACGTCACCGGCTGGAATCCGCAGAAGTACTTTCCGTACGACGGCGGTTACGTCGGGCTCGAAGCGTCGCGTGCGCTGCACGGCAACGGCTGCGAGAATTGTCACGGACCGGGCGAACGTCATGTCGCTGCCGAAAACGGCGATCTCGACGTGACGGCCGACGAACTGGTTTCGCTGCAGCAGCAGATGAAGGTCAAGCTCGAAGCGACGCTCTGCATGGAGTGTCACGACCTGGACAACAGTCCGGACTTCCAAGAGCCGGGGGCGTTCGAGAAGTACTGGGCTCGAATCGTGCACGAAGGGAAGGACTGAGCCCCGGCTCTTCCTGCTCCGCAGTCGCGGATCCTCCGGGGCTCTCGCGAATCGCCTCCGCCGCGATCAGGGGCCGTAATCGAAGGTCCGGCGGATCGCTTCCGGGTCGGCTCCGGCGATCAGCGCCAGCCGATCCGGTTCGGGAAGATCGCTCTGCGGCGCCGGAACCGTCTCGTTCCACGCCGCCAGCTGCGATTCGACACGCTCGATCGGATAGCGGCGTCCGACCTGATTCAGAAAGGTCAGGAAGTCGGGGTCCGAGAGCGCATCGAACAGCGTCTCGTACCGCTTCAGCATGTGACCGCCGTTATGCTCGAGCACGCGGCTGCGGAAGTAGCCGGCGAGCGGCTCCATATGCCGACGACTCGCCATCGCCGCGGCGAGGACCAGGACCCGATCGCGGTCCATCATCTGCCGCCGCCGTTCGAGGGCATTGGCCAGGGTGACCAGAGCCGCCAGATGCTCGTACGAATCGCTCATGCCGACCATGATGGTAGGCGCCGCCGGGCGAGGCAACCGGTGGTCGACCGCCGTCGGTCGGTCGTCCGTCAGCGTTTCCTTCGACGAAACCCGTGAGGCTTCGATGTCCCGATCGTCCGTCTTCGAGGCGAGTACGCGGTACTTTCTGGCGCCGATCCTCCCGCTGCTCGACGATCCGAGCGTGACCGAGATCATGATCAACCGGTTCGACCGAATCTACGTCGAACGCCGCGGACGCCTGTATCCGACCGACTGTGCCTTTCCCGACGAGGATGCGTTGATGTCGGCGATCGCCAACGTCTCGCAGTGGGTCGGGCGCGAGGTAGGACGCGAACATCCGATCCTGGACGCGCGATTGCCCGACGGTTCGCGCGTCAACGTCGTCTTGCCTCCGAGTGCGCGCGGAGGGGTCTGCATGACCATCCGCAAGTTCACGCCGGGGGGGCTCGGCATGCAGGACCTGATCGACTTCGGAAGTCTGACGGACGAGGCGCGGGAGTTCCTGGAACTCTGCGTCCATCTGCACAAGAACGTCGTCATCTCGGGCGGGACGGGAACCGGCAAGACGAGTCTGCTCGGAGCGCTCTCCGAGGCGATTCCCGAAGTCGAACGGGTCGTCGTGATCGAGGACACCAGCGAGCTGAAGCTCCGTCAGCCGCACGTGGTCTATCTCGAGGTGCAGCGCCCCGACGAGTTCGGCCGCGGGGCCGTTTCGATCCGGCAGCTCTTCACCGCCAGCCTGCGGATGCGCCCCGATCGGATCATCGTCGGCGAGGTACGCGGCGGCGAGGCGCTCGACATGGTCCAGGCGATGCTCAGCGGACATTCGGGAAGCCTGACGACGGTGCATGCCGCTCAGCCGCGCGACGCGATGGTCCGACTCGAAACGTTGGCGCTGATGAGCGACGTGCAGATCCCGATCGCCGTCGCCCGGACTCAGGTCGCCTCGGCGATCGACCTGGTCGTCCAGCTGACGCGCTTCTCGGCGGACGGCAGCCGGCGGATCACGCGGATCACCGAGGTGGAACCGATCGACGAATCGCATCAGTATCGGTTCCGCGACCTGTTCGATTTCCGCTACGATCCCGGAGCGACTCAGGGGAGACTGCAGGCGACCGGTCGACGTCCGACCTTCGCCCGCGAGGCGTTCGAGCACGGACTCGGCGAGCGAGTCCGCCGCAGCGCGGCGCTCTGGAGTCGGGATCTCGAGGAGCGATAGCGAATGGCTCGACGTACCCCCGGCAGCTCCCCTCCTCCGCCGCGCCGCGATCGTCCCGCGAACGACAAGGGGGCTCCGGCCGCCGCTTCGGGAGGAATCGCGCGGCTCGTCCGGCGACTGATCAAGCGAGTCGGCGGGACCTTCCTGACCGGTCTGTTGGCGATTCTTCCGCTGATCGTCACCGTTTCGGTCGTGATGTGGGTCGTCGACCTGATCGTCACCTACCTGGGCCCCCAGACGCTGTTGGGGCAAGGGTTGGCCGCGATCGGTCTGGGCGTCTCGCCCAACGGAGGCAAGCCGTACCTGCTCGGCTGGGTCGTCGTGCTCGCCGCGATCGGTTCGCTCGGCGTCGTGCTGCAGCTGGGAGCCAGGTCGGTCGTATCGCGGTGGATCGATGCCGGCTTTCGCAAGATCCCGCTGATCGGCGCCATCTACGGCACGTCGCGGCAGGTGACCGACCTGTTCGATCGCAAGGACGACCAGGCGCTCAAGGGGATGACGGCAGTCTTCTGCTTCTACGGCGGAGCGGGGGATCTCGGGCTGCTGGGATTGCTGGTCAGTCCGGAACGCTACCGGATCGCCGAACGGGATTATCAGATCGTCATCATTCCGACCGCTCCGGTGCCGTTCGGAGGTGCGCTCTTCTACGTGCCGGCGGAACGGATCGTGCCGGCCGGCGTCTCGGTCGACGCGCTGATGAGCATCTACGTGTCGATGGGAGTCACGGCGAAGGAGTTCATGAGTCGGGACGGCAAGCCGCGGATCCTTCCGGAATCGGGGGAAGGATGAGCGTCCGGGGCTTTCGGTGGCGAGTCCGCCGTCGAGCGAGAACGCCTGACCCGCACTCGACACTCGGCGATCTCGAACGACCGATTCGTTGAGCCGGCCCGAAGGGGGCGTTAAACTGAAAAAACAGGGAGATTCGGTCTCCGGGCGTCGGTCCGAACGTGATCCCCGGAACGGCATCGTGACTCGGTCCGCGGACGATCGGCCCGGTCTGCGGCGGTGGCCGGTGCGGCCGGGCGAAGCGGCCAGCGGTGATGATGTGTCGGCCGTGATGCTGGGGGATGATGCAGTCGTGCGGAGGCCGTTGACGATGAAGGCATCAGGACGGAGTCCGAAGCGGTTCGGTCCTCGCCGCGGCGCGGCGACGCTCGACTACGCCCTGGTGATGGGGATCGTGCTGCCGTTCGCCGCGCTGACGTTCTGGGCGGTACCGCAGATCCTGAACTGGGTCTACGAAATGACGTGCGTCCTCTGGGGCTGGCCCTTTCCCTGACGAACGGGACCGGTCGCGGAGGCCTTGGGCTGCGGCGAAACCGGCTCTCGACCCGAATGGGGCGTCGGCCGATCGCGACGCCCGAGCATCGGAATAACGACGAAACTCGCGAGCGACGTCGATGGTCGCTCGCAACCTCTTCTGACGATGGGCGGAACCATGCGAAAGCTGTTGGAACGGATTCACCGAGACGATCGCGGCTCGGTCAGCATCGAGACGATCCTGATCGTGGCGGCGATCGCCATTCCGATCCTGATCTTCATCCTGAAGTTCGGTTGGCCGCGCATCAAGGACTTCTTCGATCGCGGCATGGACGATCTCGGGACGACCGCCGACTCGATCAAGAACGGCTCGACGACGACCGGCGTCAATCCGTGATGTCCCTCGGACTCGGCCTGCTCGTCGCGCTGATGATCGGCGCGACGGTGACCGACGTCCGCGCGGGACGCATTCCCAACGCGATCACGTATCCGGGGATGCTGATCGGCCTGATCGGTTCGGCGCTGACCGTGCTCCCCGTCGCCGAGACGGTCCGATCGATCTGGGGGCTCGGCATGCCGACTCCGTTCGAGGCGGTGGCGGGTTGGGCTTCGTGCGGCGGGTTGATGGTCGTCTGTTACGCGTTGTTCGCCGGACAGGTCGGCGGCGGAGACGTCAAGCTGCTCGCGATGGTCGGTGCCTTTCTCGGACCGTACGGCGGCCTCGAAACGTTGCTCTGGACCTTCGTGATCGGTGCGGCGGCGGCGTTGATCCGACTGATCTGGCAGGTCGGCATCGGCGCGATCCTGGCGCGAGCCGCGCGGTACGTCGCGGCTTCGTTTCGAGTCGGTCGACCGATGGGGATCGATGCTCGCGACCGCGAACCGCTGAAGACCCCGCTGTATCTGGCTCCCTGTGCGCTGGTGGCGCTGCTCTGGTTCGAGTTCCTGATGCCCGATCGCTGGCGCTGAACGGCCGCAGCGATCGGGGGCGTGATCCCAAGGCTCCGGCGTCGGTCGCAGCACGTGCGATCGAGGCGGTGCGCGGAGAGGAACGATGATCGAGGAAGATCTGTTCCGCCGGATGCTGGTCGCCTGCTGGCCGATGCTGCTCGGCATCGGTCTGTCGTTGGTCGCCGCGCGATTGCTCCTGGCTCTGATGCGCATCCGGCCGAGTCTGCGGGCGCTGCGCGAGCTGAGGAAAGACGAAGCGGGGGGAGTCCAGACGCTGAGTTTCGTGCTGACGATCCCGCTCTTCCTGATGATCCTGATGTTCATCGTGCAGCTCAGCCAGCTCACGATCGGACAGGTCGGCGTCGAGTATGCCGCCTTCTCGGCCGCGCGCTCGGCCATCGTCTGGATCCCGGCCGATGCCTCGGACGCGGAGCCGCCGATGCGGATCGGAGCGGCGCTCGAGTTCCGCGGTTTCGAGGCGTATGCGGGGAACGAGCCCTACGTGGCGTTCGACGTCCGTGCCTATGTCGAAGACGGCATCGTCCCGCCGCAGGTGACCAAGATCATCGCGGTCTACCGAGTCGTGCCGGGAGGGGCGAAGTTCGAGAAGGTCCGGACCGCTGCGGTTCTGGCGCTCGCCAACGTCGCTCCGTCGCGACCGGTGGTGACCGAACGGACGGCGGCTTCGGCGACCGCTTCGGTCCTGATCGGCCCGATGCAGCAGGCCTTCGTCGCGCTCGCGCCGCGAACCGCCGCGAACCCTCGCGTCCCGACTCGCTTGGCCGAGAAGCTCGTCTATGCGCTCGAGCGGACCGCGATCGAGATCGAACTGCGGCACAAGGACACCTCGGCCTGGCTCTCGGAACACGATCTGTCCTGGGACCGCGAGCAGTACCGGATGAACGAGACCGACTGGCAGGATCAGGTGACGATCGACGTGATCCACGAGTTCGCGCTCCTTCCCGGACCGGGACGCCTGTTGGCTCGACGAGCCGATGCGCGACCGGGGACCGACGTCGATGCGTCGTATGCGGGAGGGGCGGAGCGCGATCGGATCGCCGCGGCGCTTCTGCGACGCTACGGTTCGACCTACGTCTATCCGCTGCGCGCCTCGGCGCGGCTGACGATCGAAGGGTTTCGCCCCTTCGAGACGCTCCGGCAACCTCCCGCCGCGACCGAGGACTGGTGGATGCAGAGCGGCCCGGCCTACGAGTCGCTCGGGACGGCGATGGGAGCGGGAACATGAGCGGCGCTCCGGATAACAGGGCTCGCCGAGGCGGTGACCCAATCGCCTGGTCGGAGCGAGACGGCGGGTTCGCCGGTCGACTGCATCGGGACCAGAGCGGCTCGATCAGCATCGCGAGCGTCTTTGCGCTGATCCTGCTGAGCTTCCTGCTCGGGCTGGTCATGAACGCCTCGCGGCAGGCCGATCACCGGATCAAGTTGCAGAACGCCGCCGATGCTGCCGCGTACAGCGGCGGCATCGTGATGGCCCGGTCGATCAACACGATCGCCTTCACCAATCATCTGACCGCCGACGTCATGGCGCTGACCGCGTTCTTTCGCGAAGCGCGCGACGGGCACTCGGTCCCGGCGGCGCTCGAGGTCCTCGACCATTGGCGACGGATCGCGCCGCATCTGGCCGACAGCGAGTTTCCGAAGTTCGCGCAGCTCGGGAGCGAAATTCCGGCGAAGGTCGATATCGAGATGCGGATGGTCCAGGTCTGGTCCGCCTGGGCGCTGGCGATGAGCGAATCGATGCTGCCGGTGCTCGAGTCGATCCTGAACGACGAGGCGATTCCGAACTTCCAACGCGATCTGGTCGGCAATACGCCGCGAATCCTGCAGGCGGCGGTCGATCAGGTCGTTCAGCGTCATGTCCGCGCCTGGCCCTACGCGGCGCGAGCCCGAGCGGTCGTGTGGCGCTCGCTCGGTTCTCCGGTCGACGGTCCCGATGAAGCGGTGCTGCGGTCGGTCCCGGTCGTCGATCCGGTGCTCGATCCGACCGAGGATCCCGAGCGGGAATGGGCCGAGGCGCGCGGGACCCGAGATGCGCTGGCTCGGATCTATCTGACCGAATGGAACGACGAGAGCCTAAGGGCGTTCGATCGGTTCGGGCGGATGAGTCGGTTCGCCGATCTGTGGCGCTCGTTTACCTGCGGACAACTCGAACGACTGATCGAGGAGAACCGCGATCGGAATCTGCCGCTCCGCATGCGACGTCCCGGCGAGGTGCTCGTCGCCGATCTCGCCCCCGAAGAGCGCGACTTCGCGTTCGTCGCCGTCGTCTATGCCGCCCCGCTGGCCGATCGGGTGCCGCGGATCTTCTCGAATCCGATGGTTGCCGATCAGATCGCCTTCGCCCAGACGCAGGTCTTCGTTTCGCGGGCACGGCTGAGATCGTCGCCGATTCTCCATCTGTTCGACGGTTCGTTCCGACTGGTCGAGGATCGGCATCTCGGCGGCATGCCGCGCGACTTCGCGTTCGATCAACCACTCGGAGCGGCGGTCCGTTCGGCTCGCGCCGACCAGGCGATCTACGATCAGCTCGATCGATTCGAGGGGATTCACGAGTACGCCAATTGGCGCTGGGGCGTCCGTCGCGAAGGGAGTCACGCGGCCGATGCGTTCAGTCAGAACTGGCGTACCCAACTCGTCCCGGCGACCGCGACGCGACTGAATCTGATCCTCGGTTCGGTGCCGACGATCGACGATCGAAGCGAGGTGGTTCCGCCGGCGCTGATCGACATGGCTCCGGCCGACCTCCATCGGCTGACGCATCACTAGCAGGCAAGGTCCGAGCATGCCGCTCTTTCGCGCGATCGCCGAGCGCCGCCGAATCGACAGGTGCCGCGTTGCGCTGCGCACTGCCGATCGGACCGGAGTGCGGCGCGGCCTGGCGCCGCTCGAACTCGTGCTCTGGATCCCGATCCTGCTGATGGTCGCGGCGCTGATGGTGATCTACGGGACAAGTGCCGCCTGGAGAATCCGCGGCGAGACGGCGTCGCGCGACGCGGTGTGGCGCGTGCTCGAGCCGCGGACCGGAGCCAACGAACCTCGGCCGCCGGCGAAAGTCTGGCCGCATGATGCGGGTGGAGCGACCTACCGCTTCGCCGATGATCCGAACCAGATCGTCGAACTGGATGACCCGGCGATCGATCATCCGGTGGTCCGCGGACCGCTGGATGCCGGTTGGGAGGTGACCGATCTGCTCGATCCCGATCGCGAAGGGCTGATTCGAGGCGAGACGTCGATTCGACGCAACTTCCCGATGCTAGCGCGGATGGGGAGCTACACGAGCGGTTCGATCGTGCAACCGATTCTCGATCGCCCCTGGACGATCGACTGGACGTTTCGCCGCGGCGTGTTGGAATGGCCGAACGAGATCGGCGACTACCGACCGGTGAGCCCGGTTCCCGACGTCTTCCGGCGAACCACCCTGCTGTACCGGTTCCCGACCGTCGACGGAGGTCGTCGCGATTTCGAGCAGGTCGTTGCCGAGGCCCAGGCGGCGGTCCTCGGCCCGGGGCTGCAGGTGCTCGAGAACGATCCGGACATCATCCGCTATCGAGGTGCGCCGGTCGACTTTCATCCGCGCGGCGTCATCATCTGTTCGCTCGATCCGGAAGAGGTGCGCGATCGGGGGCTCGAGCGGCACGTCATCGACTTCATCGTCCGCCCGCCCGATCAGGTCGGTCTCGGAGGGGTCACACGCCTCCCTCGCACGCTGACGACCTTCTTTCTCGGGCTGTATCGGGAGCGGATCGCTCAGCTCGAGCCGCGCGAAGCGGACGGCACCGCGACGGCGACGGAGCTGGCGGAGCTGGCCGATCTTCGCGGGAAGGAAGAACAGCTCGAGGCCTACGAGGAGCGACTGCCGGCCATCGAAGACGCGCTCCGCCGCAGCTCGACGGCGCGCCTCTGAAGCGTTCGGCTCGGACGATCCCGCCGGTTGGCGACGAGCCGAAGCGACGCCGCGAATCATTGCGCCGGCCGAGCGATCGACGCGCGGCTCGAGCGACCGATCCTCGCGCGGATCAGGCGATCATTCCGCGACGAACGGCCCAGACGGCGGCTTGAGTCCGGTCCTCGACGCCGATCTTGTGCAGCAGATGCTGCACGTGCTCCTTGACCGTCTCGTAGCTGATCCCGAGCAGTTCGGCGATCTGGCGGTTGGTCGAACCCTTGCAGAGTTCCAGCAGCACGTCGGTCTCGCGCCCGGTCAGATGGACATCCGGCTCGTTCGAGACGGTGGCATGTGCCAGGCCGGGGGTGACGCGTCGGAGCTGATCGCGCCGCCAGACCGATTCTCCGGCAGCCACGCTGCGGAGCGTCGCGACGAGTTCCTCGCCGGTCGATTCTCCGGTCACGCATCCCGACGCCCCGAGCGCGACGCTGCGTGCGAGCCAAGCCGCCTGTTCGAACGGAGCGAAGACGAGGATCGGCAATCGCGGATGCGTGCCGCGGATCGACTGCATCCCCTGAAGAATGTCGCCGTCGGGGAAGCTCGGTCCGATCAGGATCACGTCCGGAGCCCCTCCTTCGAGCGCCGCACGAACTCCGGCGAGCGAGTGCGGAGTCGCCACGATCTCGAGGCCGTGGGCGACGAGGAGCTTGTGGAGCCCCTCACGAGCGATCGGTTCGGAATGAGCCAGCAGGATGCGAATCGACATGGATGTACGTCTCTCCTCCAGGGACCGAGGTCCAAGACTTCGGGCAGGAATGACTAGGAACCCCGAAGTTCGGACCGGGTGCCGCACATTCGGTGGGAGGCCGCCGACACCCGTCCGGATGCCGAATCGGCGGAGCCGCTATCCGGGGCGGAGCGGCGGTGGGGGGCCAGCCGTTCGCGATCTCCCTATCACGAAACACGACGAGCCGATTGTCGAGATCGTAGAAGAACGGAGCGAGTCGACAACCCGCCCTTCGAGCCGGTAAGGGGTGACTCCCCCTACCCCGAACCCGTTGCCGCCGACGAGGGATTCTTGCCGCCTGATCCAGGTCTCGGTGCCGGTGCCTCGCGAGGGTTGTCGGTCCTGCGAACGAGGTGGAGAAAATCGGCGTTGCGCACGATCCGCGGCTCACGAGAGACCGCTTCCGCTGCGGCGGCTCCCGTTCGGATCGCTGTGCCGGAACGCCTTGCGGCTCTCCGCATGCTTCGCGCTTCCGACGACACCTGGTCGCCGCGAATCGACTCTTGGCCGGTCGTCCCGCGGCGATTCGGTGGCGGTGCATCGAACGGCGGTCGGGGTTGCGTTCGAGGAGAACGGCTCCGCAAGAAGGCCCCGCTCGAATCGACCGGCTCACGGTCCGTTTCGAGCGGGACGATCGTCGGCCAGCAGTGGCGAACCGGGAGCCGACGCGGGAGCCGGAACGGCTCTTCGCGATCCCTTGTCCTTCGACGACGGCCGAGCAGATGGCCCGCGCCGCCATCGACTCGCACGGATTAGCGTTTTTGGGCGTCGGCGGAGACCGGCGCGAGTTCATGCTCGCCTGAATCGGCCAAGCCGAGCAGGTCCTCGGCGATCTCGCCGGTCGGCTGATCCGCTTCGAGCTCCTCGGTCGCCTCGATCGACGTGTCCTGAAGCGAAGCGGGGTTGCTGGCCAAGCGTACGATCACCGATTCCATCGACTCGAGCATCTCGGCCAGCAGGCCGAGCATCGAGTAGACCGAGGCCTGATTGGCGGGGCCGGAGAGCTGCAGGTGACCGAAGACGCGCCCTTCGGCGTAGAGGGGCAGCTTGGTCTGCCAGCCGTTCTTCTCGTCCTCGGTGACGCGACGCTGCCAGACGGCGTGATAGCCCTCGTGGAGCCACGGGAGGTTCAGATCGAGACGCACTTCCTGCAGACGGTGACGTTCGGCGAACTCGGTCAGGGCTTCCCACAGGTAGTCCCAGTTGCGGCTCCCCTGGAGACGGAACTGTTGCTCGTGAACGTCCGAACGCCCCTGGCGCGGCCGGACCAGGAACGACCGTCCGAGGCGGACGAAGCGGTGCGAAAGAAGGCCGAACTCCGCATGGCCGAAGATCCGGCCGAAGACCAGGATCGAGACGACCATCCCGACGCTCAGCAGCGAGAACCACGGAGAATGCAGCTTGAGCGAAAGGACCCCTCCGAGCGCCGCGATGGTCGACAGACCGGCGACGACCGCCAGCATGCGGCGCGGCCCGAGCCCGCGATTGAGGAGCGTGTGGTGGAGGTGCCCGCGATCGACCGTGTAGATGCTGCGGCCGGTCAGCCGCCGCCGCAGAATCGCGACGAAGGAATCGAAGAACGGAACGGCGACGATCGCGACCGGAGCACAGAGCGCGACGCTGGCGGCTTGCTTGACCGACGAGTGGATCGCCAACGCACCGACCAGCAGGCCGATCAGCATGCTCCCGCCGTCACCCAGAAAGGTCGACGCGGGGGGGAAATTGTAGGCGAGGAAGCCGATCAACGTTCCGGCCAGCGAGATCGCCAGCAGGTTCTCCCAGTTCGCCTGACCGTCGAACGTCATGGCGAAGATGCCGAGCGCCGCGATCGTGCCGACGGTCGACGCCAGTCCGTCGGCGCCGTCGATCAGATTGACGGCGTTGACCGAACCGACGATCCAGATCAGCAGGAACGCGAAGCTGAATCCGATCGGCAGCCACCCCGGAAAGAGATCGGTCGGCTTCACCGCATAGAAGCTGCCGAGCAGGATCACGCCGCAGACGAGCTGAGCGAGCAGCTTCTGTCGGCCGCG
>CAZZBI010000014.1:17322-31665 GCA_964652385.1 uncultured Pirellulaceae bacterium | reverse complement strand
GTTCGAGGCGGTCGTGCGGATCGAACGCTACTCGGCTCCGCTCCGCGAACGTCTCGAGGCCTCGTGTCGCGAGCGTCTCGAAGCCGGCGGCGCTTCGATCGCGGGGCGCGGAACGGTGCGAGTCGAGTTGCGTTCCGCGGAACGGCCTGTCCCTCGGCTCGGTCAGGTCGGCATCACGGTCAAGTCGGTGATCGCCGTCGGTTCGGGTAAGGGAGGAGTCGGCAAGAGCACGGTGTCGGTCGGCCTCGCGATGGCGCTGCAGAAATACGGCGCACGAGTCGGGTTGCTCGATGCCGACGTCTACGGACCGAGCGTTCCGACGCTGACCGGTGTCGGTGGGCAGCCGCGGATCGTCGACGACAAGATCGAACCGCTCCGCTCCGAAGGGTTGCCGGTGATGTCGATGGGGCTGCTCGTCCCGGCGACCGAAGCGATCATCTGGCGCGGTCCGATGCTGCATCAGGCGGTGACGCGGTTCGTGCGCGACGTCGCGTGGGGAGACCTCGACTACCTGATCGTCGACATGCCTCCCGGCACCGGTGACGTGGCGATCACGCTCTCGCAGATGCTCCCGATCCAAGGGGCGGTCGTCGTCTGTACGCCGCAGGACGTTGCGCTCGCCGATGCGATCAAGGCGGTCGGCATGCTGCGGAAGGTCAACGTGCCGATTCTCGGCGTCGTCGAGAACATGAGCGGCTTTGTCTGTCCCGGCTGCTCGCGCCGCTACGACATCTTCGGCAAGGGAGGAGCGCGCGAGTACGCCGAGCAGGAAGGACTGCCTCTGCTCGGCGAGCTGCCGATCACGATGGCGATCCGCGAGTGCGGCGATGCCGGCGCGATGTGGAAGCTGCTCGACGACCCGCAGACCGCCCCCGCCTTTCTGTCGCTCGCACGGGAACTGGTTGCCGTCATCGCGTCGCGCAACGCCGCCGCTCCGCCGCGTCCGAGTCTCCCTGTGCTCGGTTGATCGAGTCGCTGCGCGACGGCGTCCGATCGAGGGCGCCGTCGCGGCGATCGCAGCGGATCAAGAAACAGATAGAGCCACCTCGCGGTGGCTCTTTCTCGTCGTAGCTGGGCCGTTTTCGGCTCGATTCGCGAACGAATCAGGCCTTCTTGGCGGTCTTCTTCACGGCCTTCTTGGCAGCCTTCTTGGCGACCTTCTTCACCGCCTTCTTGGCCGCCTTCTTCGCCGGGGCCTTCTTCACCGCCTTCTTGGCGGCCTTCTTGGCCGGGGCCTTCTTGGCAACCTTCTTCGCAGCCTTCTTCACCGACTTGGCCACAGTACGTCCTCCGTTAGTGAGCTTCGGCGAGTGTCGGGCACGCTTGCCACAACCCGACCACTTCCTCTCGCCTGTTCTCGAACCGCGTCGTGCGGTGTGTCTCCATCCGAGAGACGCGTGCGTGACGCGGTCCGAATTTCCTTACCGCACAGTTGTACGGAAGTTGCCGAATAATGCAACACGTTTTCCACACGAAAGGGAACGCGCGCTGCACCGAGATCGCGCCGCGCGCTCGCATCGCGCCGTCATCGCGCGCGTCTCGCATCGCGCGACACTCGTGCACGAATGTTCGAGCGCTGCGCGAGCGACGCATTCGAGTCGTTGCGCCGGCAAGTCGCTACGCGTGAAGCACTCAAGGCACGTCGCGCGCTGTTCGTCGCGCGTTGTTCGTCGTGCGGCGAGAGAGTCGCGATCGATCGGAGTCGCGCGAGCCGCTCTTCGCGACTTGCAGCCGGCGCGAAACGAATCGCACTCGTTCGGCGCATCGTGATCGCGCATCGTGATCGCGATTCCTGTTCGCGACGGCGGATCGACGCCGCATTCGCTCGACGCAGAGCGTTCGAGCAGTGCGACGGTTCGCCCCGACATCGAGGCGTCTCGACCGAGCGGCAGCACTCACCAGCGCGGCGGTCGGCCGCCGGTCTGCTGGTACAGCTCCCAGTTCGAGTACGCGAGCGAACCGAAGAGAAAGACGAGCCAGAGATCACGGCGCAGCAGCGCGAGCACCGCGATCGCGATCGACACGACAAGCGACAGCAGGGTCGAACGCATGATCCCCTGCCACGGATCGGCCGCGACCATCAGCTGTCGGGCGATCTGTCCGCCGTCGAGCGGAAAGACGGGCATCAGGTTCAGCAGTCCCCAGACGATGTTCACGTGCAGCAGCAGCGCGATGAACGGACTGGCGATCGGCGAATCGAACGCCGTCCCCGACGTATCGGTCACGACGTGCGGCAGCGGGAGATCGAGCACCACTTCGACGCGACCTCCTGCGGCATAGAGCAGCAGCAGACCGACCAGGGCTAACGCGAATCCGGCAGCCGGTCCGGCCGCCGAGATCAGGATCTGTTCGCGCGGCGAGCGGGCTCGCGAGCTGCCGCCGTTCCACGAGCCGAAGCCGCTGTCCGGAGCGGCGTAACCGCCGAAGCCGTGCAGCACGATGTACGCTCGCTGACCGAAGCGAGCCATCATCAGGGCGTGGCCGAGCTCGTGCACCAGAATCGAAATGAAGAAGACGGTGATCCCGACGAGCACGAACGCGAGGTCTCCTCCGCGAGCGGCCCCCGAAAAGATCACTGCGGTCAGCCAGAACATCGGCTGTACCCGGACCGGAAAGCCGAGAACCTGAAATCGCAGGTCCCACGCCGTCTCGCCCGAGTCGTTCAGGAACATCGTGTCGTCTCGTCGTCCGTCGTTCGGCAGGACGCTTCGGTCGACCTGACCTGCCGCTCGTCCTGCTCTCGATCAGCATAGCCGACCGCCGAATGCGGACGAGTCGGGGGCGCGGTGCAGGCGAGCGATCGCTCAGGCAGCCCGCCGAGACGTTGCGGAGGCGCTCGTCTCCGATGGGCCCGCTTCGGTCAGTCGTCGACTCGAGCGAGCCGACAGATTTTCCAGGATCGCTTCGGCACCGCGTCGGGATGCCCCCAGGCGGACATGGCGACGCTTGAGTTCGCGCAGCTGTCGACGCGAGCCTTCGAGCGACTCGGGATCGCTCAACCAGCCGACGACGCGCCGCGCGACGCGCTCCGACGGATCGTCGGTCGTCACGAACTCCGGAAACGGTACCGGCTCGGCATTCGCCTGATCGGGATCCTGAAGACTCCAGTCGCGACGTTCGATCACCGGCGTCCAGAGCAGATTGACGAGCGTCACGTAGCGGACTCGCACCATCGCCCGCATCGCCAGATGAGCCCAGCGAGGAATCCGATAGACGATCACCGTCGGGCGTTCCAGATAGAGCAGTTCCAGCGAGACCGAGCCGGAGCAGGCGACGCAGCAGGTCGCGACGCGGATCAGCTCGGGAGTCCGACCATGATGCACCTCGATCCCCGACAGACCGAGTTCGGTGCAGCGTCGTTCGACTCGCACGGCATGTCGCTCACGAAAACAGGCGACGGCGATCCGCGTCGTCGGACGACTCGCCGCGACGCGTCGAGCCGTACCCAGCAACGTGTCGAGATTGCGATCGAGTTCGATGTCGCGCGAGCCGGGGAGCAGCACGAGCCACGGTCGCGAGGGATCGCTCCGTTCGTCGACGAACGCCTGGTCGACCTGCTGAGCCGCGACTTCGTCATAGAACGGATGGCCGACGTCGATGGCGCGGACCCCTCGTCGCGCAAACCACGACGCCTCGAACGGGAGCTTGCAGAGCGCCAGGTCGACCAGACGCCGCATCTTCCTGACTCGCCACGGCGCCCACGCCCACATCTGGGGAACGCCGTAGTAGTAGACCGGGATCCCTCGCTTCTTCGCGGCTCGCGCGATCCACCAGTTGAAGCCCGGGTAGTCGATCAGGATCACGCCGTCGACTCGCTCGCGATCGAAGAATGCTCCGGCGCGTCGGTAGAGCGACAGGAATGTCGCCAGGTGGCGGAAGACCTGCAGGAACCACATCACCGCCATCGACGTCAGATCGAAATGCTGCGCAAGGCCCGCCTGGAGCATCTTCGGCCCGCCGTATCCCGAGCAGCGGAGATCGGGACGGAGCTGGCGGAGTTCGCGGATCAGGTTCGCCCCGTGCAGGTCACCGCTCGGTTCGCCCACCGAGAAGAACAGATGGAGCGAGGGGGCCGATCCCGCAAGGCGATCGGCGGATGGAACGGCGGGCGTCACGGCGCAGCGACCTCGACCGGCGTCAGTCCGTCCGAAGACTCGGTCGCGTTCGACCGATCGCTCGGGACCGATCGCACGCTGCGACCGCCATGCCGCTTCCCGATGCCCGCCTCCGACGGCTCGCGGAGTATTTCAGATCCCCCGCTTTCGATCCAGATCGATCGTTTGCCCGTGCGGCGACTCGGAGAACGCCCGAGGCAATGGTCGCTTCGCATCGGGGGCAAGGAGAGAAGTCAGTTGACGAACGGAGGGGCGAAAGAACTCATCGCACGACGTTCGACGTTCGACGTTCGGAGCCGTCTCGGACCGAGTCAGTCGACCTTGGCGTCGCGCAGATTGAAGACCGCCCAGATCCGATCGTCCGGACCCTTGAACGGCTTGATGTAGAAGGTCCCCGAAACGGCGATCGGCCGCGTCGTGAACTCCGTCGTTTCGCCTTCGCCCAGGCGGACGATCATGCAGTCGAAGAGCATCGCTCCGGGACCGAAGCAGCACTCGAGATTGTCGCGGACCAGAATGAATTTCTGGATCCCCGACTGCTTCACGCTCGGACGGATGTAGCCGCGGATCTTGATCTGCTGTCCGTCGAGCGCGAGGATTTCGGGAGTCAGCAGGGACGCGTCGTACTCCGCGTCACGCTCGATCGGAAACTTGACGTCGTCGAACGAGATCCCCTTCGGCTCGTCCGCCGTCACCGCCGTCCCGAAGGCCGTCTGCAGGGCGACGAGCGCCGCGACGGCGAGGATCCGGAGGTGCGGACGGCGAGCGTCGATCATTTGAGGACATCCGCGTCGAGGTAGTACGCGCCGAGCTGAACGCCTGCCAGTTGCCGCCCCGGCGGCTTCACCTGAAAGGTACCTCCCAGCCCGCGCGACCACAACGAGTAATTGACTCTCAGGTCGTTGGTGAAGTTCACGATCACCATGTCGGTCGCCTTGGGCTGGCCGCCGAAACAGCAGGTACCGCTGTCCCGAACCATGATGAACTGGCGCAGGTTCATCTTCGACGTTCCGGGATAAACGTATCCCCTCAGGTAGATCTTCTTGCCGACCAGGTCCGCGGCTCGGTCCGACACGATCTTGTGCTGGTTGGCGGCATCCGGCTCGAGATCGTACCAGTCGACCAGCTCGTAACCTTCAGGTACCTCGAGCCTCAGGCGAACACTGTCGCTGACGAAGCCGCCGAACAGCGTCAGGGGCCCCAGAATGGCGCCGATCCATCCCCACCTCGCGCCGGTGTACTCGTCGGGATGCCGACGAATCATCAGCAGGCCGAGCGGACCGAGGACCATCGCGGTCAGCGAAAGCGGGAGCAGCATGACGTTCATCAGCGTCAGCAGCGAGAGCAGGCCGGCGATCCCGCCGATCATCGCCGTACGACACGGACGCCGATAGTCGGCTGCGACGACGGAAGCCGATCCGCTCGCAGAGGGAGCCGCAGGCGTCGCGGAAGCGGAGGCCGCCGATGATTCGGACGGAACGAACGGGGTGGAGGTGGTCGAGAGAGGCGGAGCGGAGTCGGTTGCGGGTGTCATCCGAGAGATCTCGCGAGCGAAGAGCGGAGATGATGAATCGAGGCCCGATTCCGCCCGACCAGCGCGTGGACCTGACCTTCAGGAACGAAGAGAGTTCGTAACGACCCCGACCCCTACCGCTGTCCGATCGAACGAACGGCGCCTCGGTTCAATTGACGAACCGCGCCATCCGTCCGGTCAGGACCGACCACTGGACGGCTCCGAACAGCAGCAGCGTCAGCGTCATTCCTCCCAGAACCAGCCCGAGTCGCGGGAAACGACCGACCGCACCGACCAGCACCTCGGGGCGATTCCGATTCGGAGCGGACGCCGAGGCGGTCGGACGGGTCGCGACGGTTCGCGACGAATCGGACCAAGCTCCGAGCGATCCTACGACACGGACCGTCGGAGGGTTCGCTCTCGGTGCGAGGGCCGCCGCCTCGGTCTCGTTCGACGATTCCGAAGACGCAGGACTCGGCTCGGCCGCCTCGGCGCTTTCGACCGCCGACGCCAGCGAGGTCAGCGCCAGATTGCCGCTGGCCGGCCGCTGCGACGACTGCTTCGAGAGCTTGACGTTCCCCTTCGCGATCGGTGAATTGCCGCCGCCGGCCTCCGGTTCGTTCGTCGTCCCCGAGCCGCCGTCGTCGTTCGACTCCGGTTCGTTGCCGTCGTCCTCTCCCTCTTCTTCCAGGTCTGACTCGTCGAGCACCGGAAAGAACGTGTTGGCTCGCCGAACCGCATCCGGATCGATCTCCTTCAGCGCTTCGAGATGCTGCTTCGCTTCGGGAAGGGGGCAGGCCCGCAGATAGTTGATGACCGGCACGCGGACCCAACTGGTCTTCTCGTCCGCATCGCGGAAGAGCTGGACGAGCCGATCCATCACTTCCCAGTCCTCCCACCGAGCCAAATCGGGGATGACCAGGTCGGCGAGCGCCGGGCGATCGAGCATCAGTTCGAGCGAGCGGACGATCCGACGCTTGTCGATCTTGTTGCCGTCAGTGCCGTGAAATCGGAGTGCCGTGATCGCCGCATAGGTGTCCGAATAGTCGGCTTCCGGGGGCGCGAGGAAGAGCTCCTCGATCAGCGTCAGCCCCTGCTCGCCGGTCAGCGTCAGGTAACAGGCGATCAGGGCATCAAGCCCCGCCTTGTCGCGGCGATCGGTCGATCGCATCAGGCGTTCCAGCAGGGGCAGATCCCCTTCCGAACCGCAGATGCCGAGCATGGTGAAGTACAGACGCTTGCGGCTGGCGCTGACGTCCGGATCGGCGATCCACCCGAGCAGCCGCTCTCGATCCATCGACTCCTTCAGATCGATCACGTCCTGGTACGGCGCCTTGGCGAACTCGTCGTAGGCATCCCGCGCCAGCATCTCGTCCTCGTCCTCCAAGTAGGCGACGAAGAACTTCAGACGATCGGCTCCTTGAGCCGGTACGCTGTCGAGTTTGGCGAGATACTCCAGCCCGCGAGCCGAAACCCGCATCGGAGTCGACCACGCGATGTCCGGAGGCCGAACGCCTTGGACCAGGAAGCGATCCCCCGGCTTCGCATCGCCGAAGTAGATCGTCTCGATCGACTCGCCGGTCGAAACGAAGTCGCTCCCCTTCAGCACCGTCACGATCCGAAAGGTCGCACGCGTCACCTGGCTCGGATCGTCTTCCCCTTCGACGGGCGGTTCGGCCTGTTTGGCCAACTCGGCAAAGACGACGACATCCATCCCCGCCATCTCTTCGGTGAACGTCTGCGAAACGGCCGAACAGAACGGGCAGAGCGCCGCCGAAGCCGAAGCCGAAGCCGAAGCGCCGAGCGCAACGACCAAGGCGACCGTGATTGCCGTGAATCCCAGAGCACGCATGACGACGTCCGTCCGAACGGAAGTACCGAACGAGTCCGACGCCGGCGAGCGTCGGGCGAGAGGCGAGATTCCGGTTCCCGCGCCGACGGACATCATATCCCCTAACCGTCCCGCAACGCAAATGCCGTTCGACCCCGTTCTCGCCCCTCGATTGCCGAAGTTTCGCGATCCGAGACGCCGCTCCGTTTCGCTGACTGCTTCCTATCACCGCCGAAGGACGCCCGGCGGTCGAGACGTCCCTGGGGTGAAACGCCGCACTCCCGAGTCGGGAGTCGCTACCGGTTGACGGAGCCGATCGACCGGGTCGCTCGGACGCGACGATTCTCGACGGCTCTTCCCCTCGTTCCCGTCGTCGATCTCTCATGTTGCTCTCCCCCGCGAATCCGAAAGGCGGGGGAGACCGTTGGATTCGCTCCCTTCGACGGCTAAGATCGGATCGCGGTCGACGAACTAGCCCCGTCAGATACCGACGCGGTGACCAACGTCAGGTCGGAACGAGCGGGGGCGGACCGCCGCACGATCGACCCGACTCGGTCCGTCGTCACCGCAATCGCTTCGAGGAGTACGGTGGGATGGCCGAAGTCGCAGCACAGCCGAGGCAGGGGACGCGGGTCACGTTTCTCGATCAGACCGGAGCCAAGTCGGTCGATGCGGTGATCGCCGATACCGTCACCGTGAAGCGCATCCTGCCGAACATCATCACCAAGATGAACCTGCCGGTGATGGGGCCGGACGGGCAGCCGATGAGCTACAGCCTCGACCACAAGGAGGGAGGCAAGCGGTTGCGTGAAGACGAAACGCTGGTTCAGGCGCGGGTCAAGGATGGGGATCATCTGATCATCTATCCCGAGATCGTGGCCGGTCGAGGCGCGTAAAGTCGCGGCTCGGTCGAGCGCTGCGGCAGCGATCGCCGCAACCGCCGATCTTCTCGGTTCGTTTTGCCGCTGCCTGATCCGCCGCCGTCCGAACTGCCTTGCCCGAGCATGCAACGTCCGATCGTGCGAACGACAAGCCGAAAGCGGACGTTCGGCTCGTCGAGGTCCCTGTCCCGCCGACTTATCCCGACGTGAACGTTCGACTTTCGATCGAGCATTGCGAGGGGGAGTGAGCGGTCGGCTGTCGGATCGCCGACGATCCGGTTCCGTTCGCAACCTGCCGACGATCCTTCAGCGTGGTCAAGAGACCGGCCGCCGGCCGGCGGGAACGGAATGATGACGCAGCTCTCCCCTCGCGACCGACGACTCCGCTCCGACCTCGAAGCGATGCAGCGCCTCCAGGAGCAGAGTTCGATCATCCGGTTCGTCGCCTCCGCCCATGCGGATCTCTACACCGTCACGTTTCTCGGATCGGGCGTCTGGCGAGATCCCGCCTCCAACGAAGTGCGTCTGCGGCACGAGCATGTGGTGACGATCGGCCTGACCGCCGCCTATCCGCGGATGATGCCCGAGTTGAGTTGGCGGACGCCGATCTTTCATCCCAATATCTCGGCCGGCGGTGTCGTCTGTCTCGGCGGCTACCAGACGCACTGGGTGCCGAGCCTGAAGCTCGACGAACTCTGCCAGATGCTCTGGGACATGACTCGCTACGCCAACTACGACGTCGAGAGTCCGTACAACCGCGAGGCGGCGATCTGGGCCAAGTCGCATGCCGCCAGCTTTCCGCTCGACAACCGGCCGTTGCGGGACCGGTTCGAGACGGCGGCGCCATCGACGGCGGCTCGCGAACCGTTCCCCGGATCCTCGCGCTCCCAGACGAGCTCTTCGGCGTCGATGCCTGCCGCGGTTCCCGTCGGGGCTGCAGCAGTCCCGAACGTTCCCGACGACGAGGTGATCTTCCTCGAGGCCGAGGTGATCGAGTCGGCGGAGGTCGAACCGGTATCGGACATCCTGTTCATCGACTGAGACGACGAGCGAGCAGGTAAGGCCCGATGCCCGAACGACCGGGAGCGACCCCGATGAACGACAGCGCGAACCTGCCGCACAAGCCGGCTCCGATCGGCCGCGGCTCCGCCGGCTGCCGTCTTATCGGTCGCTGGCACCGGGAGTGTCCGGTCTTCATCCGCTCGTCCACCCTCGACGAGATTCTCGACTTCTCGGCTCAGGATCTGCGGTGCGAGCGAGGGGGCTTCCTGCTGGGAGGGGCGTATCGCGACACCGTGCCGTACGTCGAGATCCGACACTTCGCGCCGGCTCGCCAGACGGTCGGTGCGGCCGCTTCGATGCGATTCACGCACGAAACCTGGTCGGGACTCAGGCGGGACCTGGAACAGAGTTTTCCGGGGGAGTCGGTCGTCGGTTGGCACCATACTCATCCCGATCTCGGCGTCTTCCTGTCGAGCTACGATCGCTTCATCCATCGAAACTTCTTCTCGCAGCCGTGGCAGGCGGCGCTGGTGGTCGATCCGTGCCGATGCGAACTCGGCCTCTTCCAATGGATCGACGGTAAGCTGATCGATGTCGGATTCGCGCTGATCGACGACCCTCCTCAGCGGCGAGTCGGCTGAGCGGACGGCCGAGAGAACGGACGCCCGAGAACGGTGTCGCAAGTTCGTTCGCTGCCGGTCGTCGACGTCGGCCGAGAGATGCGGTCAGTGCAACGAGGCGGAGGAGAGACAACAGGCATGTCGAGCAGTCGACCGTGGATCATCGACGACGATCGCTACGAACGGCTCCGGCTGATCGCGTGGTGGGACCAGGAGCGACTGGCGCGGGCCCGAGTGCTGGTCGTCGGCGCCGGCGCGCTCGGTAACGAGGTGCTCAAGAACCTGGCGCTGATCGGCGTCGGGCGGATCGACATCATCGATTTCGATCGGATCGAAGCGTCGAACCTGACTCGCTCGGTCCTCTTCCGGCAGCGCGACTGCGGACGATCCAAGGCGGAGTCGGCGGCGGCGGCACTTGCCGACCTCAATCCCGACTGTCGAGTCGTCGGGCGGAGCGCCGACGTGCTCGACGATGTCGGCCTCGGCTGGATCCGCGAGATGGACGTGGTGATCGGCTGTCTGGACAATCGCGAAGCCCGACTCTGGCTGAATCGGATGTGCTGGAAGGTCGGCGTTCCCTGGATCGACGGCGGAATCCAGGAGATCAACGGGGTCGTCAAGGTCTTCGTCCCTCCGGCCAGCGCCTGTTACGAGTGCGCCATGACCGAGAACGACTATCGGCTGATCAACCTGCGCTACAGCTGTCCGCTGCTGCGTCGCGAGGATCTGCTGGCCGGGCGAGTCCCGACCGCTCCCACGATCGCTTCGATCATCGGAGGCATGCAGACTCAGGAGGCGTTGAAGCTGATCCACGGATTGCCGGTCCAGGCCGGCAAGATCTTCGTCTTCAACGGCGCCACGAACCAGTTCTACTCGACCGCCATTCAGCGGCGCGAGGAGTGTCTGAGTCACGAGAGCTGGGGCGAGCCGATCGTCGGCCCCTTTTCGGCCGAGCGGCATCGGGTCGAAGAGTTGCTGGACTGGGCGGCGGCGACCTACGGCGCCGGTGACTGGGAACTGGTGCTCGACCGCGATCTGGTGCTCGCCTTCGGCTGTCAGGTCTGCGGCGAGCGGCGCGACGTGCTGCAGGTGCTGTCGCGGGTCGGTCATTCCGAGGCGACTTGCGCGGCGTGCGGTCAGATGATGACGGCCGAGCGGGTCCACCGGATCGGTCGGAACGATCGAGGGGCCGACCTGACCTTGCGGCGAGCCGGGATTCCGCCGCTGGACATCGTTCGGTTGAGATCCGGCGAACGCGAGCTCTTCGTGCTGCTCGACGGGGATCGACACGAGGTCCTGGGGGACCATCGCGGCATGCGAGGGAGCGGATGAGCGACGACGGGATCGAGTTCGGCGACGTCGAGCAGCAGCTTCCCGAGCGGATGCTGCGTCCCGATCGCGATCCGCGCCTGGTCTGCGTCCCGGTCGCGACTCCGGGGGACGAAGACCTGCCGATCTTCGTCGACCTGGACGCGATGATGGACGTCGAGCGGCATGCGGCGTCGGACACCTCGGTCGAACTCGGCGGCGTCCTGTTGGGCGGGCGCTACGTCGACGACGACGGCCGTCCGTTCGTCGTCGTCTGCGATACGCTCCGTGCCGAGCACTACGAAGCGACCAAGGGGAGCTTCAAGTTCACGCACGAGACCTGGGAGGCGATCTCGCGACGACGCGACGCCTATCCGGACGACGTGCGGATGGTCGGCTGGTATCACACGCATCCCGACTGGGGCGTCTTCCTGTCCGGGATGGACCTGTTCATCTGCCAGAATTTCTTCGCTCACCCGCAGGACTTGGCGCTCGTCGTCGACCCCTGTCGGGATGATCGAGGTTGGTTCCAGTGGGTCGCCGGACGCGACCAGCCGCGCCGCACCGGCGGCTTTCGGCTCTTCGCCTCGCGCCATCGCCGGGACGAACTCGAAGACCTTTCGCGACAGCTCGAAGGAGGACGGACCATGCCTGCCGATACCCGTTACGCCGGAACGCCTCCGGTCGGCTTCGCGCCGCAGCCGCAGATCCTCCGCGTCTCGGATCCGCGGATCGGACCGGGTGAGGCGGTGATCGTCGTCGCGCTGCTGATGCAGACGCTGATGCTGGGGCTGATCGCCTGGCGTCTGCTCGACGACTCGCGAGGCGAATCGACTCCGATCGTCGCCGGTGCACCGGCCAACTCGAACGACGAGCGGCTGGCGGTCATCTCGGAAGCGCGGCAGCGCGTGATCGAAGAGCTGCTGCGCGAACAGCCGAATGCCGAGACGATCGCCCAGAAGCTCTCGGAACAGGAGTCGCGGATCGTAGCGCTCGAGCGGGACAAGGGAGGGCTCGAAGCGGCCGCGGCCTCGCTCGCCAAGGACTATCACGACACGATCGAGGACCGGGATCGCAAGGACAAGCAGCTCGACGGGCTGTATCAGCGCGTGCGCGACGCCGAAGTGAACGTCGAACGGCTGACCAAGCAGCTGGCCGAAGCCGAGACGACCAACGCCGACTTCCGTTCGAAGGAGCGGGCCGCCTGGGTCTGGTACGTCGATCCGATCTTCCTGTCGGTCGTCGGAGCGACGGCGGTGCTCGCGGGGATCATCGGCTTCGTCGGTGCCGGCGACTTCTATCGCCGCCGAGCCGCCGCCGCGACGCGCGCCCAGCTCGATCGAACCTGGCGCAGCGAAGGAGAGCGGGATGACGACTGAATCGTCCGAACGGCGCGCGGCCGAGGTGCGAGGGCTCGAGGCGCTGGCGCGCGAGAGTTCGATCCTCTCCTACTCGCCCGATGCCGATCCTCCGAGCCGGATCCGATTGGTGTTTCGTGGAGGGGGGTGGGCTCCCGATGAACGGAGCGGCGGTCGGCCGAGGCGAGTCGAGTCGCACGAGGTCGAGATCGTCTTTCCGTACGAGTACCCGACCGTCCCCCCCGAGGTCCGATTCCTGACTCCCGTCTTTCACCCGTCGGTCTCTTCGGCCGGAACCGTTGCGCTCGACGATCTCGGACTGAACTGGGAACCCGGACTGGAATCGGATGTCCTGTGCGAGCGACTCTGGGATCTTCTCCGCGGCGCCTATCTGCCGACCGGAGTCGATCGTCAGGAGGGGGCGCGACGTTGGTTCGACGCCGCTCCGGTCGCTGCCCGCGTTGCCGATCCTCGTCCGCTGCGCGATACCCCCGACACGCCGCCGCGCAACATCATCCGTTACGCCCGGCGGACGACCGTGTATGCCGTTCCCGAAGGACGCTCGCGCCGCGAGCGGCGTTCGGCCGAGCGACACGTCGGCGCTCCGACGGTGGCCGATGCGCGCGGAGCCAGAACCGAAGGGGGGCGTGTCGAACCGCCGCCGATCATTGCCCGCCCCTTGATCCCCTCGCGCCCCGTCGCCCGCAACGACGATCCGGGGATCGTCTTCCTGGGCGAACGCAGGACGGCAAGCGCCTGGGAACCGCTGCCGGCGGTCGATGACGTGACGAACGGACTCCCCTCCCCTGCCCCGTTTCCTCCACGCAGTTCCCGTCCCGAGGATCCCCCCGCGAACGGAATCGTCTTTCTCGACGATCGGACCTGACGAGGCGGCACGAGAGGTTCGTCCATGGCGTGCTTGCTGATCGCGATCGGGCTGATGGTCGGCGGGACGATCCTGATCGTCGCCGTCGCTTTCGTCAGCGGTTCGCGCGGCGTCTACAGTTCGTCGTTTCGCGAGGTCGCACGTCAGCTCCGCGGAAGATTCCAGGCGCCGACGATGCTCGGCTATCCGCAGGTCGACTTTCGACACGGCTCGACGATCGGGTCGATGTCGGTCGAACGCTACGACGGAGGCCCGACGTTGCGGATCGTCGTCGGCGAACCGGGAGGGGCCTGGGATTGGGAACTGGTTCCCTACGATCGCCGCTCGGATCGCGGAACTCGGGGAATCGAAGTGTCGGGGAGCGAGCTGCGGATTCCCGATCGACATCGCGTTCGGGCTCGTGATGTCGAGGCCTTTCAGCGTGCGTTCCATGAAGGGGCTCGGTGGCAGGTCGAGCGCCTGTTGCAGATCCGCAACGATCTGCCGACCTGCATCATTCGCGACGGCGATCGGCTGGTCGTCCGCAAGCTCGGTTTGCCGGCCGATTGGCGCGAACTGCTCGAACTGATTCGCGTCGCCTGCGATCTCTTCGATCAGGTGCGACTGGTCGGCGATGAGGCGATCGAGTTCGTCGACGGCGTCGAAGCGGCCTTGCTCGACGAAGTGATCTGCCCGATCTGCGGCGATCCGATCGGACACGATCTCGTCTACTGCGGCAGCTGCAAGACGCCGCATCATCGCGAGTGCTGGGAGTACAACGGCCGCTGCGCCACGTTCGCCTGCGGCCAGGAACGCTACCGGATTCCCGAGGTCGCGCGCCGCCCGGATG
>CAZZBI010000014.1:2532-17312 GCA_964652385.1 uncultured Pirellulaceae bacterium | reverse complement strand
CGACAACGATGCCGCGCGCTCGGTGCATTCTGCCGATGCGTCCGCCGGTCAGTCGGCGTCTTCGAACGACAAGGTCGACGCGAACGATGCGGGATCGAACGTGAATCCGTGATGGACGACGGCGGCGAAGGCGATCCGCCATTCGTCTCCGGCAGCGACCGTCACTTCGCTCGCCTCGCCGCCGGCAAGCGATCGGCGGCCGAACGGGTTGGCGACGAGCAGCCCGTAGTCGCGATTGTGCCACCAGCTCGCGCGAAAGTTGGCGGGCGAGGGAATCAGCGTGATCCCGACCGGCTCCCCCTCGACGATCCCCGACACGTCGCACCAAGCCGCCTCTTGTCCCCGAGTCGCGGCGGCGCCGATCTTGCCGGCCGCACTGACGATCGTCCCGCCCCCTTGCTCCGTCAGTTCGCTCGACGTCCGAACGCCGAAGCCCATCTCTTCCTGATCGCCGAAGGTCAGCGGCTTGTTTCCGGCGACGAACACGCCTTCCCAGATCAGCATCCAACCGTCGTCGATCGCGCGGACGGCACAGTGATGATTCAATCGTCCGAGTTCGTTGCCGTCGGCATCGATCAGTCGCGTTCGCTGAGCGAATCGCACCTGACCGTCGACCACCTCCGGTTCGCGCTCGAAATCGACATGTTCCATCCGTCCGCCGTTGCGCCAGAAGTCGGCGCCGCCGAGGTCGCCGAAGCCGAGCCAGACTCCCGGATGCATGGTGTCGTGATCGACGGCATCCGCCGGAGCGGTCGGCGGGTGTCGACGCGTGACGAGTTTCCCGTTTGCCGTTCTCAGATTGGCGAAGTACGGCCTCAGGATCGTCTCGTCGGCAAAGACGTACTGCGTCACCGGAAAGCCGCCGACCTTGATCGTCAGGCGGTCGGCCCCTCGTTCGACCGCGATCGGTTCATCGGCTGCTGGGGCCGTCGACGGAACGAGTGCCGTGACCGCAAGGAGCAGAACGGAAGCGAGCGACCAGCGCGTCGAGCGGCAAGTAACGGGACTCATCGACGGATTCCTTCTGAAGTGGGCCATGAACGGGGCGAGGCGCATCGGTTCGACGGCGACGACTGCTGTTGACTGCAGACGACAACGGATCGCAAGCTGCGATTCCGGTTCGAGCATCGGTGGTCGCTTCAGGCGGACGGGGGCATGATGGGGCCCGACGACCAATGTTCGGCGAGTTGCCGGAGCAGCGGATCGATCGTCTGAGGCTGCAGTCGCAGTTCGGGAGTCCACGTGAACCATCGGTAATCGGGATGCTCGGTCGGACGGATCGGCGTGTCGGGGACGACGAGCCAGGCGAGGCCGATGCGGACTTCCTTCAGCACCGTCCGCCCCGGTTCCCCTCGCTTCGCCACGCGGTAGCGAGTCACGAACTCGAACGTATCGTCCGTTCGCAGCAGCTCGCGAGCGAGCCCGGTCTCTTCCTCGGTCTCGCGCATCGCCGTCTCGCGCAGCGACTCTCCCGGTTCCGCATGTCCCTTGGGCAAGTCCCAGCGGTCGGCATGACGCATCAGCAGCAGTTCGACTCGTCCCTCGGACGTTCGCCGAGCGATGAGCATGCCGGCGGCAAAGACTTCGGCGGGCTCGCCCTGCGCGCCGAGCGGCGAGTCGGAACGGGGCATCTCGGAGTCGCTCGGAACGATCGAGGCGGATCGAGGCGAAGGACGGTTGTCGTCGGACGGAAACATGAAACGATGACCTCGTCGTTTCGGAGAGCGGCGGTCGTCGGGGAGGCCGCGTCGGCCGACCAGGCCTCGGGAAATCGAAGCGGCGGGAGCGAGGGCGAATGAAAATCTACACGCGGCGCGGCGACGACGGGACTACCGGACTGTTCGCCGGGAGTGCCGTCGGCAAGGAATCGTCGCGGATCGAAGTGCTCGGCGATCTGGACGAACTGAACTCGGTGATCGGGACGGCGCTGTCGTTCGGAGCGGAGCCGACGGTGGCCGATGACCTGGCGCGCATTCAGCGCGACCTCTTTCGTTTGGGTGCCGAAGTCGCGTCGCTCGATCCGGTGCGGGCAGGGACCGCGACATTGAGCGAGTCGGACGTCGAGCGGTTGGAACGGGAGATCGATCGGCGCGAGGAAGAGCTGGAACCGTTGCGGGCGTTCATTCTGCCCGGAGGCTCGCCGGGTGGGGCGATGCTGCACCTCGCGAGATCGGTCGCCAGACGGGCCGAACGCTCGCTCGTCGCGCTTGCCGGCGAGGTGCGCCGAGCGTCGTCCGATCCGGCGGCCGGAGCGCCGATCCGACCGGTGACGCTGGCCTACCTGAATCGACTGGCCGATCACCTGTTCGTCGCGGCGCGTCGACAGAACCTGGCCGACGGGCGCGACGAGACGCGGTGGTTGCCGGGAAGCGAGACGAACGGCTGAGTGGACGGAGCGGAGGCGTCGCGAGCGGCCCGTGTCGGGTCGAGCGGAACCCTTCGACATTCCCGTTCCGGCGACGTCTCGGCTCCCGTTTACTTCACTGTCGGCGGTCGCTAGTCTGATGCGCGGAGTCAGCAGCGTAGTCGGCAACGTCGGATGCGCCACGCCGATGATTGCGCGGGGCAGTTCGACGACCGCCGGCGCATCGGCGCTTCGCAAGACTCAAGCTGGGAGAATCGGGAATGAAGAAGGTCGAGGCGATCATTCGGCATTTCAAGCTCGAAGACGTCAAGAATGCCCTGGCGGCTCATGGGATCGACGGGATGACGATCACCGAGGTCCGAGGTTTCGGCCGCCAGAAGGGTCACACCGAGATGTATCGGGGGACCGAATACGCCGTCGACTTCGTTCCGAAGGTCAAGGTCGAAGTGGTCTGCCAGGACACCGATCTGGACAAGGTGATCGACACCGTCATGTCGACCGCTCAGACCGGACAGATCGGCGACGGCAAGATCTTCGTGACGGCGCTCGAGCAGGCGGTCCGGATCCGCACGGGCGAGAAGGGACCGGACGCCATCTGATCGTGTCGCGCTTCGCATCCCGTCCTGTTCGTTCGAGGCCACCTTCGCGTGGCCTTTCTTTTGCCCGGTCCGCGGGACGAGGCACGGCGGGCGTTCGTTTCGCGCCGATTCGCCGGGGAGTGGCCGGATGAGTCAGCCGGGATTGCGAAATCCGGCGCTTCTGGCCAAGGGGGCTCTGTCGGAGTTCCGCCGGTCACTCGGGGCGCGGCACGAAGCGGGCGAGAACCCGCTCGAGCTGGCCAAGGACTTCACCTCGTTCGTCGAGCGGACGATCGCCGAACTCGCCGAAGCGACCGTCAGCGCGGTTCCGCTCCCGCCGCATCAGTCCCCCGGCGGCGAACTGCCGGTGACGATCGTCGCCATCGGCGGTTTCGGTCGGGGTGATCTGGCTCCCTACTCGGATATCGATCTGCTGATCCTGATCGATCCGGATCGCGAAGAGGAGCTGCGCCCTTGGGTGCGTCGCTTTTCGCAGGATCTGTACGACGCCAATCTCCAGCCGGCCATCAGCGTGCGGGATCCTCGCGAGGCGTGTCAGAGCGCACTGCGCGACGCCACGATCTACACGTCGATGGTCGAGGCGCGACGCGTCTGGGGCGGATCGCTCCGCTTCGAGTCGTTCCGGCTGAGGTTCTCGCGTCTGGCCCGGCGGCGCGGGCACGCGCTGATCGAGGCGGCGCTCGCCGCTCGACGCGAAGAGCGATCGAAGTACGGCGAGACGGTCTATCTGCTCAGTCCGAACGTCAAGCGATCGCGCGGAGGACTGCGCGACCTGCAGCTGGTGCGCTGGGTCGGCTTCGCACGCTACGGCACCTGCGACTACGCAGCGCTCGCGAATCAGGGAGCGTTGTCGGTTACCGATCTGCGACAGATCGAGGCGGCGCATCGCTTCCTGCTCAAGGTCCGATTCGAACTGCACCTGCGGGCCGGCAAGGGGCAGGATCAGCTGACGCGCGAAGAGCAGGTACGGATCGCTCAGCGGTTCGGTTATGCGGCGGAGCCGGGGGTGCTGCCGGTCGAGCGATTCATGACCGACTATTTCGAGAACACCAGTCAGGTGCGGTACGTCGCCGCGAGTTTCGTCGAGACGGCTCGTGCCCGGTTCGGACTGCGTCAGATCGTCGGTCCGGTCTTCAGCTTCAACGTCGGCGGCGACTTTCGGGTCGGAGCGGTGCACGTCACGGCGACGCGCCAGGGGCTTCGCAAGATCCAGTCGGATCTGGTCGAGGTGCTGCGGCTGATGGACTTGGCCAGTACCTACGATCGGCGCATCGACCACTCGACCTGGACGGCGGTCCGCGAGGCGATGAACGGAACGACCGTGATCGCATGGACGCCGGAGGTCGCTCGGCGTTTTCTGGCGATCCTGGCCGAACCGAGACGGCTCGGCGATCTGCTGCGGCGGCTGCACGAACTCCGTGTGCTCGAGAAGATCGTTCCGGCCTTCCGCCGCGCCCGCTGCCTGCTGCAGTTCAACGAGTATCACAAGTTCACGGTCGACGAGCACTGCATCCGCGCGGTCGAGATCGCGGCGGGGCTGGCAGGAGCCGAGGGGACGACGGCGGGAGTCTATCGCCAGATTCGGCGCCCGCAACTGCTTCACCTGGCGCTGCTGCTGCACGATGTCGGCAAGGGGGACGAACGGGACCACAGCATCGTCGGCGAGGAGCTGGCGGAGCAGACTTGCATCCGACTGGGAGTCGACTTCGAAGGGACGACGAAGGTCCGGTTCCTGGTGCGCCACCACCTGAAGATGGCTCACCTGGCGCTGTGGCGCAACATCAACGACGATGCGGTCGTCGCCGGATTCGCCGCCGAAGTCCCGGATGTCGACACGCTCCGGATGCTCTACATCCTGACCTACGCCGATCTGGCCGCGGTCGGTCCGGAAGTGCTCAACGTCTGGAAGGTCGACCTGCTGACCGAACTCTATCTGCGGACGTTCAATCAGCTGACCGGCAAGGCGAATCGCGATGCCTCGTTCGACGACAAGGCGCGACTGCGACTCGAAGCATCCGATCGACTGGCGGTCGCGGAACCGAGCGACTGGCGACGTCGAGCGCTCGATCGGATTCCCAATTCGTTTCTCGAACAGCTGGATGTCGATGGGTTGCTCGATCGGCTCGAAAGCTGGCGCCAGGTGACCGAGGACCAGCCTCGCATCGCGCTCCGGCCGTTGGAGCGATCGGATTGCGACGAACTGGTGATCGCGGCGGTCGATCGCCCCAAGTCGGGGTTCTTTCATCGGACGACCGGCACCCTGACGAGCATGCGGTTCGAGATCCTGTCGGTCGATGCGGTCGACCTTCCCGACGGCAAGATCGCCAACCGCTATCTGATCCGGGACCTCGAGGGGCGCGGCGAGACGGCCGAGACGCGGCGCGAAGCGTGTCGCGATCGGATCCGGCGAGTTCTGATCGACCCGACCGAGCGTCCCCCCGAGTTCAAGTCGATCTGGCGCCCGCAACGAAACTCCTTGGTGACCGCCAGTCACCGTCCGCCGTCGCGCGTGAAGATCGACAACGAGACGGCCGAAGGGATGACGATCATCGACGTCTTCACCTCGGACCGGACCGGTCTGCTCTACGGCGTCTCGCGAGTCATCTTCGAGCTGGGGCTCGAAGTTCGCTACGCCAAGATCGGAACGCATCTGGATCAGGTGGTCGACGTCTTCTATGTCACCGACGAACACGGGGGGAAGATCACCGATCCCGAGCGACTTCGCGCGATCGTCGATGCGTTGATGGCCTTTCTGGCATCGCTCGGCGACGAGCCGTGACGGCGGAGGATCGGCGGGACAGGAACGATCGGACTCAGCCGTGACGCGAGCCTCCTCGCGCGGGTGAGAGAATCCGGTCGGCGGCTTTGGAATTGTCCCCCTCGATCGACTATCGTGGAGTCGCTGTGCCAGGTCGACTTGCGACCCGCACCGGAGCGACTTCGCGAGAGAGCGATTCATGGCATTGACCGTCGAATGCAGCAAGTGCCGCAGCAAGTTCGCGGCTCCGGAAAGTCTGGTCGGCAAGCAGGTCCGTTGCCCGAGCTGCGGGAACGTGATCACGGTCGGCGGTGCGCCCCCTGCCCCCTCGCGATCTCCCGCTCCTCCCGCTCCGGCTCGCCCTGCCGCCGCTTCGACGCCGGCGCGCATGCAGCGTTCCGCTCCGGCAGCTCCGCGTCCTGCGGCGAATCCGAACGACCCGCTCGGGCTGGGATCGCTGGGGGCAGCTCCAGGAGCCCGGATGCCCGGGGCTCCGCAGCGACCGGCTCAGGGCTACGCCGGATACGGCCAGCCGGTCGCGTCGCGGTCGGGGGTCTCGTGGCCGTTGATCATCGGCCTGATCGTCGGCGGCGGAGGGTTGCTGCTGATCGGTCTGGTGGTCGTCGTCGCGCTGATCATCTATTCGTCGAGCGGCGGCGGCGACGACGAGTTGGCTCAGGTCGATCCGATCGGCGAGGTCTCCGAGCCGGTCGTGCCGTTCGTCCCGCCGGTCACGCCGAGCCCCGCTCCGAACGTTCCGCCGACCGATCCGGGAGTCTCCCCCGGGTCGGCGCTCGGACCGCCGATGCCGAACCCGAATCTGCCCGCCGGCTCGTTCGGCGATCCCCCGCGTAATCCTGCCGGCGTCGAAGGCGGCGGCTTCGGCAGCGGCGAGCCCGCGCAGAACTCCGGTCAGCCGGCCGGCGGATTCGGAACGCCGATCGACGGAGGTTCCCAGGGGAGCGGTTCTTCCGCGTCGAGCGGATCGGCCGGGGGCAATCGGCTCGAGTCGATGCTGACGGCGATCGGAAAGTGGAACACCGGCGGAACCAATCGAACCGGTTTCCGGACCGTTCCCGATCAGGAACTCGAGATCTACCAGTACAGTTGGCTGACCGAGCTGCTGCCGCTGATCGGACAGCAGAAGCTCTACGATCAGATCGACTTCAAGAAGACCTTCATCGTCGGATCGAATCAGCTGGTCCCGCGTCGCGTCATCGCTCAGTTCCTGAACCCGGCCGACGATCGGCAGCGTTTCGACGGCCACTACTTCAAGTTCTTCGGGCTGTCGCACTTCGTCGGCATGGCGGGGATCGAGACGACTCGCAACTCGAAGGCGGCCGACCTCGACCGGACCGATCCCAAAGCCGGCATGTTCGGCTACGCCGAAGTCGCTCGCGACACCCAGATCACCGACGGAACCTCGAACACGATCATGCTGATCGGCAGCGGCAAGGTCGCCGGGCCGTGGATCTGCGGAGGCGGAGCGACGGTGCGAGGCGCCCGCGAACCGTTCTTCGACAGCTTCACCGGCTTCGGATCGGCAGGAGGCGACGGTGCGATCGTGGCGATGGCGGACGGTTCGGTCCGGCGCATTCCGTCGGACATCGATCCCGAAGTCTTCCGAGCGCTCTGCACGATCCGCGGCGGCGAGCAGGTCGATGTCGGCGCGGTGACCAAGCCGGAAGAGGACTGGTCGATCAAGCCGCACGAGATCGACGAGACGATCATCGTGGAAGAGGACGAGGAGTAATCGTCACGCGACAGGCGGCGCGACACGCCGCAGCTTGCATGACGACGGATGGCGACGGCCGACGGGCCGATCAACCAGGCGGGGAAGACGGGTCCATGAGACGAATCGGAATGGCCGCTCTGGCGGCGCTGGTCATCGGTTTCGGCAGCGGCGATCGAGCGACCGCCGAACTGGTGAAGTATCAGATCCCGGGGACCGCTTCGGTCGTCGTCCTGCGCGGACGCTACACGGTCCTCCCGGGCGGCAACGCCTCGTACACCCATCCCAAGCTCGGGCAGCTGAAGATGGACAGTCGCGACGTCGTCGACCACAAGCGGCTGGACGAACCGGATGAGCTGTTCGAGCGTTACGAGCGCGGGATCAAGACGGCCGAGGACGCGATGGCCGCGGCCGACTTCGCGCTCCGCAACGGACTGGTGACCAAGGTCTACGAGTGCGCCCGCCGCGCGATCGAACTCGATCCGAACAACGCTCACGCCGCTTCGATCCTGGATCTGAAGCAGAAGATCGAAGCGGTCGACTTCGGCGAATCGAAGCAGGAGGAAGAGGACCTCCGCAAGTCGGTCAAGATCGGCCGGATGCGAGTGTCTCTCAGCAAGCACTTCATCCTGCTGCACGACACGCCCGAGACCTTCGATCGCGAAAAGGGTCGTCGCAAGCCGCGAGCCGAAGAGCGACTCGAACTTCTCGAGCTGGTCTACGAGAGCTTCCTGCTGAAGTTCTACTCGCGCGGCATCGAGCTCGAGATTCCGAACGAGCGGCTCAAGGTCGTGCTGTTCAACGAAGAGGCGGACTATGACCGCTTCAAGCTGAGCATCAGCCCCGATCTGGCGAGCGCCATCGGGTTCTACGACCCGAAGACCAACATCAGCTACTTCTACGATCACGGCTCGAGCGGCGGCTTTCGGGAGATCCGCGATCTCGTCAACGACATCCAGCAGGCGGGTGCCGATGCGGGGCGGGTCCGAGATCCTCGCGCCAAGGACCTGATCCGTCTCGGAGCGACCCTGAACCTGCTGATCGAGATCGACCGCGAGAACTCCGATATCGAAGTGGTGTCGCACGAGTGCACGCACCAGATGGCCGGCAACACCGGACTCTTTCCGCGGCACATCATGACGCCGTCATGGGTGCACGAAGGGCTCGCGACCTACTTCGAATCGCCGAGCGAAGCGGCGTGGTCGGGGATCGGTGCCGTGAACGCCGAGCGGCTTCCGTTCTATCGCGCGTTGGCCGAAAACGACCCCGAGCACTCGCACGTCGACTTCATCGTCAGCGACGAGATCTTCGACCTGGCGGGGAGCCACTCGTCCGTGCTCCACGGCTACTCTCAGGCGTGGGGGCTGACCCACTTTCTGGTCGAGAAGCACTTCGACGAACTGATGGCGTTCTACCGCAAGCTCGGCGAAATGCCCCCTGACGTCTCGCTGAGCGCCGACCTGCTCAAGGAGCTCTTCGACGAGGTGTTCGAGAGCGATCGCGAGACGCTCAACATCGAGTACCACAGCTACATGCGGCAGCTGAAGACCGAGGAAGAGGTCGTCTTCGGCGAATGAGCCGAAGGGGGATGCCGATCGACGCCGACGAAGGACGGCGTCAGGTTCACGGATTCCGGTATTCGGGGCTCGCCCCTCGTCCGTCGTTACCGGGGTTGCGGTCGTTCGCGATGTTCGATCGCGACGCCGATCGCGACCTCTTTCGTCCCCGCCTTGGCGCGGGGAACGGACGGCCGAGGCGAAAGGGTCTATACTTCGACGCCTTCGCCTCGCTCGTTCTCGTGCCGAACGCCGACTTCCCATGGCTCGATTGGCCCGCCTGTTCCCGACATCGACTCGCGGCCGGATCGTCATGATCCTGCTCCTGGGCGCGATCGTGCTGGCGTGGTCCGAGGGGTGGTTCCGCGACGAGCTCGATCGCTGGCGTCTCGCCGCCGCGAGACAGACTTGGCTCGACGGCGACCGGACGACGGCGCTCCGCGAGCTGCGCACGGTGATCGAGCGGCGCCCCGATCGACTCGAATGGGTCGTCGACTACGCTCGACGAGCTTCGGACGCCGGCGACTACGAAGCAGCGATTCGTGCGGTCGAAGCGGCCGAGGGGACGTTCGCCGACCCGCCGGACTGGCCGCCGGCGATCCGTTGGGAAGTCCGCCAGATCGCAGCCTACGCGATGACCGCTCTCGGTCGTGGCGAAGAAGCGATCGCCGGATGTCGTCCGTTTGCCGGACTTCCGGAGCTGAAGGACGATCCGTCGTTTCTCAACGGCTACGCCTACCTCCGCGCGCTCGCCGGGATCGATCTCGACGGAGCGTCGGCCGACATCGAACGGGTTCTCGAGGCGTTCGACTGGCCGAACTACGAGTTGTCGCATCGAGCCGCGATCACGGCGATGGACGCCGGAGATTGGGCGACTGCCGCCGACCGGATCGACCGGGCGATCGGCGAGTTCGAGCCGATCCATCGACGGTTCCTCGACGAGTTCGAGGGGAGGATCGCGATTCTCGGCGCCGAAGGGGGACTTCAGGAAGAGTCGGTGCGCGAAGAGATCGCGCGATTGAGAACGCGTCGCGAGACGTTGGCTCGGCGACGTGCCCTGATGCACGCGCATCGCTCGCGCATTCGCGAGCAGTTGGGTGACGTCAAGCGAGCCGAGGCGGATCGGGAGCAGGTTCGGCGTCTGGGATTCGATCCCGAACAGACCGCCCGACTCCGCTTCGCCGACGGCGAACTGCTCACCTACGCCGCCTATCTCGACACCAAGGCGTGGATCCTGTTCCGAGCGGAGAATGCGGTCGAAGCGGAACGCTGGGCGGTCCGTGCCGTCTCGATCACCGACCTCGCGTGGCGAGCCGAAGAGCGAGCGCGTCGGGAGGCGGTCGATCGGATCGTCCGCAACGAGGAGATCGACGATCGAGTCGCGGCGACTCGACGAGGGGTCGCCGCACTGCACTATCATCTGGCCGCGATCTATCGAGCGGTCGGCAAGGAGGCCGAGGCGGCGATCGAGGAGGGACGCGTGCGGGAACTCGGCTTCGAGCCGGGGCCGACGCTGTTCTGAACTCCGGCAGCATCGACGGTCCTGAAGCGAGAGTCCTTCTTGCGAGGGCGGACGGTCGAACGAGAGCGGCTCGATCGGTCGGTAGAGCGACTACTGGAACTTCTTCAGTCCCAGCCCTCGCATCATCATCACGCCCCAGCAGATCAGTCCGACTCCGACCAGCATCCAGTGCCCCAGGTGCATGCCGCCGAGGAGTTCGGTCAGGCTCTCGTTGCCGTCCGAAACCCGGTCGCCCATCCAAGCGAGAATGCTCTGGAATTGCTCGTCCGACATCGTCGTCGCCTCGAACTGCTGCGGCGGAAGACCCCTCCGATCGTTCTCGCCCGCATGACCCGCAGCGCGACCGATCGGCCAACGATCGAACTCTAGCCCCGGAACGCCCGGCGAGCGCGATGCCGGCTGCGATACCGACCGCGCGAGCGTTCGCGTCGCTCGCCGAAACGAGTCGGCGGACTCGTCGCTCGCCTGCGCAATCGGTCCCCCCGAGCGCCGTTCGGCGTTGGCGGTCGCCGTCCGAGCCGACTATAACGGGGCCGGAGTCTCCATCGAACCGCGAGGGCGCGAGGCATGACGTTCCGGACGAGCCGCAGGGAATGGTTGATCGGCGCTGCCGCGGCGCTCGGAGGAGTCGGCCTGTCCCGCGGCTCGGCCCGCGGGGCGACTCAGGAAGCCCAGTGGAACGAATCGGCTCGGCGAGGCCTCGACTGGTTGGCGTCGCATCAGTCACGGCTGGGGCATTGGACGGCGACCAACAACACCTACCCCGCCGCCATGACCGCGCTGGCCGGCATGGCGATGATCTGTTCGGGAAGCACGACGATTCAGGGGCCCTATGCCGCCAACGTCCGGCGTGCGACCGACTATCTGCTGAACAAGGTGACGGCCAACGGTCTGATCGGCGACGCCAGCGACAACCACTACACCTACGGCCACGGGTTCTCGATGCTCTTCCTCTCGCAGGTGCTCGGCGAGGAGGAGGACGAAGATCGCCGCGAGCAGTTGGTCGAGGTGCTGGTCAAGGCCGTCGAGTTCAGCATCAACGCCCAGACCGCATCGGGAGGTTGGGGCTACGTCAGCGCCAAGGACGGCAGCGACTTCGACGAAGGGTCGACGACGATCACTCAGGTTCAGGGGCTCCGCGGTTGCCGCAATGCCGGAATCGCCGTCGATCGGGACGCGATCGAGCGAGCCAAGAAGTACATCTACGACTGCAAGAATCAGGACGGAGGGATTTCCTACAGTTCGCGGAACCGAGGGGGATCGCGTCCGGCGATCACTGCGGCGGCGCTCGCGGCGCTCTACAACGCGGGCGACTACGAGAGCGACCACGTTCCCGAGATGCTCGCCTATTCGAAACGCGAGCTCCACTCGCTGAACAACTCGGGCTTCGGCCACTGGCATTACACCTACCTGTACTATTCGCAGGTGATGTACCGGCAGGCCGAAGAGGAATGGCAGGGGTTCCGCGACCGGCTGTATGCCCGCATCGTGTCGGAGCAGCAGGCGGACGGGAGCTGGTCCGAGGGAGCCTACGGCGCCGTCTACGGCACGTCGACCATGCTCATCATGCTGCAACTCGACCGCGGCCTGTTGCCGATCTATCAGCGCTGAGTCGAGGGAACGCAGGGAGTCGGACCGTCGAGCGTCGCGCGATCGGGCCTCGCGTCCTCTCCACCCTCCGTCAGCATCGCGGCGACCAGCCCTTCGTCCGAGGCTTCGGCGGCGGTCGCCGCGACCGGCAGCCCGAGCCGCTGCAGCGCTTCGGCGGTCAGCGGGCTGATCGCGACCAGACGCGTCCGCGACAACCGCTCGACTCCCAATCGGGCGATCGACGCGGCGATGGAAGGACTCGTGACGGTCGTCCAGTCGATCTTGCCGCCCTCCAGCGGTGCGACGATGTCGGTCCCGAACTCGGCCACCGGCTCGGTCCGGTAGGCGATGCTCTCGTCGACCGTCCAACCGGCCGCGGAGAGTCGTTCGCGCAGCGTCGCTCGTCCCTGCTCGCCGCGGATCAGAAGGGCTCGTCGCGAGCGGCCGAGAGCGCCGTGCTCCGCTTCGATCAGCGATTCGGCCAGACGTTCCGCGTCGAATCGATCGGGGATCAGGTCGGCGATCACTCCGAACCGACGAAGCGTGTCGGCCGTTCCGCGACCGACCGCCGCGATCTTGGCTGCCGCGAACCAACGGGCGTCCCGGCCGCATCGCTCCAGCAGCGCGAACCACGCGAGCACGCCGTTGGCGCTGTTGAACACGACCCAGTCGAAGCGGCACGGCTCGGCCGGAAACCGGATCGCATGGTCCCCGACGGAGGACGGAACGCAACGGATCGCGGGTCGTGCAAGCACGCGGGCACCGTGACGCTGGAGCGAGGCGATCAGATCACGAGCCTGCTCTTCGGGACGCGTCACCCAGACCGTTCGGCCGATCAGCGACGGAACCGTCACCGCTTCGGTGCGGCCTTGTTCGTCGCCGCCATGTTCAGCGCCCCCATGTTCAGCGCGGCACGGCGCGACGAGTCGTTCGGATTGGGCCGCGACCGAGCCGATGACGAAGATGACGGGAGGGCGAATGGGACGCGGCGTTCGGACGATCTGCGCCACGTCGGCCAACGTCGTCGTGATCACGTCGACATCCGGGTGCGAGGCGCGACGGACGATCGCGACCGGCGTCTCGGCCGGCTTTCCGGCCGCGATCAGCGCCGACGACCAGCTCTCGACCGTCGTCGTGCCCATGTAGAGCACGAGCGTTCCGGGGAACTGCGCGAGCGCCGCAAAGTCGAGCGAGGACGACGTCTTGCCTCGATCCTCGCGCCCGGTGACGAACGCGACCGCCGAAGCCTGCTCGCGGTGGGTGATCGGAATGCCGGCGTCAGCCGCGGCGGCACTGGCAGCCGTCACGCCGGGAACCACCTCGAACGGGATCTCGGCGGCGATCAGCGCCGCGATCTCCTGAGCCGCGCAGCCGAAGATCGACGGATCTCCCCCCTTGAGCCGAACGACGATCCGGCCTTGCGACGCTTCCTCGACCAGCGCCCGATTGATCCGATCCTGATCCCAGACCCTTTCCGAACCGTGTCGCCCGAGACAGATCCGCTCCGAATCGGGGCGACACTGTTCCAGCAAGAGCGGGTTGGCGAGATAGTCGTACAGGACGACATCCGCGCGTCGCAGCGCCTCGACCCCTCGCAGCGTGATCAAGTCGGGACTCCCCGGTCCCGCACCGACCAGAATGACTCGTCCCGGCGACCGAGTCGGAGCGGGTTGAAGGGGCGACATCAGCGGACCGATCTCCCGGCAGAAGTCGCTCGGCATGCGAAAAAGAGCGAGGTGATCTGGACAGGCCGAGCGTGCCTGGGCATATTAGTCGGTTTCCCGCCCGAGAGAAACGGTTCGTACGGTTCTCGATCGCATTCCAAGAACGAGCCATGCCGAATACCAAGAGTGCCAAGAAGCGACTTCGTCAGGACCAGGAGCGACGCGAACGGAATCGCGCGGTGAAGTCGGCCGTGAAGACCCAGATCAAGCGGGTCATCAACGCCGTCCGCCAAGGAAACCTGGAGTTGGCCGAGACCGAGTACCGCATGGCGGCTCGTAAGCTCGACCGCGCCGGTGACCGAGGGGTCATCCACAAGAACATGGCGTCGCGTCGCAAGTCGCGTCTGCAGGCGGTGATCAAGGCCGCCAAGGCCAAGGCGGTCGCGGCCTGAGAAACGAGGTTCGAGTCGACTCGGACGCCGCCTCAGCGGCGGGGCCTCGCGAAGTCGCCTCGAGCAGTTTCCTCGCCTTTGCCGGATCGCTGCGTCGTTGCGCGCCTTCGGCGCCGCAGACTCGGATGCATGAAGCAAAAGGGACTCCGCTGGGAGTCCCTTTTTTCGTTGGCGTCATCGACCCCCGACTCGGCTCGACGCGGACTTCAGCCGCTTTCCTGCGTCCTGCAGAGCCTGCGGTGTGCAGCAGCCGCCGGAGCGACGGGCATTTGTCGGCCGCTTCGCTCCCGGTCGGCATCGATCCGCGACTCTGCTCAGTCCCCTTCAGGCAGGTCTGCCGGTCCGAGCGGTCGGCCAGGGCGACTCCCCGGAGGCTTGCGATTCCCCGGCCCGCTGCCGCGCGGTCCGGGGGCGGGGCGTCGACCCGAAGGAGGGCCGGGGGGCCTTCGCCCACGAAACTCGCCGCCGGCTCGTTCTCCGCCGCGACCTTGAGGACGGTCGCCGCTCGCCGGTCGCCTTGATGGTGGGCCTCCGGGCCCGGC
>CAZZBI010000014.1:0-2432 GCA_964652385.1 uncultured Pirellulaceae bacterium | reverse complement strand
GGACCGGCAGCACGTCCCGGACCAACGGCACGTCCCGGTCCTGCGGGCCGTCCCGGACCGGCGGCGCGTCCTGGTCCCGCCGGCCGACCCGGACCGACCGGACGGCCAGGCCCCGTCGCTCGGCGCGGTCTGTCCGGTCCGCCCGGGCGCGGCGAATCGCCGGCGGGGCGCATCGGGGGACCTGCCGCTCGCATCGGCCGCGCTTGCCCGGGGCGGATCCGAGGACGAGGGCGCTCCGCTGCACCAGGGGCTCCGCCTGTCGGTCGCCGAGCGGGGCGACCCTCACCCTCGTCTCGAGTCCGGGTGCTTCGGACCTTGCCCGCCAACGGCTTGCCTCGTCGACGAGGTTCCGACGGGGGGCTCGAGCGAAAATCGGTTTCGCCGGCAGCGCCGATCGGACGGCGCGGCGGACGAGACGCCGCCGGAGGCCGCGCCGGACGATCCTCCGCTCGGCGCGGAGCCGGTGGGGAATCGTTGGAGGGAGCGGGTCGCCGCACCGGGCGGGTCGAACGCTCGAGCGGCCGCGACCCCTCGGAGTTTCGACGCATCGGGGGGGAATCGCCGAGCGGCCGGCGCGGTCGCACCGCGCGTTCGTCGGCCCCACCGCGCGGCGGTCGCGAAGGCCGGTCGGTCGGGCGCGGACGCCCCGAACGGTCCGCCGAGGGGGCTCGCTCGCGAGCCGGTCCCGGTCGCGATGGCCGGCGAGCCGCGGTTGCCGTCCCCGCAGGGCCTTCACCGCCTGCTTCGGGTCGAGCGGTCCGCTTCGACTTCTTCACGAAGCCCGAAGGTTGTTCGAGCAGCTCGATCTCTTCGGTCGTCAGTCGCCGCGATTCGCCCGGCTTCAAGGTGCCGAGCGTCAGTTTGCCGATGGCGATCCGGCGAAGCCGAAGGACCTTGTGGCCGATCCCGGCCAACAGACGACGGATTTCGCGGTTCCGCCCTTCGTCGAGCACGATCCGCAGCTGTGTGGTCCCCTTGACTCGGCGGCGGATTTCGATGCTCCGGACCTTGGCCCAGCCCTCCGCCAGGCGGACGCCGTCCAGAAGCACGCGGACCTGCTCCCAGGTCGGCTGTCCCGCGACGACGACGTCGTACGTCTTTTCGATACCGAACTTCGGATGGGTCAGACGCTGCGCGAGCGGACCGTCGTTAGTCACGACGATCAGCCCTTCGCTGGACTTGTCGAGTCGCCCGACGGTGAAGATCCGCGTCGAGGCCGGAATCAGATCGACGACGCTCAGTCGTCCCTCGGGGTCGGCGCTTGTGCAGAGGACGCCGACCGGCTTGAAGAAGGCGAAGTACTGCCGTCGCCCGATCCGGACCTTCTCGCCGTCCAGGCGGATCTCCTGCGACTCGGGATCGACCTTCAGGCCGACTTCGGTCACCACCTGCCCGTCCACTTCGACTCGCCCTTCGCCGATCAGCGTTTCGCATTCGCGACGGCTGGCGATACCGGCGGCCGCGAGGACCTTGTGCAGGCGCTCGAGCGCGGAAGGGGATTCGGGATCGTCACCGGAAAGGTTCAAGGGAGACTCCGAGAGGGCGGTCGCAAGGGGATGCGAACGGCCACGGCAAGGGAAAGGGGATCGGTAGAGACGCCGTCGCGATGCGGTCGCCCGAGCGACGAAGCCGGAGAGCGACGGACGGCGGAGGTCCCCGAAACGATCGCGAGGTGACGTCGGCCCGCAAGCCGACACGGCCGACGCGACGGACGGCTGGCGAAACCGAACCTCTATCCTACGTGGCACGCTTCGATCGGGGAAGCGCCCGAAATGAGGCGGATCGCGCCGCGGCCAACGAAAAACGCCTTCGGACCGCTCGGATCCGAAGGCGTTTCGATGCGCTGTTGCGAGCGGCCCTTGAGGCCCGACTCGTCCGACAGGCAGATCAGTTTCCGCCGTCGCCGGCCGGAGTCTCCGCCGGAGTCTCGGCAGGTGTTTCGGCCGGGGTTTCCGCCGGAGTTTCAGCAGGCGACTCGGCCGGGGTCTCGGCCGGCGTCGAGGTTTCACCCGGAGGGGAGACTTCTGGACCCTCTTCGACGTTCACCGAACTGGAAGGCTCGGGGCCTCCCTTTTCGGCGTCGGCGCAACCGACGAACGGAGCGAGGGCGAGGAGCGCGAACATCCAACCGAAACGCTTCATGACGAAATCTCCTGACCGAACGGACTGAGGACGAAACGAATCGCAGGGCGACTCGGGGATGGCGATCGACCTGGTGCAAGACCTGTCGATCCGAGCGATCACTCGGCCTTGGTCTCGGACGAGGTCTCGGCCGGCGTGGTGGCCGGGGCATCGGTCTTGGTCTCGGTGGTCTCGCCGCAACCGACGAACGAACCGACCGAGCAGCAGAGGACGAGCGACGCGAACGCGAACTTCAGGACCTGCGACATCGAAGCTACTCCCCGAACAGGATTCTCGAACCGGATGAGGAC
>CAZZBI010000013.1:20922-32691 GCA_964652385.1 uncultured Pirellulaceae bacterium | reverse complement strand
CCGCAGCGCTCTGCGCCTCGCGCGGCGTCGATATCGCGAAGCTCGCGCTGCAGTTCTCGATCGAACATCCGGACATCGCCACGACCGTCGCCGGAAGCGCCAATCCCGAGAACATCCGGAAATGGATCGATTGGGCCGCTCAGCCGATCGATCGCCAGCTGCTGGCCGAAGTTCAGAAGATCTTCGCGCCGGTCAGGAACATCGGGCATGTCGAGGGACTTCCCGAGAACAACTGAGCGACTTGCCGCTGCGTCGTTCCGATGCCGTTCTCGTCGCTCGTCGCGCCCCCCATCTCGCCATGTCAGGATCTCGTCCCATGAAGGCCGTCCAATTCGCCAGCCCCGGCGACCTGAGATTCATCGATGTCCCGGAGCCGACCGAACTCGGCCCCGAAGATGCCCTGGTTCGCGTCGACAGCGTCGGGATCTGCGGGACCGATTACGGCGGCTATCTCGGCAAGATGCCCTTCTTCAGCTACCCGCGCATCCCGGGACACGAGCTCGGCGTCGAGGTGCTGGCGGTGGGGACGGAAGTGACCGGCGTCAGGCCGGGGGATCGCTGCGCCGTCGAACCGTACATCAACTGTCGTCGCTGCTGGTCCTGCGTCCGCGGTCACACGAACTGCTGCGAACATCACCAGACGCTGGGCGTGCATTGCGACGGCGGGCTCCGGCGTCATTTCGTGCTCCCCGGGCGAAAGCTGCATCGCGCCCAGGAGCTGACGCCGGATCAGTGTGCGCTGGTCGAGACGCTGGCGATCGGCTGCCATGCGATCGATCGAGCGGCGGTGCGCGAGAACGACACGATCCTGATCATCGGCGCCGGACCGATCGGTCTGAGTGCGATCGAGTTCGCCAAGCTCACCGGAGCGCGGACGATCGTGGTCGATACCAACCCGCGACGACTGGAGTTCGTTCGCGAGCGGATGGGAATCGCCGAGACGTTCGTCGTCGATGCGGCCGGTGGGCATGTCGACGCGATCCGCGAAGCGACCGAAGGGCGATTCTGCGAGGTGGTCGTCGATGCGACGGGGAGCCACCACTCGATGTCCGCGGCGCTCGGCCTGTGCGCCTTCGCAGGGAAGCTCGTCTATGTCGGCATCACTCAGGCCGAGCTCCAGTTTCCGCACGCGCCGATCATGCATCGTCGCGAATTGACGCTGCTGGCCAGTCGCAATGCCCTGTCGCGCGACTTTGCGCGGATCATCGACCTGATCCGGCGCGGCGCGATCGACACCGTTCCTTGGATCACGCATGTCGCCGAGTTCGATCGTCTTCCGGAGGCGTTCCCGACCTGGCTGAAGCCCGAGACCGGGGTGATCAAGGCGGTCGTGCGACTGAACGACTGAACGACTGAACTTCGGAACGACTGATCGTCGCCGCGTCCCGGCTCGAACAGATTCGCGAATCGTCAACGGAGAACTCGCCATGAAGTCGTGCGTCACCATCAGTCTGGTTGCCGAGGCGCGGGGAGGGCCGTTCGTCCTGTGGGACGATCCGATCGCCGGATGCAAGGTTGCCGCGGAACTCGGCTACGATGCGGTCGAGATCTTCGCTCCGGGGCCCGATGCGGTCGACCGTCGCGAACTGGGGCTGTTGCTCGAGGAGAACGACCTGGCGCTCGCCGCGGTCGGCACCGGAGCCGGTTGGGTCAAGCATCGACTGCATCTGGCTCTGCCGTTGGCGACCGACCGGCGCCGCGCGATCGAGTTCATCCGCTCGATGATCGACTTCGGAGCCGAGTTCGGCGCGCCGGCGATCATCGGATCGATGCAGGGGCGCAGCGGACCCGAGGTCGATCGGACCGCCGCTCGCGGCCATCTTTGCGATGCGCTGCAGGAGCTGGGGGAACATGCGCGCAGCGCCGGAACGGTGCTGATCTACGAACCCCTCAATCGGTACGAGACCGACCAGGCCTGCACGATGGCGGACGGTGTCGCATTGCTCGAGCGCCTGTCGACCGACGCGGTCGTGCTGCTCGCCGACCTGTTTCACTTGGGGATCGAGGAGCGGTCGATCGCTCAGGGCATCCGCGACGGCGGCGCCAGAATCGGGCATGTCCATTTCGTCGATTCGAACCGTCGTCCGGTCGGATGCGGCCAGACCGACTTCGTCCCGATCATCGACGAACTGAAGCGGGTCGGATACGACGGCTACCTGTCGGCCGAGGCGTTTCCGTGGCCCGACCCGCTGACCGCGGCTCGACGAACGATCGACGGGTTTCGCTGGTTCACGCAGCAAGGCTGATCGTTGCCGCATGCGGCTGTCGCGACGCGGCGATCGATGGCTCTCCGATCGACTGCTCTCCTGCCGACCGCTACTCAGGCCGACCGATCCGACTCCTCGACCGAACCTTGCTCCACGACTTCAGATCGCACCACGTTTCGGGAGTACGAACCGATGCTTCGCCATACCCTGATCCATCCGCAGATCAGCAGCATTCTCGCCGCCGCCGGTCACCACGCGACGATCCTGATCGCCGACGGCAACTATCCGGCGTCGAGCAAGAAGGGACCGAACGCCCAACTCGTGTCGCTGAACCTGATGCCCGGAGTCGTCACGTGCGATCAGGTGCTGCAGGCGATCCTGTCGGCCGTTCCGATCGAGTCGATCTGCACCATGATGTACGAAACGACCGGTCCGTACGCGCTGACCGAAGACCCGCCGGTCTGGAACGACTATCGCCGCACGATCTCCGCCGCGAATCTGGCGTTGGACCTGCAGCCGCTCGAGAAGTGGGAGTTCTACAAGGCGGTCGCGACCGACGATCACGTGCTGACGATTCAGACGGCCGATCAGCAGCGTTACGCCAACATCCTGCTGCAGGTCGGCGTCCGAATGGACTGAGTCCGCTGCGGGCGAACGGGTCCGCTGAGGGCGAACGGCAGAGGCACTCGGCGGTCGGATTCGACGAACGGCAGGGAGCGACGATCATGCTTCGCATCGATGCGCATCAGCACTTCTGGCAGCGGTCGTTGCCGTTCGATTACCGTTGGCTCGACGCCCCCGAGAACCGGGCGATCGCGAGCGATCGGATGCCGGAGGTTCTCGAGCCGCAGCTGCGCGAGTGCGGCATCGACGCGAGCGTCTTCGTCCAGACGCAGCACGATCCGGCCGAGAATCGGTGGGTCCTGGAACTGGCCGACCGGCATGAGTTCATCGCCGGAGTCGTCGGGTGGGTCGATCTGGCGAGCGATCGGATCGAATCGCAACTGGACGAGTTCGTCGCTCGGCCGAAGTTCGTCGGCGTCAGGCATGTCGTGCAGGACGAGCCGGACGACGACTTCATCGTTCGTCCAGCCGTGTTGAACGGGCTCCGGGCGCTCGAGCGGCGCGGAGTGCCGTTCGATCTGCTCTTCTACGTCCGGCATCTGAAGCATGCGGTGACGCTGGCTCGCGAGGTGCCGGACCTGCCGATGGTGATCGACCATCTGTCGAAACCGCGGATTCGCGAAGGGATTCTCGATGACTGGGCCGCCGACCTGCGCCGCGCAGCCGAGCATCCGCGAACCTTCTGCAAGCTGAGCGGTCTGGTGACCGAGGCCGATCACCGACGCTGGACGATCGACGATCTCAGGCCTTACGTCGACGTCGCGCTCGAGGCATTCGGCCCGAGTCGCTGCATGTACGGATCGGACTGGCCGGTCTGCGAACTGGCCGGCAGCTATCGCCAGGTGCATGACGCGATGGTGACGCTGACCGCCGAGTTGAGCGCGACCGAGCGAGCGAGAATCTTCGGCGGCACGGCGGCGGAGTTCTATCGGCTGAGGGTCGAACGTGCTTCGTAACGCGATCGTCGTCGGTCGGAGACGCTGAGGAGTTGCCACGGAGACGCCGAGAAGACGCCGAGGCACGGAGCGGAGTTCTCTCACGGAGGCGCCGAGGCGACGGAGGCACGGGTTCGGACGTTCGACTTCGAACTCGGCAGGGGGACCGCTCGGGAGAATCGAAACGATGTACGTTCCGGAGGCGTTTCGCGAAAACGATCCGCATTGGTTGAGACGGTTCATCGAACGGCATCCGTTCGGCACGCTGATCACCACGTCCGGCGATCGACCGATAGTGACTCGTCTGCCGCTGCTCTGCGATGACCAGGACGGGCTGCCGCAGCGGCTGTTCGGCCATCTGGCTCGCCCCAACCCGCAGTGGCAGGCGTGCGACGGTCGAGTCGCCGTCGCGCAGTTCGACGGACCTCATGCCTACGTCTCGGCGAGCTGGTACGAGGCGGCCGATACCGTCCCGACCTGGAACTACGAATCGGTCTCGGTTCACGGGACGCTCCGGACGTTCGACGACCCGGAACGACTGGCGACCGAGTTGCGTCGCTTGGCGGAGCGGTTCGAGGGGCTTCATTCCGAGCCGTGGCGGTTCGATTCGGTATCGCCGCCGAAGATCGCGTCGTTGCTGCGCGGCATCGTCGGCATCGAACTGCAGGTGACTGAGGTGATCGGCAAACGCAAGCTTGGCCAGAATCACCCTCACGAACGCCGCCGCAAGACCATCGCCGCCCTGCACCGAACCGGCGATCACGCCTCGATCGAGGTCGCCGAACGGATGCAGGCCGTGCTCGACGAAGAGCTGTCGTAGCGCGACCGTGGTTCGATGCGGGGCGCGGAGGGCGCGGAGGACCCCTGCGCTAGGCGCTACGGGCTGGGAGGTCACGGTGGCGTCGGCGGCTCGTTCCGAGCCGTGAGGGGATGGTCGCCGGTCTTGCGAACGGCCACCTACTTCTCGGGAAACTCGCGGCCCGTGATCGCCAGGTTCTTCTTCGGAATGATCAGCAGGAACGCGACGACGCTCGAAGCGACCGAACGGGCGTCGCCGTCGTAGCCGGCGTTGTCTCGGTTCGGCTGGTAATAGAAGCGACCGTCGTTGCAGTGCGCCATCGTGAACCACCAACGATTCGCATCCATCAGACTCCAGTAACTCTCCGGATCCAGATGAGCCCCGAGCGCCGTGTAGCCCATCCCCATGGGCGGCGAACCGTGGGTGTCGGGGAAGCTCTGCGGATGACGACCGATGACCTGCGCGTGGAACAACGCCTGGTCTCGATACGCCTGATCCGCGTAGGGACTGAGCGCATTGGCGACCGCTGCGGCTCCGGTCCGCCCCATGTCGGCCCAATCGTCCGCTCCGCCTCCCGGTTCGTCCCCATACCAGACGTAACCGTTCGGGCCCGTCCCGCGCCGAAGGAAGCGATAGGCGGCGTCCAGTCGCTTGCGATCGATCTCGATTCCGCAGCGCTGCATCAGCGACAGGGCGATCGCCCCTTGAGCGGTGATCATCTGGATCGGACCGTAGCCTTCGAAACCGGGGTTGTGCCCCCAACCGCCGATCGCATCCTGCGGCGTGCGCGGAAACGAGTCCGGATGCGACTCGCGCGCCCGCGGGTTGATCTGATCGGGACGCATGTACTGACCACGGAGCAGAAAGTCACGGATCTCCAGCAGCTCGGGCAGGACCCATTCCTCGCCGGTCGCTAAGTGGAACTCCGACAGGACGATCGCCGCACTCAGGTACGACCAGTTCGGCAGATCTTCGAGTCGCGTTTCGCCGGCAATGGTGGTTCGGGCATGAAACCGAGCGTTGCGCCGGACCGCCTCCAGATACCGCTCCTCGCCGCTCGCCAGCAGCGCCAGCGGCGCAAAGGTGTCTCGGACCGGATCGCCGAACGAGCCGTCGTCGCGCTGATCGGCGGCCAGATGTTCCAGCAACTCGGCGAGGATCCGATCCGACTTGGGACAGTCGACCGGATAGGTCGGCGAGAAAGTGCCGTAGGTCGTGCCGATCGGGAGTACGACGGTGTTCGTCGTGCCGCTTCGACGCACTTCCAGCGACAGCTGACCGCTCTCCCCCTGACACTTCTCGAGCGCGTCGGCCAGTTCGGCGATCGGTCCGTCGCCGCCGAACACCTCCTTGCCGTAGCCGTCGCGATGCGGCGTACGGAAAGGCCCTCCGTCGACGCCGACGATCACGTCCCCCGCTTCGATCCGCCCGTCGGCTGGCGAGCCGGGAAAGACATGGCGGATCAGCAACGTCGTCGGCTCGGATTCCACCAGCTGCGCCCGCAGTCCGGTCAGGCCGAGGTTGTAGAACCAACCCGGCACTTCGGCGTCGGGACCGTACTCGGCTCGCTGACTCCAGGGATGACGATCTCCGTCGTAGTCGACCTGAGCGACGACCGGGACGACGGGGACGACCGTCAGCAGCAGCGACGACGCAAGTCGTCCGAACGATCCGATCTTCCGTGGGCGAACCTTCACAGCAGCGACTCCGATTCGTTCTTTCGACAGCCGGCGATCCGGAAACCCACCGTTCGGTTCCCAGCCGGAGGACAGGAGAAGAAACGATCGACTCCAGGTACTCGGACTCCGGATTTCCGGATATCGAGGCCGATTCCGTCGGATCGCTTCGACCAGGATGCGATTCGTTCAGGCCAGGATCTCGCGCACGACGCGCGCCGGTTCGACTCCGACCGGATTGAAGTCGAGCCCTTGGAAGCGAAAGGTGAATCGCTCCGAGTCGATTCCCAGGCAATGCAGGATCGTCCGATTGAGATCGCGGATATGGACCGGATCCTCGGCGATGTTGTAGCACCAGTCGTCACTGGCTCCGTATTCGATCCCGCCGCGGATCCCTCCCCCCGCCAGCCAGACGGTGAAGCAGCGTCCGTGATGGTCGCGCCCGGTTCCGAGCGCCCCTTGGCTGTACGACGTCCGGCCGAACTCCCCTCCCCAGACCACCAGCGTGTCGTCGAGCAGTCCGCGCTCGGCCAAGTCTTCGATCAGCGCGGCGCTCGCACGATCGGTATCGCGGCATTGAGCCGACAGGTGTTCGGGGAGATCGCTGTGCTGATCCCAGCCGCGATGGAAGAGCTGGATGAAGCGGACGTTCGATTCGGCCATGCGCCTCGCCAGCAGGCAGTTGTAGGCGAAGGTCCCCGGCGACTTGGCGTCGTCGCCGTAGCGCCGAAAGGTCGATTCGGGCTCGTCGCTCAGGTCGACCAGCGACGGCACCTCGGCCTGCATCCGAAACGCCATCTCGTACTGCGCGATGCGCGATTCGATCTCCGGATCGCCGACCGTCTCGTGTCGCCGGCGGTTCATCGCGCCGAGGTCATCGAGCCAATCGCGGCGCGCCGCGCGATCGATCCCCGGCGGATCGGCCAGGTAGAGGACCGGATCGCCGCTGCTGCGGAGCTGGACTCCCTGGTGACTGGAAGGGAGAAAGCCGCTCCCCCACAGCCGCGAGAAGATCGGTTGTCCCGGGTTCTTGCCGGTCCCTTGCGAGACGAGCACGACGTAGGCCGGCATGTTCTCGTTGACGCTTCCCAGTCCGTAGCCGGCCCACGCTCCCAGACTCGGTCGACCCGGAATCTGCGATCCGGTGTTGATCAGCGTGATCCCCGGATCGTGGTTGATCGCTTCGGTATGCAGCGACTTGACGAACGCCAATCGATCGACGACCTGCGCGGTGTGCGGCAGCAGCGAACTGATCGAGCGACCGCATTCGCCGTGACGCGAAAAAGGAACGATCGGTCCGCAGATCGGAAACTCCTTTTGACCCGACGTCATGCCGGTCAGGCGTTGTCCGCCGCGAACATGGTCGGGGAGCGGCGACCCGTGCAGCTCGCGAATCGACGGCTTGTCGTCGAACAGGTCGATCTGCGACGGCCCGCCCGACATGAAGAGCCAGATGACGCGTCGCGCCGTCGGGGCGAAATGCGGCAAGCCGGGCAGCCCCGAGCGGTCGGCGGCGTTCGCTGCGGTCGGTTGATCGTCTCGAGCCTTCGTCGCGAGCGCCGACCGTGCGAACTCCGAACGATCGAGCAACGTGCCGAGCGCGATCGAGCCGAGGCCGAGCCCGGCGCTGCGCAGCAGCGTCCGCCGCGCCGCAACCCGACGGAGGGCGTGCAGGTCGGAACCGTTCGGTCCGCTCGGCCGAATCTCGTCAGATCTCATCCGGTCACTCCCGCGTCAGCGTTTCGTCCAGGTTCAGGATCAGCGACGCGACCTCGGTGAAGGCGGCCGATTCGATCGGATCGAGCGGCGCCCGCGGCGGCGCGATTCCGAACTCGACCAGCGCTGCGGCCTGTTCAGGGCGATCGCGAAATCGAATTCGGGCTCGTTCGAGCGCGCGGAGCAGGATCGCCAGTTCGTCATCGTCGGGAGCTCGCGCCGTCGCCAGCCGAAAGGCGAGCGACAGTCGGTCGCGATCGTCCGCTGCCGCATGTTGGACCCGCACGGCCAGACCCACCGCGGCCGAAACGAACAGCGGCTCGTTCATCACCGCCAGCGCTTGGAGCGGCGTATTGGTGCGCGAGCGGCGGACGCTGCACGTTTCGCGATTGGTCGCGTCGAAGGTCGTCAGGATCGGCGGCGGCGAGGTGCGCTTGCGAAAGACGTACAGACTTCGCCGTCGGACCCCAGCATCATGGTCCGGATAATGATGCTGCGCCGTGAACGCGATCGGATGGCCGTAATGACTGATCTCGCGCCACAGGCCGTCGGGCTGCAACGGATGGTCGCTCGGTCCGCCGAGTGTCCGGTCGAGCAGCCCCGCGATGGCCAGAGCGCTGTCGCGCAGCACTTCGGCATCCAGGCGATGTCGCGGCATCCGACCGATCAGTCGTGCCTCGGGATCCCGCTCCCGCTGGATCGGATCGACATAGGACGAGCGACGATAAGCTCGCGAGAGCACGATCCGTTCGAGCAGACGATGCACGTTCCAGCCGTCGGCAACGAACTCCGCCGCCAACCGGTCGAGCAGTTCGGGGTGCGTCGGAAACTCCCCTTGCGATCCGAAGTCCTCGCTCGTCCGCACCAGGCCGGTACCGAAGAGCAACTGCCAATAGCGATTGACGACGACCCGCGCCGTGAGCGGATTCTCGGGCGAGACGATCCACTCGGCGAGCGCCAATCGATTCGGGTCGGATTCTTCGGGCAGGCGACCGAAGATCTCGGGAATCCCCGCCGTCACCGCTTCGCCCGGCTTGTCGTACTCCCCTCGTTCCAGCACGTGCGTCGTCCGGAACGACGGTTCGTCGCGCATCACCATCACCGACGAGAGTCCGGCATCCCGTTCGACCTCCAGAACGCGGAGCTCCTCGCGCACGTTGGCGACCAGCTTCGCAAACTCCGGATCCTCGGCGGCGAAGGCATCGGCCAAGACCGAACGATCGTCGTCGGTCAGCTCATGCGACTCCTTCGCGATTGCCGCGAGGAGGGCCGCGGACGGTCCGTCGGCGGGCATCGCCGTATGCGGTCGCCCCCAGGGGGCGTCGCCGTAGACGCCTCGAATCGCTGCGGGGAGTAACCCGTCATCGATCGACTCGTTGGCGGCCGCGCTCCATTGCTCGTCGCTGACGAGCCATTCGACCCGATCGGCGAACTCCAGCCGAAGGACCGCCACGAGCGCCGCGACCGAGCCGTCTCCCCAATCGCTGCCGACGAACTCGAAGCGATGGTCCCCTCGCGCCAATCGATCGGTCAGATCGATCACCGTCGGACGCTGCCAGTGTTCGTTCCGTCCGATCTCGATGCCGTCCAATTGCAGGACCGCTTCGTTGTCGCAGGTGACGAACAGCCGAGCCGAGCGAGGGGCTTCGGCCAGTTCGAACGACCGAACCAGTCGAACGATCGGGAAGTTTGGCAATTCCGCCCAGATCCAAGCCGGCTGCGGGTCGCCGTTTGCCGGATCGGGAAACGGGAACGGCTCCGATGCGACGGGGGTTTCGTTCGCATAGGCTTCGCGCCGTGTTCGGTGCCAATCGCGAAACGCCGCGACGAGTTGCGGATTCGGTCCGTCGATCAGATTCCTGAAGAGCGACGCCCGCCGCGCCTCGATCCGACGGGTCCGTTCTTCGGAGTCGATCAGCGGCGAGACGGTCCGCATCGTCGGCTCGGTGTTCCCGTTGACCGCTCCGGCTCCCGACTCGATCGTCCGATCGAAGAAGGCGGCGAGCCGATAGTAGTCGCGCTGCGTGAGCGGGTCGTACTTGTGATCGTGACAGCGGGCGCACTCGAGGGTCAGGCCGAGCATCGCCTTGCCGACCGTGTCGATCTTGTCGGCGATCGACGCGATGCGGTACTCCTCGGCAATCGTCCCTCCCTCGTGCGTGTTCATGCTGTTGCGCAAGAAGGCGGTGGCCAGGCGCTGGCGGTCGGTCGCATCGGTCATGAGATCCCCCGCGAGCTGCTCGACCAGAAACCGATCGAACGGCTGGCGTTCCAGAAACGACGCGATGACCCAATCGCGGTAGAGCCACATCTCGCGATGGTCGTCGATCGAGTAGCCGTTGGTGTCGGCGTAGCGTGCGGCATCGAGCCAGTCGAGTGCCAACCGTTCGGCACAGGCAGGGGAATCGAGCAGACGGCGGACGACGGCAGCATAGGCCGCGTCGTCGTCGGCCTGATCGGCGAGAAACGCGTCGAGTTCCTCGAGCGTCGGCGGCAGACCGGTCAGATCGAGCGTGACGCGACGGAGCCAGGTCGCTCGATCGGCCGGCGGCGCCGGAACGATCCCCTGTCGCGCCAGTTCCGCTTCGACGAATCGGTCGATCGGATCGGCCTCGGCCGAGAGACCTGGGACCTCGGGGAGTTGCGGTGCGATGATCGGCTCGAACGACCAATGCCGACGCCAGCTCGCCCCCTGTTCGATCCAGCGACGTAGCAACGCCATTTCGCTCGGATCGAGTTCCAGGTGCGAATCGGGGGGAGGCATGCGCAGCGACGGGTCGGTCGACTCGATCCGCGCGATCAGTTCGCTCCGGTCCGGAAGACCGGGGACGACGATCGTCGAATCCCCTCGGTCGCGAAGCGCATCGTCCGGAAGATCCAGACGCAGATCGGCCTCGCGGTCGTTCGCGTCGGGGCCGTGACAGGCGAAGCAACGGGACGACAGGATCGGGCGGATCTGTCGCACGAAGTCGATCGGCGCGTCGCTCGCGCCTTCGTCTCCGCGGTGCTCTAACGAGGCTGCCTTGGCGGCGAGCGGCGAGAGTGACACGACGAACCCGAACGCGACGGCGGCGAGCGATGACGGTCCGAGCGTGGCGATCGGTCGGCCAGTTCGTGGTGCCATGCGAGATCGATTCCGGCAAAGGCGACGATGCGAAGCGGAATGGACGAGGAATGACGAGCGCGGATCAACGATGCTCGCGAAGCAACTCCGCCAGGCCGTCGAGATTGCGGCGCAGAGCGACTTCGGCATCGAGATCGTCGCGATGGTCAAGGATCCCGATCGGGCCGTCGTAGCCCGAGGCGATGACCGCGTCGATCATCCGCCGCTCGTAGCGCCCCGTTCCGATCGGGACGATCTTGAAACGCTGGTCGTTCACGTCTTGGTCGGACGGATCGAGCATCCCGTCCAGGTTGACGCAGATCAGGAGACCCGACATCGCATCGAATCGCTCGGCGAAGTTCGGAATGTGGGCATGCCCGTGATGGAAGTTGTAGACGATGCCGACATGCGGCGCGTCATGTTCGGAACGCAGGTAGCGGCAGACGGCCGCCATACTCTCCGGTTCCCCTCCCCAGCCGCCGTGGTTGTAGAGACCGAGGGGCAACCCGAGGCGCCGGGTCGTCTCGACCAGCGGCAACAGTTGCCGCGCCGCTTCGGCGACCTTTTCTTCGTTCGTCGCCGCTTCGGGGCTCGGGACGATCGTCCAGATCTGGGGGCGGATGCCGTATTTCTCGATCAGCGGTTCGAGCGCCGGATGCCAGCTCCAGAAGGCGAAGAACTCGAGATCGTGGCGTCGGTAGGCGAGGAT
>CAZZBI010000013.1:20518-20912 GCA_964652385.1 uncultured Pirellulaceae bacterium | reverse complement strand
CTCGTCTTCGAACTCCGCGACATGCTGGTCGCGCCAGTCATAGGCGACTCGTTTCAGACCGAGCTTCGCGACCATTTCGGCCCGCGCTTCGGGCCCGCGCCCGGCTGCGTCGAACGGAACGATGCACCAGGGGACAAGACGCTCGACGGCCAGATTCTCGGCGGCCGACAACGGCGCGACTCCGCCGGCGCGGACGGTGTTACCCAGATGCCGGACCGCGTTCTCGATCACCTGCAGCGCCACCGGCTCGTGGTACACCCGATGCGTCTCGTGACCCGGTCGGAAGTAGAAGACCTCGCCGCGCCCGACGCGCCAGAGCATGCCGCTGCGGAACCGCTCGCCCGCCTCCCACCGCTCCTCGAACAGGACGACATCGGGTTCGGGAACATGAAAC
>CAZZBI010000013.1:0-20508 GCA_964652385.1 uncultured Pirellulaceae bacterium | reverse complement strand
TGTGCGGCAGCTCGAAGGTCGGCGGCAATCCGGCGGCGATCGGATGCTCGCTCGCGACGACGCGCAGCGAGCTCGGCTGGCCGTCGTTGCGGTAGGCAGGAAAGCAGCAGTTGGGGCGACTCAGCTCGATCCGGATCGAGCCGTCATCGGCGCGAACGAACGTGGCGGCCGGAGTCAACGGCTCGGTCCGCGCCGGAGTCCGGCGTTCCCAGTCGCCGACGAACTCGACCGTCGCGCGAGTCCGCTCGTCGGGCACGAGCTGCGCCAGCGCGTCCTGCGCGGCTCGTTCGTGCATCAGCGAGACGAACGGCTGCGCCCAATGGGCCGAGTGAAGACCGAGGAAGGCGAGCTTCCCTTGCTTCACCCGTTCGATCACCGGTGCGACATCCTCGGGCGTGATCTCATGGTGGCGGACGTGCCCCCACCAGATCAGCACGTCGCACTGATCGAGGACCTCGGTCGAGAGTCCCTTGCCGGGCAGATCGGGAGTCGCGACGTCGGCTCGAATCCCCGGCAGGCGATTCAGGTGATCGGCCAGATGACGGCCGAGAAACTCGTCGTAGGCCGGCCGCTGTTCGGGCTGCTGTTCGTCCCAAACGACGACTCGGATCGGAGTCGGTCGAGCGACCGGCGCCGAGCGATCGTCCTGAGCGAGAGCGGGAAATGCGGTGGTGACGAGCAGCGCGAGCGACGCGACGGCGATCGAACGGAGCGACATCAGGCGGGACTCCGGCGGTGGGGAGCGGAGCGATCGAGGCGAGTACGAGCGATGATACACGCCGTCGCGGGGCCGAAACATCGCCGCCCGGAGCGATCGGGGCACGGTTGGTTCCAGAGTCGTTGGCCGAGTTCTCGATGATGGACTTCGGCTCGCGCGTCTCGGACAATCGTCGAGCTCTCCCTGCCCCTCTCCCCACCCTGCTGCCGCCTGATTCGAGGTGTCCCGCCGATGCTCCTGACGTTGCTGCTGACGAGCGTCTGTCTGTGTTCCGATTGGCCTCAGTTTCGCGGACCGACCGGAGACGGACGAGTTGCCGGCGCCGCGACGCCGCTCGTCTGGTCCGATACCGAGAACGTCGTCTGGCAGATTCCGATTTCGGGACTCGGGTGGTCCTCGCCGTGCATCGTCGACGGAGTGATCTATCTGACGACGGCCGTCTCCGACGGCGAGAGACTCTCGCTGCGGGCGCTGGCCTTGTCGGCCGACGACGGCCGGTCGATCTGGGAACGCGAGGTGACGTCGATCGGAACGGTTCCGTCGATCCACGCCAAGAACAGCCATGCGAGTCCGACGCCGCTGGTTCATGACGGCGCCGTCTATGTTCACTTCGGCACCTACGGCACCGCCCGCCTACGGGCTTCCGACGGCACGATCGAGTGGATCAATCAGGAGCTCGTCTATCCGCCGATGCACGGCTCGGGGGGCTCCCCCGTGCTGCACGACGGGGTGCTCGCGATCATCTGTGACGGGAGCAGCGAACCGTTCGTCACGGCGATCGAAGCGTCGAGCGGCCGACTGCTTTGGAAGCGACGGCGTTCGGTCGAGGCGCGGATCAGTCACTCGTTCGGCACGGCGGCGATCGTCGAGGTCGAAGGGGGAGCACAGGTGATCGCTCCGGGGCCGGAACATCTGGCCGCTTATGACCTGCGCACCGGCGAGGAGCTATGGCAGGTTCGCGCGCCGGGGTGGTCAGTCGTTCCGGTGCCGGTCCTCTATCGCGATCTGGTGATCTACAACCGGGACTACGACAACCCCGAACTGCTCGCGATCCGACTGGGCGGCCGAGGGGATGTCTCGGAAACGCATGTCGCGTGGCGTCTGAAACGGGGCGCTCCGAGCACGCCGACGCCGGTGCTGGTCGGCGAAGAACTCTATTTCGTGTCGGACAAGGGGGTCGTGACGTGCGCCGATGCCGCGACCGGCGACGTTCACTGGACCGAGCGGATCGGCGGGAACTTTTCGGCATCGCCGCTGGCGTTCGACGATCGGTTGCTGCTTCTGGACGAAGAGGGGCATGCGACCTGGCTGGCGCTCGACAAGGAATACCGCGTGCTCGGCACCAACTCGGTGACGGGAAGGACCCTGGCGACGCCGGCATTCGTCGACGGCGCGATGTATCTGCGGACCGACTCGACCCTGACCAAGTACGTCGAGGCGAAGTGACGGTCGACGCGCCTCGGGGTCGGATCGGTCCGATGTCGGGCGCGGCGGCAAGCCTGACGAGATCGGAGAATCGAAATGTTGCGTTCGCTGTTGGCGGGTTCGTTATCGATCGCCTTGGGGTTGGCGACCGACATCGGGCGAGCGGTCGGAGACGAGCCGCCCATCGTCGAGGAGTTCGGCGAAGGTTGGGAGTCGCGTTGGACCCTTTCGGGCCTGGCTCCTGAGGACTACCGAGTCCGCGACGGCGGCATCGAAGTGCGCGTCGTGCCGACCGAGCGCGACGAGCTCGGCGGGATGCTGATGTTCGACCTGAAGCGATCGACCGATGACACGCTGATCGGTTCGGTCCGCGTCTCGGTAATCGAAGGAGAACTTCCGCGCGGCGCCTCGGCCGGCCTCGCGGCCGCTCGCCCCGGGGCGCCGTTCTTCAGTGTCTGGAAGACCAATCAGGACGGCTACCTGCTCCTCTCTCCGGGGCAACCGGAGTACGTCGGCGACGACGGAGCCGAAGGGGATCCGTCCGAGTACGCGGTGAAGTACTGGCCGGCAACCGAACGAGCCGGTCCGCTGCGGGTGATCGTTCGGGACGACTACGCCTATTTTCAGGTCGGTCCGTCGGATGCCGGAACGTATCTGAACCCGTTTCATTCGGCGATCCTGCCGAGCCGCGGTGATGTCGGTTTCGCGCTGCGGGTTCGAGGGGGGGACCCTGATCGACCCTGTTGGGTCCGCTTCGATCAGGTCCGATTCGAGACGAAGTGAGACGCTGCGCGAGGTCGAGACGGCCTCCTGGCCGGCACGAGTCGAGGTTGCCGCGTCGACGAGATCCTGGTATCGGACGATTGTCGGCGCGACGGCAATGTGGGGGAGACGTCCGAAACCAGGAAACGTGACCATGACGATCGGCAGACGACTGATCGCCGGTCGGCACCCTTACCGGCTGCGGCCGGGTCATCGGGCGATAGCCTTTGCGATACTTGCCATGGTCTCGGCAGTCATCGCGTTCGGCTTGCCGATGCCGGTTCGCGGTCAGACGCTCGAGCGGATCGGCCAGGCGGTGCGATCCGACGACCCGTCGGATCGCGAGAGCGCCGCGGAACGAGAGGGAGCGCGCAGCGAACGGGAAGAGCGGCGGCAGGCGAACCGCACGAACCGACTCGGCAACTCGTTCGGGGATCCCGACGACAGCAATCCGTCCGACGACGGCTCCGGGAATGCCGCGTGGGATCTGACCTACGCCTTCGGTCGTCTGTCGTTCGCCTTGGCGCAAGGAATCTTCATCGGCGATCTCACGAGCCGGGGGCTCGACGGCAGCTCGGAAGTACCGGAGAGCGGTGATCGATCGACGCCGGTCGACGAGCGTTCGGTCGAGACGATCGCCTACGAGACCGACGAGTCGCCGAGCGACGAACTGCTCGGCGACGAGGCGAGCGGGTTCGGCGAGCCGAGGGCGCGATTCGGTCGCTACCCGTATGCCGACGATCGAGCCGGTTCGATGTTCGAGGCGTTCGACGGTGCCGAGGTCGGCCGGGCGTCTCGGGCGACCTTCGCTCTCTCGTCCGGCAGCGACTTCGACGATCTGCAATGGCTGACGGGGGACCTGATGTTCGAGCGAGCGTCGAGTCGCTTGGGACTCGGCGGATCGCTGACTCAGGTTTTCGAGGGGCTGCCGAACGGCGGGACCGACGAACTCCGGATCGGCGAGGCCCATCTGCTGTGGCGCCGCCTGCAATCGGATCGGTTCCAGTGGCGATGGGGAGTCGGCGCCGTGATCGTCGACGATCGCCGGGGAACGAACGGAGGACTGGCGGGGACCGCCCAGTTCGACTGGTTCGTCCGCTCCCCTTGGGTCGTCTCGGGGGAGTACGACCTGGGCCGAGCCGGATCGGCGACCTACGAGCATCTGCGACTGACGACCGGCGTGACCTGGAAACAGCTCGAACTCGCCGGCGGCTACGACTGGCGTTCGTTCGACGGGATCGACTTCTCGGGGCCCATCGTCGGTCTGACGTTGCGCTGGTGAGAGTCGGTCGGGCGATCGTGGCGACGATTCCGATCCGAATGTTGGACTCGGCGCACCCCGCTCGTCTACGCTGCGGCGAATCGTGAAGGGATCTGCGGTTCCGACGAGGTCGAGATCGATACTGCGTTCGGACCCGCCGTAGCCTCGCTCATTCGATCCTCCTTCGCGCTCGTCGTTCCTTCCTTCTTCGGCGTTCGTGTGCCTCCCCGAGGAGAGTCGTGATGCCTGGCGTGTTCGGTCGAATGGCCGCTTCGTCGTTGATCGCCGTGCTGCCGATGATGCTGGCCTGCCGTCCTGCGGTCGTGCTCGAGGCGTCGACCGGCGTTGTCGGCTCCGTTCGGACAAGCGACTCCGCCGTCGAAACGAATGACGCAGCGCGGACCGCCTCGGGGTGGACCGGTTTTCGCGGACCGAACGGCGACGGACGTTCGACCGAACGACTTCCCGAGCGGATCGATCGGAACTCGGCGCTCTGGACGCTCGAGTTGCCGGGAGCCGGCGCGTCGAGTCCGATCACGATCGGCGACCGAGCGTATGTCACCTGCTATTCCGGCTACCTCGTGCCGGGCGAGGCAACGGGGGAACTGGCCGATCTCGAGCGCCGGCTGCTCGCGATCGATCTGACCGACGGCTCGATCGCGTGGAGTCGATCGATTCCGGCGGTGCAGCCCGAGGAGGAACGGATTCGCGATCATGGGTACGCGGCGAGCACGCCGGTTGCCGACGACGATCATGTCTACGTCTTTTTCGGCAAGAGCGGCGTGATCGCGTTCGACCACGACGGTCAGCAGGTCTGGAAGTCGATGGTCGGCAGCGGGACGCACGAATGGGGTTCGGGGACGTCGCCGGTTCTGGTCGACGATCTGCTGATCGTCAACGCGAGCGTCGAGAGCGGATCGCTCGTCGCGCTCGATCGCCGGACCGGCAAGGAGGTGTGGAAGGTCGGCGAGATCGTCGAATCGTGGAACACGCCGGTGGTGGTGAGGGCCGCCGACGGACGGCGCGAATTGGTCCTCGCCGTTCAGGGCGAAGTGCGAGCCTACGACCCGGCAAACGGCCGAGCCCTGTGGAACTGCGCCACCGACATCGGCTGGTACATGGTCCCGAGCATCGTCGTGGAGGGGGACGTCGTGCTCTGTTTGGGCGGGCGGTCGGGGACGGCAGCGCTCGCGGTCCGGACCGGCGGCAGCGGCGACGTCACCGCCTCGCATCGGCTGTGGACGAGCAACAAGGGCTCCAACGTCACCTCGCCCATCGTTCGCGATGGGCACCTGTACTGGATGAGCGAGAGTCAGGAGATCGCCTTCTGCGCCCGCGTATCGGACGGCGAGCTGATCTACCAGGAACGCGTCTCGCGCATCGATCAGGTCTACGCGTCGGCGATCCTTGGCGGCGACCGGATCCTGTATGTCGGCCGGACCGGCCAAGGGCGGATCGTCGCGGCCGAACCGAGCTACGAGGAATTGGCGGCGTTCGATCTGTCGGATCGAGGGAGCTTCGACGCCAGCCCGGCGATCGCCGACGGACGATTGCTGATTCGCTCGGACCGGCATCTGTATTGCTTCGCGACCGGTCGTTGAGTCGCGACGGTCGTCGGTCGATCGGCGACGAGACTCAGATCAGTTCGCGCAGGACCCGTCCGGTGCTGATCGCGATCGGGCGGTTCTCGATGTCGCGAACCGTCGTCTCGGGTGGAAACCCGAGCAGGTGATAGACGGTCGCCAGATAGTCGGCCGGAGTCACCGGCGATTCGATCGCCTCGGCTCCCAGTCGATCGCTGGCTCCGAGGACCGCGCCGCCCCGAATGCCGCCGCCGGCGAGTGCGATGGAGAAGACGTTCCCCCAATGATCGCGTCCGCCCGCCGGATTCACCTTGGGGGTGTGACCGAATTCCGAGACCAGACAGACCAGCGTCTCGTCGAGCAGCCCGCGGCTCTCGAGATCGCGGATCAGCGCGGCATAGGCCTGATCGAGGATCGGCATCAGCCAACCGCGACACGACTCGGCGCACTTCTCGTGCACGTCCCAGCCCCCGCCGTTCGGCTTCGACGGATCCTCGGCGATCGGCGTCACCTGGACCAGTCGCGCGCCGGACTCGATCAACCGCCGCGCCAGCAGGACCGACTGACCGTACTTCGTCATGCCGTACGACTCGCGGATCGCCGTCGGCTCGCGCGTCAGATCGAACGCCTCGCTCGCCTTGCCGCCGCCGAGCATCGACAGCGCCTGGACGCGCGAGTGATCGATGCCGACCATCGACGGTTCGCGCTCCAGACGCTCCAGACGCCGATCGATCGCGTCGAGCAGACTCAGCCGATTCCGGATCCGGTTCAGATCCAGATCGGCGAGCGCTTCGGTCCCCGGCACCGTGAAGGTCCCTGACGACGGATCTCCTTCGAGGAACCACGGTTCGAATCGCTTGCCGAGAAAACCGGCTCCCGTTCCCGGCCAAGGATCGGTCCCGCCATTGTTCGCGAGGTTGACCGGAAGCGAGATCGACGCCGGGAGGCCGCCGCGCGATTCACACAACGCTCCGATGATCGACGCCATCGAGGGCCAATCGTTCGGCTTGCCGGGGGGCGCGTTCTCGCGGCTCAGCGGGGCATGCGGCATGCCGGTCAGCATCTGATAGCCGCTGGTCGAATGCGCGTGGTCGCGCGTCACGACCGAACGGATGATCGCGATCCGATCGGTGATCGCCGCAGTCTGCGGCATCAGCTCGCAGATCGGGACGCCGGGAGTGCGAGTCGAGATCGGACCGAAGTCGCCGCGATACTCGCGAGGGGCATCGGGTTTCGGATCGAGCGACTCGTGTTGCGGCATCCCTCCGGCCAGAAAGAGCACGATGACGTTCTTGGCGCTCGCCATCGTCGCGGCCGCCGCCGGACGATTCAGCAGCGTCGCGAGCGAGAGCCCACCGAGCCCGATCCCTCCGACTCGCAACCATTCGCGCCGCGACAACCGATCGCACAGCGGCGCGGAAGGACCGTGGACCGAGAGCATCAGACGGACTCCGTGGCGGGGGCGAGACGATCCGTGCGCCGGGCAGGAACCGCTTCGTAAGGTCGGAGCGACCGGGAGGGGAGTTCGCAGTCTAGGAGACGGCGCGATGCGACTCAATCGTTCTCTCGCTGCCGATCCCCGCGACACTCGTCGGATCGAGCGAACGTCGGCACGTCGTTGTACGGGGAAAACCGCTGCCCCCGAGGACCAGGACGTCGTCCGGCCTGGGCAAACGGCCCGGTCAGGACCATGATCGTGACGAGGCCGATGTGTGGTGTGCGAGTCGCGTTTCCTGGCAAGGAGAGCATCGAGTTGAGCGTCATCGATCCGGAACTCGGTCGCCCCGAACTCGGCTGGCGACTGGAAGCGACCTATGCGGCGCTCCCCGCAGTCTTTCATCGACCGGCCGGGGCGGCGCGATTCGCGGCGCCGCGAGCCGTCGTGACCAATCATCCGCTCGGACAGGAGCTGGGACTGGCACTCGAGCAGTTGAGCGACGACGAAGCGGGGGCGCTCTTTACCGGTCAGCGATTGCCGTCCGGATCGGTGCCGCTCGCACAGGCTTATGCCGGCCATCAGTTCGGCGGCTTCACGATGCTCGGCGACGGCCGGGCGATGTTGTGGGGCGAACAGCGGACTCCCGACGGCCGGTTGTTCGATCTGCAGTTCAAGGGTTCCGGACCGACCGAATACTCGCGTCGCGGCGACGGTCTGGCGGCGCTCGGACCGATGCTGCGCGAGATGATCATCTCCCATGCGATGGAGCAGCTCGGTGTTCCGACGACGCGCAGTCTGGCGGTCGCCGTCACCGGTCAGCCGGTCTATCGCGAGTCGCGACTCCCCGGCGCCGTACTGACCCGAGTCGCGGCAAGTCATCTGCGAGTCGGCACGTTCGAGTACGCTTCGGCGATTCGCGACGAGTCGGCGCTGCGGCAATTGGCCGACTACGCGATCCGGCGACATGATCCCGACCTGATCGAACTTGGCGACCGCTACCTGGCCTGGCTCGACCGGGTCATCGACCGTCAGGCGTCGCTGATCGCAGCATGGCAGGCGATCGGGTTCGTGCACGGCGTCATGAACACCGACAACATGGCGATTTCGGGCGAGACGATCGACTACGGGCCGTGCGCGTTCCTGGACGTCTACGAGCCGCGGACCGTGTTCAGCTCGATCGACAGCGAAGGACGCTATGCCTATGTCAATCAGCCGGCGATTGCGCAGTGGAATCTGGCTCGGTTCGCCGAAACGTTGCTGCCGCTGATCGATCCGGTCGAGGCGAAGGCGATCGATGCGGCGACCGCGCGGATCAGCGACTTTCCGCGGCGCTTCGACGAGCGGTTTCTCGAGCGGATGCGAGGCAAACTCGGCTGGCAGACCGCGTCGAGCGGCGATCGAGCGCTGGTCGACGATCTGCTCGCGCGGATGCGGCGAGCCGAAGCGGACTTCACCGAGACGTTCGATCGACTTTCGACGCTCGACACGAGACCGGCCGCGGAGGATCCGCTGACGAGCATCGTCGGCGACTGGATCGCGAAGTGGGAGGAGCGAGTCGCGGCGGAAGGGAGCGATCCGGTTGCGGCCCGCTCTCGGATGCGGCGGACGAATCCCTGCGTCATTCCGCGAAATCACCAGGTGGAGGCGGCGCTCACGCAGGCGACGGAGACCGGGGACCTGTCGGCAGTCGAAGAACTGATGAAGGGGCTGACCGGCCCGTACGATCGTCGTCCCGATCAGGATCCGTATCGTCGACCGCCCGCTCCGGGAGGCTGCCGCTATCGAACCTTCTGCGGGACCTGATCTCGCCGGACGGCGGACCGGTGCGCCGCGTGAGCGAGTTATGGTTGGCCGGCTCGCGCGCGAGGATCGAACGGCGATCGTCGGGAGCCATCCCTCCGCCGGGCCCAGCGAACGATGTCGCCGACGACCGATCCGATGGCCGGTTGCAGCGGTAACGATGCCGGCGCCGGTCATGATATGCCGTTGCCGATTCTGACGAGCGCTTCGGAACCGACCGCTGCGGTTCCGCCCCATGGCGAGTCGACGACGCAGCCGCACGTCGAAGCGACTCGGCGTTCTCCGTCGCGAGCGACCAGATCGGTCGAGCAGTCGATCGACGCCGAGCCGACCCGACGCGAGCGTGCCGAACGCTCGACCGAAACGACTCGCGTCAACCGCTCCGCCGTCGATCCGACGCTTCGTCCCGGACAGCGTCCGCCGGTGAGCTCGACGTCGACCGCAGCGATTCGGCAACCCCACGCTCAGGAAGCGACCGAGTCTTCGCCGGCGACCGACGCACCCGAACTTCCGGTCGGTCGTTCACGCTACGAGCTCGGATCGGAGCTGGCACGCGGAGGGTGTGGCGTCGTTCAACATGCGACGGATCGGCAACTCCGTCGCGAAGTGGTGGTCAAGCGACTGTTGCCGGAGCTGGACGGCGACCAGGAGCTGCGGCGTCGCTTCTGGCACGAGGCGCTGATTACCGGAGGGCTCGAGCATCCGGGGATCGCGCCGGTCTACGAGGCGGGAATCGACGAGCGGACCGGCGAGCCGTTCTATGCGATGAAGCGTCTGGACGGAGTGACGTTCGCCGAGGCGATCGTGGCGCTGCATCGCGAAACCGATTCGCGCCGATTCGTCGCTCGGCGCCGCGAACTGCTCGATCGGTTCGTTCGAGTCTGTCAGACGCTGGCTTATGCCCATGAGCGGCAGGTGATTCATCGGGACATCAAGCCGGCGAACATCATGCTGGGGCGGTACGGCGAGACGGTCATTCTCGACTGGGGAATCGCCAAACGGATCGGCGAGCGCGACTCGATCGCGGCGACGCCGGAGGACGAGTCGACGAGTACCGACCGGGAGGGATCGCACTCGAACCACGAACGGACTCGATGCGGGGCATTGATCGGAACGCCGTCGGCGATGTCGCCGGAACAGGCGGCCGGCGCGGTCGATTCGCTCGATCATCGCTCCGATCTCTTTTCGCTCGGTACGCTCCTGTACGAACTGCTGACCGGCATCAATCCGTTTCGAGGGGCGACCGCCGACGAGACGCTCGAACGAGTCCGTCGCGCCGATCCTCTCCCCTGTCGTCGGCGCGATCGCCGGATCCCCCGGCCGCTTGCGGCGATCTGCGAGCGCTCGCTTGCGCTCGCGCCCGAAGATCGATATGCCGATGCCGAGGCGTTGGCCGACGATGTCCGCCGATTCCTGGCGGGCGAACGGGTCGTCGCCCATGACGAAGGCTGGTGGGAGCGGACTGATCGATGGGTCCGTCATCATCGGGCAATCGCCTGGACCGTGCTGCTGGCGGTGACGATCGTCGCGACGCTCGCCTCGATCGCGACGCTGATCGTTCGCGCGGCGCATCGCGCCGAGCAGATCGCGCATGCCGACGAGCGACAGGCTCGGGCGGACGAAGCGCGAGCGCACGCCGAATCGTTGCGCCAATTGACCGCGGCGCGCGAGGCGGCCGACACCTGGCTCATTTCGGTCAGCGGCGATCTGCAGCACTATCCGGGGCTCGAACCGCTTCGTCGCGAACTGTTCGACCGAGCCCGCGACCATTATCGTCAGCTGGCTCGCGAATCGTCGGACGACCCGAATCGGCGCGGCGAGCTGGCTCGTCTGCTTATCCGCTTGGGCGATCTCGAGCGACTTGCCGAGGAGCGGGCGGCTTCGGAGTCGGCGCTGCGGAGCGCGATCGAGATCCTCGAAGCGGAACGCCGCGCGAGTTCCTCGGCGCTCGCGGGTGACGAAGTCCGCTTGCAGCTCGCCAACGCTTGGCTCGGGCTCGCGCTGGTCGACGCCGAGAGCGGTTCGACTCAGGCAAACGCCGCGCCGACGTCGGTCGACTCGCGACAGGCGCTGCAGCAGGTCGATGCGATTCTGAACGAACTTCCCGCCGGTGTCGGGGCGGTTCCGGTCGACAACTTGCGTGTCCGTGCGGCGATCACGGCGGCTCGGCAGCTCGTCCGTGAAGGAGAGCTCGGCGCTGCCGCCGCTCGGTTGGCCGCGGTTCGCGAGACGTCGCTTGCGCTGGTCGAGGCGACCGACGAAGGGCGTTATCGCCACTTGGCGCACGTGCTGCTGGACGAGGGAGCGACGATCGACGAGCGACGAGGGGAGTTCGCCGGGGCGATCGAGCAGCTGGAACATGCCGACGAACTGTCGAGTCGAGTCATCCACCACACCGAACGACCGGATCTGCTGGAGACTCGCGGGCTCGGGCGGATTCGGCTCGGGAACCTGTTGCTTCGCACCGGGCGATCGGCGGAGGCCGAGGTGCGGTTCGCCGAGGCGATCGGCGATCTCGATCGGGCCTGGCAAACGCTCTACGGCGATCCGTTCTTCAGCGAGAACCTGGCGATCGCCATGCTCGATCTGGGCAAGGCGCGAATGGTGTCGGGCAAACCGAGCGAAGCGGAAGCCGCGCTCCGCGAAGGGCTCGATCTGCTTCGCGAGGTGGTCGCGACCGGAGGGGCATCGATCGGGCGGATCGAACGGACGGCCGCGGGGCTGACCGCGCTGGCCGAGCTGCTCGAATCGCAAGGAGATCCCGAAGCGGCCGAGCTGCGGGCGAGGATCGAGGTGCTTCGCGAGCATCTCGATCAGGTCGAAGCTGGGAAAGATCGGTAGATCTTGCGGTCCGAGCGGTCCCGCTCGATCGGCTCGAAAGAGCTTCCCCGGCGACTCGCCCCCCTGCTCCGCTGCGCTTCCCCACTTTTCCGACAGTTCGATTTCCGACCGTCGCCGTGTCGGTCGATCTGAGCACGATGACGGTGGTGCGTCACCCGGAGGGGACGCGGCTTCCGATTCCGGTCGGAATCGGATCGATGGGGCAGCATCGAACGGAGGATCGGTCACGATCCCCGGACCACTCAGGATGGCCAGGATGGCTTCAGCGCGCGATCGACGAGGATCGGCCGGGAGATCGGCGTCGGCCAGATTGGGCCGCGTCGTCGGACGATCGTGGGCCGCCACGTTGGCCGGCGTCGCGCTTTATGGCCTGACGCTGGCCCCTGGCTCGTTTCCCGCGCTCGGTCAGGAGACGCCGAGCCACGAATCCGGGACATCGGACGGAGTCGTCCGCGCTGCCGATCCGCTCCCCCCTTGGTTCGATCCCGCCTTCGACGGCCCGCGCCTGACGCTCGTCTCGGTCGCCGCCTTTCAGGAAGGGGATCCGCTCGCCCCGATCGATCGAGATGCCGTCGACTCGCCGCTCAATCGACGCCATGACGTACCGACGGACGTCGAGTCGGCGCTGCTCGGTTCGGTCTCGTCGATCGACTCGCTGTCGAATCGCCGTCGAGCGCGAGCCAACTCACCGGCGGCCGATGCGATCCTGGGGATCGAATCGCGATCGCGCGAGACGACCGACACGGGGAATCTGGTCGGCAAGTCCCTGTCGGCTCGCGGCGTCAGTTCGCAGCAGCGAACACCGATCGTCACCGACACTCGGATTCGCGGCGAGCGTGTCGGGCAGGTGCTCGCCGCCGGTTCGTTCTGGTCGCCGGTCCGCATGGACCTCGACACGATGATGAACAAGATCGATTCGCGGCTGATCGACAGCCTGATCATCGTCAAGGGACCCTATACGCCCCGTCTCGGTCCCGGCTTCTCGTTCGTCGACATCGATCTGCTCGGATCGCCGCGGTATGCCGGCGGTTATCAGGCCGAAGGGGCGACCAGCCTGGACTATCTGACCAATGGCGAGCAGTGGTACGGCCGTCAGACGTTTCAGGGAGGGAGCGACGACTGGGGCTATCGGATCACGTACGGCAATCGAACGGGGAACGACTACGTCGACGGCGATGGCGTCGCGATGCCGTCGGGGTATCGGTCGCAGGACTGGAACGTTGCGGTCGGTTGGGATCCGACTCGCGACTCGCGGCTGGAGTTCAATCTCCTGCGCCTCGATCAGACCGACGTCGAGTTTCCCGGACTGGTGTTCGATCTGAACCATCTGGTGACCGACGGCTACGAGCTGAAGTACGTGCACGACGATCCCGGCTTTGCCGACGAGTTTCACGGCGAGGTCTGGTACAACCGGACGCGGTTCGAAGGGGACACGCTGTCCGAGCAGAAGAACGCACGGATTCCGGCGCTGCGGACGACGCTCTTTTCGCCGAGCGGCGTCGACGGATTCGCGATTACCGACGCCTACGGATCGAGCTTCGGGTACCGAGGGGAATCGGTCTTCGGCGATGCGGGGGAGGATCACGTCGCGCTCGGGACCGATCTGATCGTGCTGAAGCAGGGGCTGAACGACATCGAACCGTTCCTGCCGGACGACGACGACAACTTTCCGATTCCTCCGAGCCGCTCGAACGACTTCGGCATCTACGCCGAACGGGTCAAGCCGATGAGCGAGTGGTGGACGCTGAACACCGGAGCACGCGTCGACTTCGTCAGCACGACGTCGGCCGATATCGTCGACGGCGTTCCCGATCCGCTGTCGACGATCCAGGGGGCCGATCTCGATCGCTTCTTCTTCGTCTGGTCGAGCTACGTCAACAGCGAGATCCTGCTGACCGAGGGCTGGACCGGGAAGGTCGGCTTCGGGTTCGGACAGCGACCGCCGACGTTGACCGAGCTGTACGTCGAGAGCGCGTTCATCGGCAGTCTGCAGCGCGGGCTGACCTTTCTGAACGGCGACTCGCAGCTGCGCGCCGAGCAGATGAAGCAGATCGATCTCGGGCTCGAGGCCGACTATGAGCGGACCAAGGCGGGAGTGAACTGGTTCTACGCCTGGGTCGACGACTACATCACCTACGACCTGACGACTCCGGCCGACCCCGAGGGAGGTCTGATCAACGGAGCGGCGTTCGTGAACACCGATCTGGCGATTCTCGCCGGAATCGAATCGTACCTGCGGCACGATCTGACGGACGGACTCGCCGCCTTCGGCACCGTGTCGTATCTGGAAGGGACCGACAGGTCTCGCGAAGGCCCGGCTCGCGGCTGGCCGAATCCGCGGAGCGGCGTGGCCGACGTGCCGGTCGAGGCGCTCCCGGGGATCCCGCCGCTCGATTCCCGCGTCGGTCTGCTGCTGCATGATCCGAGCGAAACGGAGCACTGGGGGATCGAGGCTTCGATCCGGATGGTCGCTCGTCAGAACCGAATCGCCGAGACGCTGGACGAGGTCGAGACAGCAGGGTTCCACACGATCGACCTGCGAGCGTTCCGGAAGTTCGGCGACTCGATCCTGGCGACCGCCGGCGTCGAGAACCTGGCCGACCGTCACTATCGGGAGCATCTCGACTACCGGAGCGGCCTGGGAGTCTTCCGTCCGGGGATCAACTTCTACTTCGGCACCGAGATCCGGTACTGATCCCCCTGCGACGAATCGCTCGCGATAGGTCGCCGTTACCGTTCGGCGATCGGAAGCCGGTCGATCGCGTCTTGCCCGAGCGGCTCGCGGCGCTGCAGAATCGATACGACCGTCACCATCTCGTCTCGTGACGCCGTTCGGGCGGCCGGGAAGCCCGTTTTGCTGAAGTCCGAGCCCGCTTTTCGGCCCGAGTTGAGACACGTTTCAGTCGGCGAACGGCAAGGCCTCGAAGGGGCCTGGTTGCCGGCCGAATCGATGCGTCGATCGCTTCGTCCCCCATCCTCGATGGACGGCGAAGGCTCCCCCTCGCATCGCTCGGCGACTCGAACGGAGGATCGGCAGGTGACCGACGAGACCGGAAAGCACTTCGAAGCGACGTTGCTCGAACGATCGGCCGGGCGAGATGCGGAACGGCCGGAGCCGGTCGAGAAGGCCTGCTGTCTGGTGCAGATCTACCCGACCGACGTGATCGACGGCCTGCAGAAGGTCGATCGACCGGTCATCACGCTCGGCCGGGATGCCAAGTGCGACATCGTGCTCGACGATCCGAACGTCTCGCGTCTGCATGCTCGGCTGGAACGAGTCGACGGCGGTTACGTCCTGGTCGATCTCGAAAGCACCAACGGAACGTTCGTCGACGAGCAGCCGATCGGGCGACGGCGTCTGAACGGCGGCGAGGCATTGAAGTTCGGCAGCTTCATCTTCAAGTTCCTCGCCGCGGACTGTCTTGAGGCGCAGTATCACGAGACGGTCTATGCCGCGATGACTCGGGACGGCCTGACCAAGGCCTTCAACAAGAACTATCTGATCGACTCGTTGAACCAGGAACTGGCTCGGCGTCGCCGGAGCGATCGTCCGCTGGCGATCGTGATGCTCGACATCGATCGGTTCAAGTCGATCAACGACGGGCATGGGCATCTGGTCGGTGACGAGGTACTCAAGGAGTTCGCCTCGCGCCTGCAGCAGGTCTCGCGCGCCGGTGATCTCTTCTGCCGTTACGGCGGCGAGGAGTTCGTGATGGTGCTCGGCGAGACCGATCTGATCGACGCGATCGGGATCGCCGAACGCTGTCGGCGCGAGATCCAGGCACGCCCCTTCTCGACGGCCGACGGGCCGCTCGAGGTGACGACCAGCCTGGGCGTCAGTGAGGCGTCGCTGGTCGGACCCGAGGCGACTCCGGCGATGCTGCTGAAGCTCGCCGACGAGGAGCTCTATCGGGCCAAACGCTCCGGACGGAATCGGGTCTGCGCGCCCGGGTACGAGAGTCGGAGCGAGTGACGAGGAAAGGCGGACCGCGCTCCGTTCGAGAAGGAGCGACGCCCGAGATCACGGCTCGCTCATGACGCGGCGCCGCAGCTCTCCCTGAGAGTCGCGCGGTATTGCCTGATCCGAACATCCGGCCGAGTCGGGCGAGCTTCCGTGCCCGGCGGTGCGGCGGGTCGATAACTCGGGGGACGCCGGCACGCGGGTGCCGGACCTGATCGCCCCTACGGACTTCGGCTCTCATGGCGGTCGTACTGATCGAGCTGGCGATCGTCGGACTGGCCGTGGCGGCTCTGTATGCCCGCAAGGGGAACGTCTCGTCCGACCTGGCGCTCCTGCTGACGGTCGGAGTGATCTTCGGTCACCCGTTCTTCCATCTGGATCTCGGTCCGCTCCCGATCACGATCCCGCGACTGCTGATCGGCTTCCTGACGCTCCGCTGGCTGCTGTCGATGCTGCGGGGAGAAGCGTTGCCGCCGACCTGGGGCGCGACCGAAACGGGACTCGCCGGCTTCCTGATCTTCGTGGCGATCCAGTTGGCGATGACCAACTGGAGCTTCAACGAGAAGAAGCCGCTCTCGTATTTCCTGTTCTTCCTGCTGCTGCCGGCGATCGTCTATTTCGTCGCATCGCGGTCGGCGTTCGACGAGCGGTCGATCCGCCGGCTGCGCTGGGCGCTGACCGCCTTCGGAGCCTATCTGGCGGTGACCGCGGTCTTCGAGACGCGAGGGCTCGAGGGGTTGGTCTTTCCGCGGTTCATCGTCTCGCCCGAGTTCGAGGAGTATCTGGGGCGCGCTCGGGGGCCGTTCCTGAACCCGGTCGCCAACGGGATCGCGATGACGATGGGGATGCTGTCGGCGGCGACGTTCTGGCCCGAGGTAGGACGCCGCGGCCGAGTCCTGATCGCCGGGTACGTGCTACTGACGTTGCTCGGCGTCTATCTGACCTACACCCGCAGCTGCTGGATGGGAGCGGCGTTGGGGCTCGGTTTCCTGATCCTGTGGCAGCTCCCGGCGCGCCCTCGCTATGCGTTGATCGTGATCGGACTGGTCGTCGGCCTACCGGTGCTGATCCAGCTGAAGGAAGCAGCGTCGTCGTTCAAGCGTGACAAGCACGTCACGGTCGAACAGATGGAAGAGTCGGCGTCGCTCCGCCCGCTGCTGGCACAGGCTGCCTGGGAGATCCTGCAGGATCGCCCCTGGACCGGCGTCGGTTACGGTCAGTACCTGGACCACAACCGCGACTACATCGAACGGGCGATCACCGGTCGACCGCTGCAGCGCGTCAGCGTCTATGTACAGCACAACACGGTCTTCGCGTTGTTGGCGGAAACGGGACTGGTCGGAACGTCCCTCTTTCTGCTCTTCGCGATCGGGTCGGTCGTCGCGGCACTCCGCCTGGCATTCGATCGGGAGATCCCCTGGCGTCTGCGCTGCATCGCCTGGATCCACCTCGGGACCCTCTCGTCGACCGGCTTCAATTCGCTCTGGCACGACGTGCTGATCGAAGACGGCAACTTTCCGATGTTCACGGCGCTGGCCGGAGTGACCGCCGCCGTGCTGCGCGGAGCAGGAATGGCGGTCGCCTCGGATGACCGAGCGTCGGCCGATGACTCGGGCCGGGAGAGGCGGCGCATCGCCGAAGGCCGGCCGATGGCCGACCACTCGCCTGCCTGACGCACTTCGAGCGACCGATTCGGGCGCCCGACCCGAGCGGCCGGGGGTCGACGGTCGCTCGGCCACCTCTTCGCCCGAGCGATCAGTTCGCGCCTGTGGTCGACGTCGCCTCGGTGGTTTCGTTCGACGTCAGCAGATACTCCAGCAGATCGGCGGCTTGTTGCGGCGTGAGCCCCTGAAGCAGGTTCTCGGGCATCAACGAGAGGTCGGACCCTTCGAGCTGCTCGATCTCATCGGCCGCGAGTTCATGGCGCTTGCCGGTCGAATCGACGAGCGTCAGCCGCTCGTCCGTCCGGTCGCGGATCATCCCCTGAAGCGAGCTGCCGTCGACGAGGAACGCGGTCGAGGTGCGGTACTCGGGAGCGATCTTCCGCGAGGGCTTCACGATATGATCGAGCAGCTCGGAACGGGTCATGCGACTGCCGATCCCGACCAGCGACGGACCGATCGACGGTTCGCGACCGGACGGAGCGTGGCAGTTGGCGCACGAGAGCTGCTGCGTATCGGCAAAGAGAGCAGCTCCGCGCGAGGCATCCCCTGCGAGCATCAGGACGATCGACGGGTCGAAGTCGGTTCCCAGTCGTTGCGTCCGTTCTTCCTGAGCGACGAACCATTCGAAGAGATCACGAGCGGCGGGGCTCCCCTGAGCCAACAGGCGCTTGATCGTCTCGCGGCGCCGCGTTTCATCGACTGTTCCGTCGAGCACCGCCTGCCAGACCGCGAACGATCCGCCCGTCTCGGCCGTCAGGCGATCGAGCTGATCCTGTCGGTCGGCATCGGCGTCGATCGACAGCACGTCGACCGCCCGTCGATAGGTCGGCTGGTTGACGCTCGGATCGAGCTCCGCGATCCAGCGACGGACCAGATCGAGCAGTTCCCGATCGAGTTCGTGAGCACCGACGAACGGCATGCGCCCTTGGCCGAGCTTGGCCAGTCGGTAGTAGAGCACCGATCGATGCGGATCGCCCGGAGCGACCAGCCGCGCATCGGCGATGCCGAAGTCTCCCTGCAGCGGCGCGATCGCCAACTCGGCGACCTCGGCGGTGCCGTGAAGTTCGGCGTAGAAGTTGGCTCGCGCGCCCCCTTCGCGATGACAGGCGGAGCACTCGGTCGCGAGCATCGAACGGACTCGTAGATCTAGCGGCAACGACTCGTTGCGCGGATCGACCGGCAGTTCGATTCGCGAGGCGAGATCGGTCGGCAGCGGCTGGCGGAAGTAGCCGCGGCGTTCGAGATCGGCCAGGCGCCGCGCGCCCCCTTCGGCGCCGAGCAGCTGCGCCGCGTTGAATCCGAGAACGAATCCGGCGTTCGGGTTGTGGCAGCTCAGACAGGCCTGGCGATCGAAGAACTGCCAGGTCCGTTCGGAAGTGCCTCCGTCCGGTGATCCGACCTGATAGTGCGCGGTCTGCGGAGTCGTGACGAGTTCGGCGTCCTGTTGGTCGTCGCTCCAGCGGTAAGACAATCCATAGACGCCACGGCCATGATGACGGACGAGCACGCGCGTCTCGACGCGGCGCCAATCTCCATCCCCCGATTCGTCAGTCGGCAATTCGAAGTGCTGGACGAAGATCGTGCCGGCCGGAAACTCCCACGGCCGCTCCTCGTCGAAGCCGATCCGGTCGACCGACCCGTCGGGGTCATGTCCGTCCCCCGGGACGCTGATCCAGCGACGCGAACGCGATAACCCTTGGCGCTGCGGAGCGGCGACGTCGTAGGCGACGAACGAGTCGGCGACGGTCAGTGAGGCGAGATCATCGAAGATGCCGGTTTCGGAGAGGCGAGTCGGAAACGAGGAGGCGGCCGAGCGTTCGGCAGGAACGATGCGACGGATCGAACCGTCGGTCGTGTCGTGCTCGCCGAGGATCACCAACAGCGGCTCGCCGTCGGCGTCGGCCTGGACCGACGCGATCCCGGTCTTGCTCGAGACGGGGAGCGCCAGCAGCTCTTCGTTGGTGACGGTCCCGTCGTCGGTCGGACGGATCGCCCAGACTCGCCCCGATCCGTTGTCGGCACAGAGGAACTTTCCTTCGAGCGACTCGTGACGACCTCCTCGGTAGACGAAGCCGCCGATGATGCAGTTGTTGCCGTTCAGGTGCGGGTATTCCCAGATCGGATCGATCTCCTCGCCGGGGATCCCCTCGGGCCGCTTTCCCTTCAGCCAGCTCTCTTCGAACGGCAGGCTCCCTTCGCGGTAGCTCCAGCCGTAGTTCCCTCCCTTGACGATGACGTTCACTTCCTCGCGGCGCAGATGCCCGACGTCGGCGGCCCACAGGCGACCGCCGATCGGATCGAACGCGATGCGGAACGGATTGCGGAGACCATGCGCCCAGAACTCCTCGAGCGTCCCGGGGCGACCGACGAACGGATTGTCGTTCGGAATGTAGTAGCCGGCGGTCTTGCCCGTCTCGGGCTGACGGACGATCGGATGACTGACGTCGCCGCCGATCCGATCGACATCCAGCCGCAGGATGCCGCAATAGAGATCGCGATCCAGTCGCTGGCCGTTGGCCAAACCATCGCCGTTGGTCCCTTCGTCTCCCATACCGACATACAGGAAGCCGTCGGGACCGAACGCCAGTCCGCCGCCGTTATGCCAGAGGTTCTCGTTCAGCTGATCGATCAGCAGCTCGGTTTCGGTCGCCGTCTCGCCGACCAGCACGCAACGCGACAGACGGTTGTAGCGCGTCTCGCCCACCTTCGCGGTGTAGAGCAGGAAGAACTCGCCGTGGTGCGGCGAGTCGGTCCGGCCGAACTCGGGATGCAGCACCATGCCGACGGCGCCATCGTCTTCGTACGGCGTACGCCAGACGATCGACGACAGATCGAGCACCTGAACGCTCCGGTCGGTCGCCGGATCGTCCCGAAACATCCGGACGGTGCCGCGACGTTCGAGGACCAGCACGCGCCCCGTACCGTCGTCGGCATAGGCGACGCAGGTCGGCTCGAAGAACCGCAGCGACGGATAGGCGTCGACCGTCGTCCACGGCGTCTCCAGGCTGTCGGAAAACCTTTTGGAGGTCGGAGTTTTTCGGGTACCCTCGAGGCC
>CAZZBI010000012.1:14678-34066 GCA_964652385.1 uncultured Pirellulaceae bacterium | reverse complement strand
GTTCAAGCCCGCGTTGGCGATGAATCCCGCCATCGTCGAGCGTTACGAAGCCAACCGCCTGCGAGTCGTTCGACAAGTCCACTACTCGCTGCACACCAAGAACTCGATCGACCTGGTGCTCTTCCTCAACGGCATTCCGGTCGCCACCGTCGAACTCAAGACCGATCACACGCAGAGCATCGACGACGCCGTCCTGCAGTACAAGAAGGACCGGCACCCGCATCCGAAAGGGGGTTCTCGCGAGCCGCTGTTGTCGTTCCCTTCGGGGGCGCTCGTGCACTTCGCCGTCAGCAGCAGCCATGTTCGGATGACGACGAAGCTCGAGGGCTTCGACACGACGTTCCTGCCGTTCGATCAGGGCGATCGCCACGGAGCAGGAAACCCGCTCAACCCCGACGGCTACGCGACCGCCTACCTCTGGGAGCGGATCTGGAGCCGCGAGAGCTGGCTGGAGATCCTCGGCCGCTATCTGATCGCGCAGCGGAACGCCAAGAAGCAGATCACGCGGATCCTGTTCCCTCGTTTCCATCAGCTCGATGCGACTCGGAAGCTCCAGCAGGCGATCCTGTCCGAGGGGCCTGGGCAGAAGTACCTGATCCAGCACTCCGCCGGTTCCGGCAAGACGAACTCGATCGCCTGGTCGGCCCACTTTCTGGCCGACCTGCACGACGCGCACGACAACAAGGTCTTCGACTCGGTGCTGGTCGTTTCAGATCGGCGCGTGATCGACGGGCAACTTCAGGACGCGATCTTCGGCTTCGAAAAGGTGGTCGGCGTCGTTGCGACCATCACCGGAGACCAAGGGAGCAAGAGCGGCGAGCTGGCCGAAGCGTTGGCCGGCAACAAGAAGATCGTCGTCTGCACGATCCAGACGTTTCCCAAGGCGCTGGAGAAGGTCTGTGAACTCGCCGCGACTCAGGGGAAGCGTTTCGCGGTGATCGCCGACGAAGCCCACAGTTCCCAGGCCGGCGAAGCGGCGTCGAAGCTCAAGCAGGTCCTGTCGGCCGAAGAGCAGCAGGAACTGGCCGACGGCGGAACGGTCAGCACGGAAGACATCCTGGCCGCTCAGATGGCGTCGAAGGTCGCCGACAACGGCATCACCTACGTCGCGTTCACGGCGACTCCGAAGGCCAAGACTTTGGAGTTGTTCGGACGCCGTCCTGACCCGAGTCGGCCGGCCGGCGAAGGCAACCTTCCGGAGCCGTTCCATGTCTACTCGATGCGACAAGCGATCGAAGAGAAGTTCATTCTCGACGTGCTGCGGAACTACACCTCGTACAAACTGGCGTTCAAGCTCGCCAACCTCGGCGGAGCGCTGGACGACACCGAGGTCGAACAAAGCGCCGCGGTGAAGGGGTTGATGAACTGGGTCAAACTTCACCCGTACAACATCGCGCAGAAAGTGCAGATCGTCGTCGAGCACTTTCGCGAGACGATTGCGCCGCTGCTGAACGGAAGGGCCAAGGCGATGGTGGTCGTCAGCAGTCGCTTGGAAGCGGTTCGCTGGCAGTTGGCGATCAACAAGTACATCGATCAGAAGCACTATCCGCTGCGGACGCTGGTCGCCTTCTCGGGCGAGGTCAACGATCCGGAATCGGGCCCGGAGCCGTTCGCCGAATCGTCCCCCTTGCTCAATCCGAACCTGAAGGGGCAGGAGATCCGCGAAGCCTTCAAGGGGGACGAGTATCAGATCCTGCTCGTCGCCAACAAGTTCCAGACCGGCTTCGATCAGCCGCTGCTGTGCGGCATGTACGTCGACAAGCGGCTGGCCGGAATCCAGGCGGTACAGACGCTCTCCCGTCTGAATCGGAGTTATCCGGGCAAGGACGAGACGTTCGTGCTGGACTTCGTCAACGATTCGGAAGAGATCCTGAAGGCATTCAAGACGTACTACACGACCGCCGAACTTTCGGACGTCACCGACCCGAACATCATTCTCGACCTCCGTTCCAAGTTGGACGGCTGCGGCTACTACGATCAGTTCGAGATCGATCGCGTGGTCAACGTGGTGCTGAATCCCCACTCGAAGCAGAAGGAGCTGGAGGTCGCCCTGATGCCGGTGGCCGACCGTCTGCTGAAGCAGTTCGCGGCCGCCAAGGTCGCGCACGCGGCGGGAATCAAGAACGGTCATTCGGCCGAGTCGCAAGCCGCCAAGGAGACGATGGACGCGTTGATCCTGTTCCGCACGGACTGTTCGACCTACTTGCGGGCCTACACGTTCCTGTCGCAGATCTTCGATTACGGCAACACCGATTTCGAAAAGCTCGCGATCTTCCTGAAGCATCTGGTCCGGCTGCTGAAGTTCGGACGCGAACGGGCGGAGATCGACCTGTCCGACATCAAGCTGACACACCACAAGTTGACGAAGCGATCGACCGGCACCTTGGTCTTGTCCGAGAAGGACGCACCGAAGTTGCCGCCGATGACCGCTGCGGGGAGCGGCTCGCTGCACGACAAGCCCAAGGTGTTTCTGGCCAAGATCATCGAGCAGCTCAACCTGCTTTTCGGCAGCGACACGACCGACGGAGATCAGCTGTCGTATGCGTCGACGCTGGCCGAGAAGACCCTGGAGTCCGAGATCCTGCAAAAGCAAGCCGCCAACAACACACCGGAGCAGTTCGCCAACTCGCCCGACCTCGGCAATCAGATTCTGGATGCGGTGATGGAGAGCATGGACGTCCAGAGCGAACTCGCGAAGCGCGCCTTGGGATCCGAGAAGATCCGAGACGGCCTGAAACAGATCCTGCTCGAACACCTGGGGCTGTACGAGAAATTGCGAGCACGCGGACTCGGGGCAGCCTGAGCCGGCGACGGGAGCGAGTTCGACGGAACGGACATCCGAAAACGCGACGCGACGTGAATTGCTCGAGAAGGGGCTCCGCGGTCCGGACGAGGGGCTCGAGTCACGTGGCTCAGTAGCGTCCTCATCACAGAGTTCACCGAGGTCACTGAGGCGGAAGTCCGCCGGTCGAGCGCGGTGATTCCCCGTATCGATCGGCGGTAGAATGTCGGGCCCCGCGCCGTTCGGTCGACTCGCTCGGCGCTCCTTCCTCCTCCTGACGTCGAACCGACGGGATCTCCGCATGTCGTTCTCCCTGGTCCGCTGCGCGGCGATGCTGCTCCTCTTCCTGCCGTTGTTCGGGCCGGCGTCGGAGCGATCGCGAGCCGACGAAACGGTCGACGGCATCGTCGAGAGCTTTTCGTCCTACGACTACGACGAAGATGGGGTCCTCGAGATCACATCGCTTCGCCATTGGCCGACCGAGAGCGGCGCGGGGACCGATGAAGTCGAGACCGGACGTCCGCTCGTCGTGCTCATCGACGAGCGCCTGACGGTTCCGCTCGAAGGGGGCCGGGCGATCGACGAGCGACTGAGCGCCGCGATCGATCGGTGGCTCGCCGCGCTGCGCGACGACGGCTGGCGGCCGATGCCGATCGTCGCCGAGGTCTATTCGGGAGCGCGGCATCAGGACGGCAAGACGGTCCTGGCGCTCCGCCGGTTGTTGCAGCAACTGCATGCGGCCGACCCGAAACTCGGCGGCGCGATTCTGGTCGGCTCCTTTCCCGAAGCGTCGCTGGTGCGGCGCTGGATCTGGAAGCACTCCGATCGCCGAGCGACGTTCGACGGGGTCTCGTACAACGGACCGAACGAACCGCGCGCCACGTTTCTGGCGATGGATCCGGAGCTGATCGCGCCGCGGACCGACCTGGTGCTCTGCGACCTGGACGGCGCCTGGGAAACGCTCTACCGCGAAGCGCCGACCGAGATCGAATCGCTCCGGCTGCTCCCCGAGGTGGAAGAGGGAGTCGAATGGCCGGTCCCCGATCGCCTGCTTCGCGCGAGGAGCTACACCGCGATTCCGAAACGGTTCGAGGACTTCTTCCTGATCGAGGACTGCGACTTCGAGATCATCGAGAGGGACGAGACGACGATGACGATCCGAGCGTCGTACCAGCCGCGACGCCCCGAGACGACCGAGGCCGATCGGCAGCAGCCGAACCCGATCGCCCGCCCCGAGATCTCGGTATCGCGGATCGATGCCCGACACATCGCCGTCGCCGCCGATCCGAGCGATCTGGACGAGCAGGGGAGTCCGAAGCAGGTGCCGGCCGAACGCGGCTCGCCCCTCGATCGCCTGACTCGCTCTCCCGAACTCGAACGTCGCCTGTTGGCCGAGTTCTTCGAGCGAAATGTCGCCTACCGCCGCTCGGGAGTCCCGACCGAAGCACGGCGCGGCGCGATCCTGTCGACCGATCTGCGGACGATCGATTCGCGCTACTTCGCGGGCCTGAGCGGCGACTTCGATCGGACGGTCGAGCTGCGCCGGGCCACGACGCTCGATGCCGTCGAGTTCCTTCGGACCGCGGCGCTCGTGAAGGGGATCAGCGCTCATTCCGATCCTACCTGCAGCATGCTGCTCGGCAGCGGCAACCCGGAGCGACTGGACGAAGCGGTCGGCGGTGGGTGGTGGCACTGGCGCCGCGAAGGGGACGCTTTCGCACCGAGCTATCGGGACGACGCCGTCGCGTCGAAGCTCCACTTCGGTCTGCTCAGGACGTTATGGGAGAACGGCGTCCTGAAATCGGCCGGACCGACCTTCTATCTGCATTGCGGCTGCGAGGTGAACACGCCGCTGGCGGCCGAGCGAGTCCCCTACGACTCGCCCGAATACGCGAGTCATCTGCAGATCGCCGAGAACCTCCTGTTCTACGGCGAAGGACTGGCGCTGCTGTCGCGCGCCAAGGTCTTCTATGACGCCCCGCGCGGGTTCGCCGAGTCGTTCGGAGGCGAGTCCGGAGGCTTCGGGGCGGCGCTCTCGACCTACTTCGAGCACGAAGCGCAGGATGCCGGACTCGGTCGCGACGTCGCCGGCTACGACCGCGTCTACTTCTGGAGCATTCTCGGCGACTGGACGCTGACGCTGCCGTGACGGCGGGCGCTGCGTCCTCGGCCTGCTTCGTCATCGACGCTCCGCAGCGCGAGACCGGCGGACGTTCGCGATCCTAGCCGCGGCACTCGGCCATGCGGCAGCAGAACGCATCGAGCAGGCGGCTGCGGAAGCGATACGGATTGGTCGCCAGGGCGACGGTGCGCGTCGGTCGTTCGCCGCGAAGCGAGCGGTAGACGCGCCGGTCGCTCGCGTCGAGACGCCGAGCCATTTCGGGGATCAGCGAAATGCCGTGGCCGAGCGCGACCAGTTCCTGGACGGTCGTCAGCTGGCTGGTCCGTTCGACCGACACCGGCTGGAAGTTCTTGCGGCGGCAATACGAGACGACCGAATCGGACAGACAATGCGTCTCGCCCAGCAGCACGAACGGCTCGTCCTTCAGATCGAGCTGCGACGGCCGTTCCTTGGTCGCCAGCGGATGTTCCTTGGCGACGACGAGCAGCAGTTCCTCGTCGAACAGCGGGACCGTTTCCAGGTAGGGAACGGTGATCGGCAGCGCGAGGATCGCCGCATCGATTTCGCCCAGGCGGAGCGCCTGGACGATCCGCTCGGTCACGTCCTCGAGCACCTGGACCGAACAGCGCGGATGCGCGGCGGCGAAATCCTTCAGCACGCTCGGCAACAGATAGGGAGCGATCGTCGGGATCGCTCCGATCCTCAGTCGCCCCGTCTCGCCATCATCGGTGATCTCGGCCTTGGTATCCTCCACCAGCGCCATGATCCGACGCGCTCGCGCTTCGAGCAGTTCGCCGGCCGAGGTCAGCACGACCGAGCGGGGCTTGCGTTCGAAGAGCGGCTGCCCGAGTTCCTCTTCGAGCCGCGCGACCGAGCGACTCAACGCCGGCTGAGACATCACCAGCTCTTCCGCAGCGCGGGTGAAACCGCCGCACTCGGCGACCTTCAGGAAGTGCTGCAGCTGCGTCAGTTCCATCCGTCCGCTTCCCGGCAATCGATCGAGGCATTCGCGGCGCGACCGTCGCGCCGCGAGCCTGTCGGACCGAGACGTTCTAGCCGATCGTCGGCCGCGTTGCAGCGTCCGAATCGGCGGCGTCCGTCGTACAATCCGCGTTCCCCTCGACCGCCTTTTTGCGAGGCGGTTTCCCACGCCCGCTCCTGCTCCGAGGACTCCGCGCGATGCAGCTCTTCGACATGACCTGGCCCGAGATCGATCGCCTGAACCGAGATACTCCGGTGGTCATTCCGATCGCGGCGGTCGAGCAGCACGGGCATCATCTGCCTCTCGGGACCGACAGCCTGCTCTTGGGCGAGATCGTACGACGCGTCGCCGAGCGACTGGACGATCGCGTCCTGTTCCTGCCGCTCCAGTGGCTCGGCAATTCGCACCATCATCTCGACTTTCCGGGGACGTTGTCCGCGCCGCCGCGACCGTATCTCGACCTGCTCGTCGCGTTGGCCGAGAACCTCGTGACGCATCGTTTCCGCCGCCTCGTGTTCCTCAACGGCCACGGCGGCAACACGACTCCCAGCCAGCAGGCGATCTTCGAACTGCGACAGCGATACCGGGATCGGACCGACCTGCTGCTGCTGGCGTCGACCTATTGGGAGACGGCGGACCCGAGCGCGACGCGATCCGATCTGCGGCAGCGCTCGATGGGGCACGCCTGCGAGTGGGAGACGTCGATGATCCTGCGTCTGTCGCGCGACCGCGTTCGCGGCTCGGGCGGACCGCTTGCTCCGGTCTTCGCCGGCGGTTCGTTCGCACCGGCCTATCGCGGCTGGATCACGCGAGACCGGAGCGCGCCGGGACATATCGGCGATCCGGAAGCCGCCTCGATCGACAAGGGAGAACATCTCTTCGCGTCGTTCGCCGACGGCGTCACGCGTCTGCTCGAGCAGGTCGTCGCCTGGGACGGCACGACTTGGGATCGGCGCGAACGAGCTCAGGGGGATTCGCCGGCGCGGTGACCGGCGGTGCCATCCGCCAATCGTTCGACCAGACGCCGCATCGGCCACTCGACCAACGGCGGCGGGACGGCGTTTCCCAACAACCGATAGCGCCAGCCGCTCGGCACCGCATCGCAATGATCGTCGGGGAACCCTTGCAGCCGTGCGTACTCGATCGGCGTCAGTCGCCGAAAACGCCGCCCGACTCGATAACGTTCGTAGTGACGACTGGCGGTCGCGGTGAGCGTCGGTGCGAGGCCGCGGGTGCCGAAGACGGTGTAGCCCATCCGAGCGCCGCCGGCCTGATTCGCCAGGATTTCGACACCGTCGACCAGACGCCCGACCCGCTCGCTCGATCCCAAGCGTCGGCGGGTCGATTCGGTGAAGTCGAAGGCGCGCGTCACCTGGCGCGGCGGCTGCAGGATCTCGGCCAGTGCGATGCGCTCGAGTCGATCGCCGAATTCGCGCGGCGATGCGGTCACGAACCCGCGCCGGTCGGCTCGCCCCCACTCTCGATTTCTCGCGAGTCCCTTCGCGCCGGCAACGCCGCCGGCGGTGCCGATCGTACGAGCCTCGGTCTCGAGATACGGGCGCCGGTCGAGGTCGTCCGCGGCGAGGCCGGCGGCTCGGTCGAAGGCTGCGGCGTCGAGCAGATCCTCGCGCAGGCCGGCGATCACCAGGCGATAGCGATTCTGAGCGAGGCCGAAGTCGGCGGCGTTGAGCAGTCGCCACTCGATCCGATAGCCGACGTCGACCAGCGTGCTGAGGATCGTCGCGAAGTGCCGACCGCGGTCCATCGTCAGCAGCCGCCGGACGTTCTCGAGCAGGAACGCTCCGGGGCGCCGCTCGGACAACACCCGTGCGACGAGGGCGAAGTGCGTGCCGCGCGGATCGGCGATCCCTCGCTTCTTGCCGGCGGCGCTGAACGGCTGACACGGAAAGCCGCCGGTGAGCAGATCGTGTTCGGGAATCGAGTCGCTCAGCTGCGCGACGTCCCCCGCGACGAACGCTTCGGCGCCGAACCGATCGACGTAGACCCGCGCGGCGTGCGAACCGAGATCGTTCGCCCAGACGGTTTCGAGGCCGAGGCGGTCGGCGGCGAGGCGGAAGCCGCCGATGCCGGCGAAGAGCTCGACGGTCCGCGGTCGCGAACCGCGGTCGGTCGGCGGGACGCCGTGCCCTGCGGGACGAGTCGACGGGCGAGGCGTCGTCCGAGTCGATCGATGTCGCGCGTCTCGCATTCCCAAACGACGAGCACCTTCCAGCCGAGACGAACGAGCTGCCGTCGGACTCGGGCGTCGCGAGCGACGTTCGCCAGAAACTTGCCGTTCCAGAACGCCGTCCGAGTCGCCGGCGTGGTGCAGCGAGGACAACCGAGATGCCGATGCCAGAAGCAGCCGTGGACGAAGACCACGGTATGCAACCGGGGAAGGACGATGTCGGGAGTTCCGGGAAGATCGCGTCGCTGCAGCCGAAACCGAAAGCCGAGGCGATGCAGCAGACTCCGCACCCGCCGCTCGGGCGCCGTGTCGGAACCGCGAACGCTCGCCATCATCCGACTGCGCGTCTGCTGATCGACTCGATCGACCATCCCCCCAGCCCCTCCGGAACCGCCGGAGTCTAACACGGGTGGAGCAGGGGAGCGATCGGCTCGGTTCGTCGGTCGAGAGGTCGTCGGTCGAGAGTTCGCCGATCGAGAAGGGGCCGTGCCGCTTGTCCTCGACGACCAGGAGCACCGCGTTCACGGCGTCTCTCGGCAGGGGCGGGCCTCGGATCGCCGGGGCGTAGGTCGTAGGCAGGTCGCGGCGGACGGTCTACGATTCTCGGGAACGTTCGCCGGCCGGTTCGCCCAAGCTTGCGATGGCGATCGGACTTCTGCTGCTTCGACTTTCGGGAAGACGTGATTCCATGGTGATCGTCACGGCGATCGGTTGGCTGGTCGCGGGCCTGGTGGCGTTGCTGCTGGGAGGGGACTGGCTCGTCCGCGGCGCCTCGCGTCTGGCGCTGCTCGCCGGCATGTCTCCATTGGTGATCGGTCTGACGGTCGTCGCCTTCGGCACCAGCGCCCCGGAACTCGCCGTCTCGGTCGCCGCCAGCGTCCAGGGGAAGACCGAACTGGCGCTCGGCAATGTCGTCGGCAGCAACCTGTTCAACATGTTCTTCATTCTCGGACTGACGGCGCTGATCGTGCCGTTGCGGGTCGAGAAGCGACTGATCCGTCTGGACGTGCCGGTGATGGTGCTGCTGTCGATCATGGTGCCGATCGTCGGTTGGGACGGGACGATCGGCCGGGCCGACGGCGGACTGCTGATCGCCATGCTCCTGCTGTATCTGGGCTCGCTGCTCCGCAGTTCCAAGCGTTCCCCCGGCTCGATCGAAACGCATCCCGAGGAGCTCGCACCGATGCTGTCGACCGGCTTCGTCGCCGGACGGTGGCGCAAGGTGCTCGTCTCGCTCGTCGTCGTCGTCGCCGGTCTGGCGCTGTTGCTGGTCGGTTCCCAGGCGATCGTGCGCGGCGCCGTCGATCTGGCTCGCCTGGCCGGCATGAGCGAGATGCTGATCGGACTGACGATCGTCGCCGCCGGGACCAGTCTGCCCGAAGTCGCCGCATCGCTGGTCGCCGCGTCGAAGGGGGAGCGGGATATCGCGGTCGGCAACGTCGTCGGCAGCAATCTGTTCAATGTCGGCATGGTGCTCGGCAGCAGTGCAGCCGTCTCGTCGATCGGCGTGCCGGTTCCCGAGTCGGCCTGGGAGCGCGATCTCTTCGCGTTCGTCGTTTCGGCGCTCGTCTGTCTGCCGATCTTCGCGACGGGCCGAGTCGTATCGCGATGGGAGGGGGCGTTGCTGCTGATCGGCTACGGCCTTTTCCTGACGACGCAGATTCTCGCCGCGGTCGAGCATCCGCAGAGCGACGGGTTCGACGGCACCATGCTCCGCATCGCCGTACCGGTGATCCTGATCGTGCTCGCCGCCGATTGGCTCCGCTGGTTGCTCGCTCCGAAACCGCTCGGCAGCTGAGCGGCGGTCGGCCATGCAACAGGGGCGATCAGGCAAACGCGACCGAGACCGAGATCGGTCAGGGCGAGTCAATCGGCCAGGTCGATCGCGACCAATCGATCGCCGACGGCTTCGCGATCGGCGCCGATCAGCAGTCGATGCGAACCGTCGGCGATCTGCTCGACCGTCCCGGTCGCCTGACAGATCTCGCCGACTCGGACCTGCCCGGCAAACATCGCCGTCCAGGTCACGATCTCGGCGATCTCGGGATGCTCGATCGTCCACTGTGCCGGCAACGCAAAGGCTCGCCGATCGTCGAGGATGCGGCCCCGGATCGTACGCCGACCGACCTTCCGCCCCGGTTCGGGCAGCCGGGTCGGCAGGGCGAGTGACAGGTCGATCTTGGTGCCGTCGATCAGGGCCTGTGTCCCCTTGCGCTCCTGATGGCGGCGGTACTCGTCGAAGGTCAGTGAAGTTCCGCGGCGCTCCCAGGCGTCGCGCCAGTCAGCCGCGCCCAGCGGCGTCAGTTCCCCTGCGGCGATCGCCTCGCGCACCGCTCTGCGAGTCGCATCGAACGGCGCTGCGCCGCAAATGGTCAGGTCGATGTCTCCGGTCGGCGAGACTGCTCCGAGCAACAGCGAGCCGGTGACGCCGAGCACCTCGACGGGAACGTCGCGGCGGCGAAGGATCTCGACCAGGCGAGCCAGACGCTCCGGGCGCCGATCGACCGGCGTCGTCGCAGCCGTCACAGCGTCGTTCGCATCGAGCGGCGAGATCCGTTCGAGCCATCGGCGGAACGTCGCCCGCTGTTCGAGATGCTCGGCGACTTGTTCGATCTCGAGCGCCGGCAGCGAGGTGTCGAGCGGCTCCAGCCGGGTGAGATAACCGGCCGATCGAGCCGCCTGCAGTCCGTCGGCCGTCGAGAGCTTGACCCATCGGTCCCCTTCGCGACGATACCGCAAGGTGCCGAAGAGTCGGCCGTCGATCGGCCCGTCGAGCACCAGTGCGAGCGCAAGACCGTCCGCGGTAACGACGAAGTCTCGGGCTCGAAACGACTCGCGGTCCATGCGAACTTCCCGTCGTGCGGACAGCACCAGCGGCATGGGGAGACCGGCCGATCGCGCTTCCGGTGAATCGACTCGATCGGCCGAGGCGTTCTAATGAGCGGAACGGAACGGGCAGAGCGGGGCTCGCCGCGAGGTCGATCGGACGGCTCGACCGAACGGTAGCGAACGCATCGCGAAGCCGCGATCGAGACACCGCTCGAGAGACCGCGCCGCCTAAGAACGTCAGCAGAGGGTATCGGATGAACGGATGCGGACGAAGCACCCTGGACGCCACGGCAACACACGATCTCGGACGACGCGCTCTCGCACGATTCGGACCGACGTACGCGACTCGTCGGACGCTCGTCGGATCGATCGCGGCCATGGTGCTGACGTTGATGATGGTGTCGACGTTGATGGTCGACGGAGCCCAGGGACAGCTGATCGCCGAGGCGGCGATCGGCGAACCGTTCGGCGTGGCGAGCGTGACCCTACCGATCGACGAAGCCGATCGGCGACTCTGGCTCTCCGAAGGGCTGCAGATCGTCGATCCCGAGCGGCGCTGCTTCTATCCGGCGTTCTCTCAGGGGACAGTCCGGCGTTTTCTGGGGGAGGTGTTGGGTCAGCAGCCGGGCGAAAACGTCCGCCAGGTGCAGGTCTTCTTTCTGTTCCGCGGCGCAGCGCCGTTCGAACTGACGATCGAGACGACTCGTGCGCACCGAGTCGTCGTTCGTCCGGCGCGACTGAGGCGTCTGAGGGTCGAGATGCTGCGGCAGGGGTGGTGGCGCGAGTTCGTCGCCGACTCGCGCGTGCAGGGGCGCGAGTCGGATTACCCGCCGGCGATCGAGACGTATCTGGTCGCGCTGCTCGGACAGCGCATGGGGCTCGAACCGCCGCTGCTGAGTCGACGGGAAACGAGCGACTCGGACGAGCTGCGCGAGACACTCGAACTGCTGATGGGGGTCGAGGCGCTGCGGTATCGGACGATGCGCGAGACGGTGCTCGGCGAGGCGGACCGCGGCGAAGCGACTCTGCCGCTCCCCGCCGACATCGCCTGGGGCGAGCCGTATCGGTTTCCCGGCGAAGCGACGGAAGACTCGTCGATCGAACCGATCGCGATGCATGTCCCCGAGGAGTGCCTGTATGTCCGCTTCGGATCGTGGTCCAACCAGATCCGCTTCAAGGGATTCCTGAAGGGGTACGGAGAGGATCTAAGTCGCTTGGTGGCGCTCCGCGGCTACGACGCGCGACTGGACGATCGGATGCAGGAACAGATCGGGATCGTCGATTCTCAGGTGACCGATCTGCTCGGCGGAAACCTGATCGCCGACGTCGCGCTGATCGGGTTCGACACGTTCCTGCGCGAAGGGGCCGCGATGGGGATCGTCCTCCAGCAGCGCAACGGCCTGCTCGGGACGTCGCTGTCGAGTCAGCGGAGCGGCATCGTCCGCAAGCTGAAGGACCAGGGAGCGATCGAGGAGACGCTCGAGATCGGCGGCCGCAAGGTCTCGTTCATCTCGACCCCCGACAACCGCCTTCGTTCGTTCTGGGTGAGCGACGGCGACTTTCATCTGATGACCAACTCGCGCCGGTTGGTCGAGCGGTTTCTCGAGGCAGGAGAGGGGCTCGGTGCGCTCGGCGATGCGGACGAGTTCCGCTGGACGCGGCGCGAGTTTCCGCTCGACCGAAACGACTCGGTCTTCGCCTACCTGTCGAGTGCCCTGTTCCGCAATCTCCTTTCCCCGCAGTATCAGATCGAGCTGCGCCGTCGGCTCGAAAGCGTGACCGATATCGAACTGGTGCATCTGGCGCGCGCCGTGGCGCAGGCCGAGGGGATCGCGGCAGCGGATCTCGACGGGCTGATCGAAGCAGGCCTGCTCCCCACCGGATTCGGGCGACGGCCGGACGGGAGCGGCCCGATCCTGGCGGAGGCCGAAGTCTGGGATTCGCTGCGCGGACGACGCGGGTATTTCCTGCCGATCGCCGATGTCCGGATTGACGGCGTAACGGAGCGCGAGACGCAGGCGTATCTCGAACGGTCGACCTATTTCGCTTCGCGGTGGGGACAGCTCGATCCGCTGGTGCTGGCCGTGAAGTTCGTTCCGGCAGAAGGGGGCGGGGAGCGGTTGGAGTTCGAAGCCCGATTGGCTCCGTTCGGTGAGGAAAAATACGGCTGGCTCTTCTCGATCCTCGGTCCGCCGATGGAGACGATCGTCGAAGGGAACGGCACCGATGTGGTCAATCTCCAGGCGAGCGTGCGCGGCGGGCTGCTGATCCCGGGGACCGATCCGCATCGGCTGTTCGTGACGCTGCAGGACGAAGGACCGTCGCGCGACGGTCCTCCCGAGACGATTCTCGAGTGGATCCAGGTGCTGCGATCCGCTCCCGGCTATCTCGGCGCTTCGCCCAAGCCCGGCTTTCTCGATCTGCTGCCGATCGGCCTCGGGGCTCAACCCGATCCCGACGGCTACACCAAGTCGCTGCTCGGGATCTGGCGTTGGCAGGGAGGGGACGTCTCGCTGCTGAGTTTCGACCGCGAGCGCCTGTGGCGAGCCTCGGAAGAGCTGCACTACCGGCCGCTCGAAGCCCCCGCTCACGTCCATCTGCGGCTGGGCGAGGTCGGTTCGAGTGCGCTGCGCCCCTGGGTCGAACAGGCGGTGACGCTCCGCGCCAAGGAGACGACGGTCGGGAACGTCCGCCTGCTCGGTCAGATGGTCCGGCAACTGAAGGTCCCTCCCGAGTCGGCCTTGGCCGAAGCGGAGCGACTGCTCGACGTCACCTTTCGCTGTGCGCTCGACGGCGAGTTCCGACTCGAACAGCCGGCCGGTCTTTCGCCGCGCTGGCGCAGCTCGCATCTCGATCCGCTTGCCGACAGCCCTTCGTCGGTTCCGGATGTCCGCTTGCTCGACTGGTTGGCCGAAGCGGAAGGGTCGCTTCGGAAGGAGACCGATCGGGTTTCGGTCTGGGGCTACCTGACGATTCGCGACCTCCCGCGAGGGAGTTCCGGGGATGGCGAGTAAGTACCGCGTCGGTGGACGTCGATCGCTCGATGACCTTTCGAGTCCGAACTCGTACCGCAGCGGCGGCATCGGCAAGTCGCTCCGGCGATCCGCAAGTCAGCGAACCGTTTCGTCCCGAACCACGTCGCTTCGCGTCATGCCGAGGCGCGCAAGTGTCCTGTCCGGTTACGATCGGGGGGAGAATCGAGCGCCGGGCCGCAACGTCAAGGCGGCGGGATCCGGGGCGGGGCCTTCCGACGAGGGGACAGGGTTTGCCGATGATCACGGCAGGGATCTTGGGCGGAATCGGCAGCGGTAAGAGCACCGTAACGGCGATGCTCGTCGCTCGAGGTGCGACGGCGATCGATGCGGATCGACTGGGGCATGAGGCGCTGCGCGAGTCGGCGGTCAGACAGGCGGTTCGCCGCGAGTTCGGCGACGCGGTTTTCGATGCCGACGGGTGGATCGTTCGGGCCTCGCTTGCCAGAATGGTTTTCGATGATTCGCCGGAAGGTCGACGGTCTCTGGCCGCTTTGGAAGCGATCGTGCATCCGAGAATTTCGGAGGCGATCGACCGCCGCCTGGCCGACCTGCGGATCGCCCATGTCCCCCTCGTCATCCTCGATGCACCGGTCCTGCTCAAGGCTCGGTGGGACCGGTTCTGCGATCATCTGATTTTCGTCGATGCGCCGGCAGAGCAGCGATTGGCTCGCATCCGCGAGCGGGGCTGGTCCGAGGCGGAGTGGCGTCGTCGCGAGGCGGCTCAGGAGCCTCTCGATCGGAAGCGCGCCCTCTGCGATACGGTGATCGACAACGGATCGGGGCTCGATCGGACCCGCACTCAGGTCGACGCGCTCGTGGATCGCTGGCTCGACGCCGACCGCCCGAACCTCCTCCCGAGTCGAGGGAAGGAAATCGAGCGGGGCGGCAACCCTACTTGATCACCCCCGCGATACCGCTCGGCCTCGACCGCTTGTCCGCGCCCCTCCGATCGCCGTCCGCTCTCCCCTCCTCCCGACGCTCGTCTCGCATCTCCTCTTCATCCCGCTCGTCCGCGTACTCGTCGTCGCTCGTTCCCTGCGCGACGCTCGGAGTCTCTCGTCATGTCCCAACCGTTCGTCGACCCCGAAGACGATGGCGAACGCCATCGCTCAGCGCCGTTGCCTCCGTCGTTACCGAACGGGGATTCGTCGCGTCCCGCCGACGGGTTTCGGTCGGTGGACGAGGGGCGGGCGAGCCAATCGCAGCGCCCCGTCGAGAGCCAGCGGAACGGTGGCGACTTGCGCGCCAACGGCGACCAGCGCACCGGTGACGGTCCGCGCGCTGGTGACGGCCAGCGCGCCAGTGACGGCCAGCGCGGCGGCGAGTCGTATCGGGGAGGCGAGGGGCAGCGCGGTCCGGTCCGTCGCCCCTTTCGCCCGCATCCGTCGCGTCGGATTCCTCTGAGTCCGGCGACCGAGGAGCGACTGCGTGAGCTGGAACGGGATGGGGAGCCGATCTCGTTTGCCGAATCGCTGAACCATGCCGGGTCGGCCGGCAAGGAGGGGGCGATCGAACTCCCGGCCGAAGTGCCGGTCGATCTGCCGCAGGACCCGCATCTGCACCAGCTGCAGCAGTTGCCGACGCAGAGTCTGTTGGCGTTGGCGGTGAAGGAAGGGATCGCGGTCGCTCCCGAGATGCGCCGGCAGGATCTGATCGTCGCGATCCTCAAGCAGCGGCTGAAGCGCAACGGGTTCATGTACGGCGAAGGGACGCTCGAGATCCTGCCGGACGGATTCGGCTTTCTGCGCAGCCCCGATTCGCATTACCTGTCGTGCCCCGACGACATCTACGTCTCGCCCAGTCAGATCCGCAAGTTCGGCCTGCGGACCGGATCGACCATCTCGGGTCAGATCCGGCCGCCGAAGGAGAACGAGCGGTACTTCGCGCTGCTCAAGGTCGAGGCGATCAACTATCGCGATCCGCAGACCGCGAGCCGAACGGTCCTGTTCGACGACCTGACGCCGCTCCATCCGGACGAGCGGATCCGGTTGGAGTTCGATCCGCAGGAACTCTCGACGCGGGTCGTCGATCTGCTCTGTCCGATCGGTTTCGGCCAGCGCGGGCTGATCGTCAGTCCGCCGCGTGCGGGCAAGACGGTCCTGATGCAGAAGATGGCCAAGGCGGTCCTGACCAACTACCCGGACGCCTACGTGATCATGCTGCTGATCGACGAGCGGCCGGAAGAAGTGACCGACATGGAGCGGGAGGTCAAGGGAAAGAACTGCGAGGTGATCAGTTCGACGTTCGACGAGCCGACGTCGCGTCACGTCCAGGTCGCGCAGATGGTGCTCGAAAAGGCGAAGCGACTGGTCGAATGCGGCATCGACGTCGTGATCTTCCTCGATTCGATCACGCGCCTGGCTCGCGCCTGGAACTCGGAATGCCCGCAGAGCGGCAAGACGCTTTCGGGCGGCCTGGACGCCAACGCGATGCAGCGACCCAAGTCGTTCTTCGGATCGGCTCGCAAGGTCGAAGAGGGGGGCTCGCTGACGATCGTCGCGACGGCGCTCGTCGACACCGGCAGTCGGATGGACGAGGTGATCTTCGAGGAGTTCAAGGGGACCGGCAATCTCGAGATCGTGCTCGATCGGCGGATGGTCGAGCGGCGCGTCTGGCCGGCGATCGATCTGGGGCGGAGCGGGACGCGGCGCGAGGAGCGGCTGATGGATCCCGAGGAGCATCGCCGGATCGGAGCACTCCGCCGAGTGCTCGCCGATCTGTCGCCGCCCGATGCGATGGAACGGCTCGTCGAGCGTCTGAGAAAATCGAAGTCGAACGCCGAGTTCCTGATGACGCTGACGGTTCACGACTGAGTCGTCGTAGCGGAATGCCGGGGACCGGACGATGACCACTCGCGTCCGGTTGACCAGGGCCTCGCTCGCGCGACCATGCGGTCGGCGCTGCGGCTTGCCGCCCGGCCCGACCCGCGATCGAATGATCGGATCGTTACGTTGATCCGTTCGAGATGATCCATGAAGGGAGCCGCCGTGCCGAACGTCTTCGAGGGAAAGCCGGACCGAGTGCAGGGACGCGTCGCGATCATCGTATCGCGCTACAACGAGTCGGTCACCGAACGGCTGCTCGAAGGAGCGCTCCGGACCGCCCGCAGCAACGGTCTCGGCGACGATCGGATCGATGTCGTGCGCGTGCCGGGGGCTTGGGAGCTGTCGCTCGCCGCGATGCGGGCGGCTTCCTCGATGTCGTACGAGGCGGTCGTCTGCCTGGGAGCGGTGATCCGCGGCGAGACGACTCATGACGAGCACATCAATCGTCAGGTTTCGGAGAGTCTCGGGCGGATTTCGCTGGAACACGGCGTGCCGATCGGCTTCGGCCTGCTGACGGTGAACAACCTGGAACAGGCGCTCAACCGCGCCGGCGGCTCGGTCGGCAACAAGGGGGAAGAGGCGACGCTCGCGGCGCTGCAGATGGCCGACCTCCTGGCGTCGTGGGACTGATCGACGCGATGCGAGCACGACCGGCCCCCCGGCGCCGGTTGCGACCTGCCGGCTCGGCAGATACTCTTGCACGATTCTCTGCACGGTTCCCCTATCCGCCGGGCGGTCGACGACCGGCCGAGTTCGGACGATCGGAGTCCCCCGCCGCCATGTCCCGCCGTTCCAAGGCTCGTGAAGTCGTCCTGCAAATCCTGTATCAGGACGATCTCAATTCCGATCGTCGGCTGACCGCGGACGAGGCGTTCGTGCGGGAGCGGCTGGAGGAAGACCTTTCGCTGGTCGATTTCGCCTGGGACCTGCTGCGCGGGGTCCGGTCGCGGCGGCGGGAGATCGACGAGGCTTTGGCGCGAGTCGCGGCGAACTGGTCGCTCGAACGGATGGCCGCGACCGATCGGAATGCCCTGCGGATCGGGGCCTACGAGATCCTGTTCGCGACGACTCCCGATCGCGTCGCGGTGAACGAGGCGGTGGAACTGGCCAAACGTTTCGGAGCGGCTCAGAGCGCTCCGTTCGTCAACGGCGTCCTCGACCGCCTGATGCACGATCGACGGCCGGCTCGCGGTCCGGCGACTCCGGCCGTGACGGCCGACGCGAGCGACGAGGACGAGTCCGAGCCGGACTGAGCGGCGAGACGATCGAAGGTTCGAGATCGAGGAAGCGACGACGATGGCCGGTTGGAACCCGTTCCGCAAGCAAGCTCCGCAGCCTTCGGGGGCCGATCGTCCCGCCGGCGATCCCTCTCGAACCTCCTCGTCATCGGAAGCCGGAGAGCGGGAAGGAGAGCGGCCGGCCAGTCTGTGGCGACGGGCCCTGAAGAAGACCTGGTCGTTCCTGAACACCGACATCCGCGATCTCGTCGGCAAGGACGGGCGGCTGGTCGACGACGAGTTCCTGGCCGAGCTGTACGCGTTCCTGATCCGGACCGATATGGGGACCGGTCCGGCCGGAGAGATTCGCGACGCGATCCACACGAAGTATCGCGGACGCAAGGTCCACATGGCCGACCTGATCGCGGAAGCGAAACTGACGATCCGCAAGGTGCTCGACCACCCGCCGATGCCGATCCGGATGGCCGAATCGGGCCCGACCGTCGTGATGGTCGTCGGCGTCAACGGCTCGGGCAAGACGACCTCGATCGGCAAGCTCGCCAAGGCGATGCGGAACGAAGGACGCTCGGTCGTGCTCGGAGCCGGAGATACGTTTCGCGCCGCGGCCACCGAACAGCTGACCGTCTGGGCCGAACGGATCGGGGCTCAGATCGTTACCGGCAAGCCCGGAGCCCAACCGTCGAGCGTCGCCTTTCAGGCGGTCGATCAGGCGGTGAAGAGCGGTGCCGACGTCTGTATCGTCGACACCGCCGGACGGCTGCAAACCCAGTCGCACCTGATGGACGAGCTGAACAAGATCTACCGGGTCTGCGCCAAGGTGATTCCCGACGCACCGCACGAGGTGCTGTTGGTACTCGATGCGACCGCCGGCCAAAACGCGATCAGCCAGGCGCGAGGCTTCTCGAAGGCGGCTCATTGCACCGGCATCGTGCTCGCCAAGCTCGACGGCACGGCGAAGGGGGGAGTCGCGATCCCGATCCGACAGGAGTTCGGCATCCCGGTCCGCTACATCGGGCTAGGGGAGAGTCCGGACGATCTGGCCCTGTTCGACGTCGACAAGTTCGTCGAGGCGCTGTTCGACGCCGAGGGGTGAGTCGCGAATCCGTTCGAACTGCGGAGCGCCTCGGACGACCGTCGTCGCACGGCCGCGCGTCGGGGACGACGCGGGCCAACGCTCGGGAACGTTGCGGTCGGGTCTGACCTCGGTGCGGCGCTTTTCGGGCGGATCGGGCCATTGACCCAGCTGGCACTGGCCGTAGCCCCGGCTCGTCCCGAGCCGCGGGGGTGTGGCGGCGAATCCGTTCGAGCCGCGGAGCGTCTCGGACGACCGTCGTCGCACGGCCGCGCGTCGGGGACGACGCGGGCCAACGCTCGGGAACGTTGCGGT
>CAZZBI010000012.1:0-14578 GCA_964652385.1 uncultured Pirellulaceae bacterium | reverse complement strand
GGCCGTAGCCCCGGCTCGTCCCGAGCCGCGGGGGTGTGGCGGCGAATCCGTTCGAACTGCGGAGCATCTCGGACGACCGTGGTCGCACGGCCGCGCGTCGGGGACGACGCGGGCCAACGCTCGGGAACGTTGCGGTCGGGTCTGACCTCGGTGCGGCGCTTTTCGGGCGGATCGGGCCATTGACCCAGCTGGCACTGGCCGTAGCCCCGGCTCGTCCCGAGCCGCGGGGGTGTGGCGGCGAATCCGTTCGAACTGCGGAGCATCTCGGACGACCGTGGTCGTACGGCCGCGCGTCGGGGACGACGCGGGCCAACGCTCGGGCGAAGCGTTTTGCCGGGCGACCGGCTCAGGACGCGGTGTTTTTGGGACGAGGCGCGGAGGGCCCCTGCGCTTGGCGCTTCGGGCTGGTGGGCACGGAGGAGGGCGGGCGCGGAGGACCCCTGCGCTTGGCGCTTCGGGCTATTGGGGCACGGAGAAGGGGGGGCACGGAGAACCCCTTGCTGACGCTGCGGGCTGGGACGCTGCGGGCTGGGACGCTGAGGGCTGGGACGCTGAGGGCTGGGATGCTGCGGGCTGGGGTGGGGCGGGCTGGGACGTTGCGGATGCCTATCCGAGCAGCAGCGGCTCTTCTTGGCGGCATCAGAGCTCCTTCTTTTCCCCTTCAGCAGGGCTTCGGTCGCATGCTCGCGACGCAATGGACGGGTCCGCGGCGCGCAATGCACGCCAATTCGTCATTGAACGCTAGCAGAATCAACAGAATGGCCTAGCAAGCGGGCAGTCGGAGCGAGCGGGCAGGGCGTCGTTGCGATTTCGCGACAGATTTCAGGATTCGCTCAAGCGACCCAAGGGGAGATCAAGCCCCACTAAAGCGACTCGGCGGAGACGGAATCGAAACAGCGGAGGGCGGCTGGGGAAAACGGGGAATCGTCGGCGTCATCGACGGGCGTTCGAGGCACATCGGTTGCGTTGCGGGCTGGGCATGGAGTTCGAACTCGTTCCTGCGGGAATGGGGTTGGGGTCAGCAAAAGAAGTCGCCTCGCGCGACTTTCATCCGCGCAACTGAAGAGGGTGTCGCATGCCAGCGGTATCGGGATTCGGATCATTGCTTTAGGGGAAAACCCGTTTGGGGATTTGGGGAATCTGTTTGGTCGCTGCGTCCGCGTGCCTCTTGCCGGCGAATGTTCGTGCGGCCGCCGTCGAGGGAATCGCGGGCGCAGCGATTTTGGTTCCCGTTCAGGAAGAGACTCCGGCGGAGACGCCGATGAGCGAGTCGCCCGCGCCGACGACCGAAGCGCCTCCCGCGCCTGAGGCGACGGCTGCCGAAGCCGAGACTCCGGTCGCGGAGGCGACGGAAGGGGAAGCGACCGCAGCGGCCGAAGAGGCTCCGCCGACCGTCGGCTCGGTTCCGGCCGGTTCGGAACTCGCCTACACGATCAACACGCTGTTCATGATGATCTGTGCGGTCCTGGTCATCTTCATGCAGGCCGGGTTCGCGATGGTCGAAGTCGGCCTGAACTCGTCCAAGAACGTGGTCAACATCCTGTTCAAGAACCTGATGGACTTCTGCTTGGGCGTGCTGCTCTTCTGGCTCGTCGGCTTCGGGCTGATGTATCCGGGGGCGGACTATGCCGGCAAGTGGTTCGGCTTTGCCGGTCCGTACGTGACGCGGGATCTCGGAGCGGCAGGGGAAGGGGGCGTCTACCCCAACTACGCCAGCAGTGCCGACTTCCTGTTCCAGGTAGCGTTCGCCGCGACCGCCGCGACGATCGTGTCCGGAGCGGTAGCGGGACGTCTGAAGTTCACCTCGTACCTGATCTACAGCGCCGTGATCACGGCGTTCGTCTATCCGATCAGCGGCATGTGGAAGTGGGGTGGAGGAGCTCTGAATGCCGAGGGCTTCGCCGACTTCGCCGGTTCGATCGTCGTGCACGCGGTCGGCGGATTCGCCGGCTTGGCCGGAGCGATCGCTCTCGGTCCCCGGATCGGGCGTTACACGAGCGACGGAAAGTCGGTTCCCATCCCGGGTCATAACCTGACGTTCGCCGCACTCGGAGTCTTCATCCTGTGGGTCGGCTGGTACGGGTTCAATCCGGGAAGTCAGCTCACCTATGGCGGTTCGGCAAATGCCGAGGTGACGCTGTACATCGGCCTGACGACGACGCTGGCGGCTGCCGCCGGGACGTTCGTCGCGATGGTCGCCTCGTGGGTCCTCTTCCGGAAGCCGGACCTGTCGATGAGCCTCAACGGAGCCCTTGCCGGCCTGGTCGGCATCACGGCCAACTGCAATCAGGTGGAGCAGTGGGAAGCGGTGGTGATCGGCGCGGTCGCCGGATTGCTGGTGGTCGCCGCGATCATCGTGCTCGACAAGCTGCGGATCGACGATCCGGTCGGTGCGTTCCCCGTGCACGGCGTCTGCGGCTTCTGGGGTGGCGTCGCGACCGGGATCTTCGGCGATGCGATTCCCGAGAACCTCGACCGGACCGGTTACATCCTGCTGCAGCTGAAGGGTTCGGTCATCATCTCGGTCTGGGCGTTCGTCACGATGTTCGCCCTGTTCATGCTTCTGAAGGTCATCGGTCAGCTGCGCGTCTCGCCCGAGGAAGAGCTCAAGGGGCTCGACGTCTGCGAGCACGGACAGCACGCCTACAATCCTTGAGCGACGTGCCGACCGAACCGGTCGACGTCGCGCATCGTACGAGGGACTGTCTCGTGGAACTTCGGGCGCGCATCATGCTGACTCCAACCCCACTGCTCGTTCGACAGCCTCTGCGAGGCAGTCCCTCTTGATCTCCAACGCCGCGACCCGGCCCGGCGCCGCCGACTCGACATCGGCTCGCCGGGCCGAGTCGTTTCTTGAGCGGCGTGCGGTACCGTGAGCGGGTCGCTACATTGTCGGCCGGTCCGAGCGGCACGCGGTTCGGCTCGTCGTTTTCGTCTCCGAGAGTTCGTCATGAAGCTGATCATCGCCATCATTCAGCCGTCGAAGCTCGAAGCGGTGAAACAGGCGCTGACCGATGTCGACGTCGTCCGCCTGACGGTCCTCGACTGTCAGGGCTTCGGTCGCCAGAAAGGGCAGACCGAGGTGTATCGGGGGCACGAGTTCACCGTCAATCTGCTCCGCAAGGTGCAGCTGCAGATCGCCGTCAACGAGGACTTCGTCGAGCCGACGATCTCGGCGATCATCCGCGGCGGACGGACGGGCGAACATGGCGAGATCGGCGACGGGAAGATCTTCGTGCTGCCGATGGACGACTGCATCCGCATCCGGACGGGCGAGCGCGGGAGCGACGCGATCTGAACGGCTCGGTTTGCGGTCCCGGAGGGCTCGGCGACCTTTCGCCCGAGCAGCAGGCTGGCTCCTTCGAGCCGATGGCACGGCAGTGCGTCCGACTTGTTGACGTTCCCGACGGCGACTAGGATGAGCTCGCTCGGTCGAGGCGGCCGGTAATCCCCGTTCGCTTCGAGCCGGCTCGCACCTGGTACGGCAGTTTCCCTCCGTACGCTTCTCGCCTCGACCGCGAGAGCCCTCTTGTCGCGCCCTCCGCGTCCCTTCCGGGGACCGCGGCGCGACTCGCTCGCCTTCGCTCCCGGAGACCTTCGGTGTCCGGACCTTCGAGCGGCGGCGTTCCCGACGGCTCGAGGCTCGAACCCCAGCTCGGCTCGACGGCTCGCGGTGTCGATACCGCCCGGCGAACCGACGCCCGAACTTCGACGGAGCCGCCTGAGTCCATGGTGCTGAAACCGAGCGAGGACCTGTTCGAAGACACTCGGATGAGCTTCGGCGATCATCTCGAGGAACTGCGTCGCGTCCTGGTCAAGTCGCTGATCGGCCTGGCGATCGCCTTCGCCGTCGCGACCGTCTTTGCCGACGAGGTGGTCCGCTACCTGCAGACGCCGCTCGAGGACGCGATCCGCACGTTCATGCGCTCGCAGGCCGAAGCGGAACTGGCAGCGGCCAACGACGGCATCGTCCCTCCCGAGCTGCAGCCGCTGCTCGATCAGGACCGCCTGATTCCGCGGAAGCTGAAACTCGAACCGAGCGAACTGCTCGCGGCACTTCGGGAAAGCTATCCCGATCTTCCCGCACCCGCGGCTCGATCGCCGCACGCCTTTCGTGCCAGCCAATTGCCGCTGGTCGATGTCCCGCGAATCGCTCAGGGGCTCGGCGTCTCGGCCGACAGCGCTTCGCGCCGCTGGCTCTCGTCCCAGCTGACCGACGAGGAGCGCGAATCGCTGGCCGAGATCGCCTCACGAACCGATGCGACTCGTGATGACCAGCTCCGTCTGCTCGAGATCCTCGATCGCCTTGCCGGCTCGACCGACCTGTATCAACGCGAGGAGTTCGCCGATGCGTATGCGGGGATCGATCGGACCAGCTGGTGGCCGGCTTGGCTCGCCCGCTTCTCGAAGGTCTTCGCCGAAGAGACGCGCGAGAATCCGCTCGAACATCTGCGCAACGAGTTGGCGACGCAGGACGATCCCGAGACGCGTCGGCGACTGAACCGGATCCTGATCACCCGCGCGATGGCTCCCGAAATCGGCCTCGTCCGTGCCGATCTGGTCGACCTGCAGGTCTGGGAATCGACTCGCATCAACGCCCAGGCGCTGAAGGTCGAAGAAGTCTTCATGGTCTGGCTCAAGGCGGCGCTGATCACCGCTCTGGTCCTGGCGAGCCCGTGGATCTTCTATCAGATCTGGACGTTCGTCGCGGCCGGTCTGTACCCGCACGAGAAGCGTTACATCCACGTCTACTTGCCGCTGAGCCTGCTGCTGTTCCTGAGCGGCGTGCTGCTCGCCTTCTTCGGCGTCTTTCAGCCGGTGCTGATGTTCCTGTTCCAGTTCAACGCATCGATGGGGATCGATCCCCAGCCGCGGATCGGCGAGTGGCTGACGTTCGTGATGGTCCTGCCGCTCGGCTTCGGCATCGCGTTCCAGCTGCCGCTGGTGATGCTCTTCCTGAACCGGATCGGCCTGTTCACCGTGCAGGCCTACATCGAGAAGTGGCGAATCGCGATCCTGGTGATCTTCGTCGTCGCGATGATCCTGACTCCGGCCGATCCGATCAGCATGCTGCTGCTCGCGATCCCGCTCTCGTTCCTCTACTTCGGCGGCATCCTGCTCTGCCGCTGGATGCCTCGAACGCGCAACCCGTTCGCCGAAGCCTACGAGCCGTAAGCGAAAGCGAGAGCGTAGGGGAGGCCTGAGAGTCGGAGACCGCTCTGCGTTTCCGTTCTCTCGGCGCCTCCGTCCTCTCGGCGCCTCCGTCTCCGTGAGAAAACCGGTCCGACCGTGCCTTCGGTATCCCCTTGGCGTCTCTCGGCGCCTCCGCGTCTTCCGCGTCTCCCGGCGGCGCCTTTCAGCTCGCCGGCTTCTCGAGCGCCAACAGGCGGTCGACGCTGTCGAGCAGGCGGTCCATCGGGAACGGCTTGCGGATGTAGTCGTCGACGCCGAGCTCGCGCGCGTAGTCCTCGTGCCGCTTCCCTTCGTTGGCCGTGATCATGATGATCCGCATCGGCCGCGCGGCATCCTCGACCAGCTTCTCGAGGACCAGGAAACCGCTCCGCTTCGGCATCATCATGTCGAGGATCAGCAGGTCCGGCTCTTCCTTCTCGGCCATCGCCAGGCCGAGATTGCCGTCGCGAGCGACAAGAACGTCGACGCCGCGCGGCTTGAGGGCGAACGAGACCGAGTCGACGATATCCGGATCGTCATCGACGATCAGGACACGACGACGGCGAGCGGTCGGTTCGACGGAAGAAGAGGCGTCGTTCATGCGCCGGATCCGCAGCAGGTTCGGTCGAGAAGGGACAGGTCGCGAAGCGCCCGTCCCTCGGAGGCAGGAAGAGCGAATTTAGTCGAGGCGGGGGTCGGTCACAACCGCCGCACCACCGGTCGCCGAGGGTCACGAGCCGGACGAACTCGGGCGGTCGTCGCCGAAATCCAGGCGACAGCGCCGCAGCTTCCCTTCGCGTTCGACCCACAGATCGAGCGGACCGTCGGCGGTGGTGAGCCGCTCGCGAATCTGCTCGGTCGAGCGGACCGGTTCGTCGCCGATCCGATGGATCCGATCGCCCGCCTGGAGCCCGGCTCGTTCGGCCCGCGTCATCGAGCCGATGCGGGTGATCAGCGCGAGATCGCCTTGCCCGTCGTCCATGCGCCACGACAGCCCGACTCGCGAAGGCGCACCGGCCAGTTCGACCGTCAGCTTCAGCGGCGTCGCGCCGGCCTCGCCGCGGGTCCCGGACAGGACGAGTTCCTGAGGGGCTTCGTTGATCCGATTCCAGAAGTCGACTTCCGATTTCAGCGGCAGGCCGTCGACCGCCAGGATTCTCATCCCCGGTTCGAGCCCTGCCGCAGCGGCCGGACTCCCCGGCTCGACGGCGGCGACCGTCACGAAGAACGGCTCCTCAGCGGCAGCCGCCCCTTCAGTCCCATCAGCGCCGGCCGACGCCCCTTCGAGGGCCAATCCCATTCGGGGCGGGCCGACCGGAGCCGGCGTTTCGAACCGTTTGCGGAACTCCTCCCCTTCGTTCCACGACTCGCCTCGAAAGACCCAGGTCCGCTCGCCGTCGGCCAATTCCCACAGGACGCGGCCGACATAGCGAGTCACCCGTTCGATGCCGTCGTAGTCGAGCGTTTCGGGATCGTCGGTCGGGCGATGGTAGGTGTCGTGCAGCCCGGTATGGAACATCAGGGTCGGAATCCCCTTGGTGATGAAGGGGTGGTGATCGCTGTCGGCGGCGAGTTCCCAATCGAACGACAGCCGAAACGGCTCGTCGTTCAGCCGCGCGAGCATCGTTCTCAGACCGGGGGCGGTCCGTTCGCCGTAGACCGTCAGCTGCTCCTCGCGCAATCGACCGATCATGTCCAGGTTGATCGAGAAGCGAACCCGATCCCGCGCAACGGTCGGATGATCGAGCCAGTGGATCGATCCGAGCAGGCCGTCTTCTTCGGCATCCCACAGGCAGAAGAGGATCGAGCGGCGCGGGCGCAGCTCGGCATCCGCCAAGGCTTCGATCAGTTCGAGCAGCGCGCTGGTCCCGCTGGCGTTGTCGTCCGCTCCGTTGTGCACGACGCCGTACGGGCCGTAGCTGTCGTTGCGGGTGCCGTAGCCGACATGATCGAAGTGGGCTCCGATCACGATCACCTCGTCGGCCAGCGTCGGGTCCGATCCGCGCCAGAGACCGAGCACGTTGCGGAAGTCGTTGCCGAAGACCTGCAGGTAGCTGCCCGCTTCGCCGGCCGGCTCTAGACCGTACTTCTCGAAGTGCAGCGCGAGGTACTTGGCGGCCGCATGACCGCCCGGGGTTCCGCCGTCGCGCCCCTCGAACGAATCGTCGGCCAGGACCAGGACGTGCGCGTTCAGATCGTCGGCGCGAACCGACTCGAGCGCCGCTCGAACGGTCAACGGATCGGTCAGGGGGGGATCGGCCGCCGGCGCGACTCGGCCCCCCGTTCCGCTCGACAGCAGCGCGAGCAGCAGCAGGCCGAACAGCCGCCTCGTGCCGAAGACTCCGGAAGTCGGGATCAGGGCAAGGCGTTCGCGCAAGGAGAGCGCGAGCGTCCCGCGGATCGTGCGGGTCATGGCGGCGTTCCTCATCATGGTGCTGAATCTAACGGGGCAAGCGAGGTGGAGGAATCCTAGGAGCGCGATTCCGCTCGCTCGGCCGACTTCAGCCGAAAACGCCGCCGGACGAGATTTCTTTGCGGGACCGGTCCGGTTCTAGGCCTCGCCGCACCGGGACTCGGGAGGGAGCCCGGCGAGAGGCGCGGGGGGAGCGGGGGCGAAAGGGAAGTGGGCTCCGCGTCGAACCGGAGATTCGCCCTCCTTCGCACCTCAGGCTCGACACGCTGCTTCCTCTCGCCTTCTTCGCGCCGGCGAGCCCATCGTCGACGGCTGGTGAGCCGCATGACGCCGGCTCGCGGAGGGGGAGTTCGGCGGGGGGCGGCGTTACTTGTTCGCGCGAGTCGAACTGCTACCATGACCGACGAGGATCGACCGGTCCGGTTCGAGCGTCGTCGTCGCTCCCGACGGCCGATCCCGTCGACGGTATTCAAGGAGGCTCGACAAGAGCATGACTCAGCTTCTCGAGGCCCGAGCCGGGCGGATCACGCCCGAGATGGAATATGTCGCGCAGCGCGAATCGCTCGCCGCCGAGACGATCCGGGACGAGGTAGCGGCGGGACGGATGGTGATCCCGGCCAACAAGCATCATCTGGCGGGGCGGCTGGAGCCGATGGCGATCGGCATCGCGGCCAGTTGCAAGATCAACGCGAACATCGGCAATTCGGCGGTCACCAGCGACGCCGGCACCGAACTCGAAAAGCTCCACACGGCGGTCCACTTCGGAGCCGACACCGTGATGGACCTGTCGACCGGCAAGGACATCGACCGGATCCGGCGCCAGATCATCGATGCCTCGCCGGTACCGATCGGCACGGTCCCGATCTATCAGATGCTCGAGCAGCTCGGCGGAAATATCGAAGAGATGCGGGCGCATCACTTCCTGGACATGGTCGAGCATCAGGCGAAGCAGGGGGTCGACTACATGACGATCCACTGCGGCGTGCTCCTCGAGCACCTGCACCTGACGACTCGGCGCGTCACCGGCATCGTCAGCCGGGGCGGATCGCTGATCGCCAAGTGGATGGTCGCGCACCGGAAGCAGAACCCGCTGTTCGAGCACTTCGACGACCTGTGCGACATCATGCGGGCGCACGACGTCACCTGGAGTCTGGGGGACGGCCTGCGTCCGGGGAGTTTGGCGGACGCGAGCGACGAGGCGCAGTTCGCCGAACTCGACGTGCTCGGCAAGCTGACGCTCCGCGGCTGGGAGCGCGGTTGTCAGGTGATGGTCGAAGGTCCGGGGCACGTGCCGATGGACCAGATCGAGATGAACGTCAAGAAGCAGATCGAGGTCTGTCACGGCGCGCCGTTCTACGTGCTCGGTCCGCTCGTCACCGACATCGCTCCGGGCTACGACCACATCACCAGCGCGATCGGTGCTTCGCTGGCCGGTTGGGCCGGCGCGGCGATGCTCTGCTACGTCACGCCGAAGGAGCACCTGGGGCTGCCGAACAACGACGACGTCCGCCAGGGAGTGATCGCCTACAAGATCGCTGCCCACGCCGCCGACGTCGCTCGCCATCGCCCGGGAGCCCGCGATCGCGACGATGCGCTCTCACGCGCCCGGTTCGAGTTCGACTGGAACGAGCAGTTCCGTCTGAGCCTCGATCCCGAGACAGCTCGGCGTTATCACGACGAGACGCTGCCGCAGGACACGTTCAAGAGCGCCCACTTCTGCAGCATGTGCGGCCCGAAGTACTGCTCGATGCGGATCACCGAAGACATCCGCAAGATGGCCGACGAACAGCAGCTCGTCTCGCTCGAGTCGACTCGTTCATGAACCGACTCGGTCGCCCCGTCGACCGGAACCGGTCCTGAGCGACGGCGACTCGATCGATTATCCTGAAGCGGCGGCGGCCGGCAGCGGAACCGATTCCGCCGCCGGCCGTCGGCGTTTCCGCACCGGATGTTCGCGACGCGTCGCGTCCGTCCCGAAACCGTATCGCTCTCCTCGCTGTTCCGGAGTCCCTCTCGTGCTCGGCACCCGCCTGGATTGGTCCGCCTATCTCGAACGACTGCAGTCGGAACTCGCCGCAATCGACGGAGCGGCGCTCGCTCGCTGGTCCGATCGGCTGATCGAGACCTGGGAGCGCGGGGGGCAGGTCTTCGTCATCGGCAACGGCGGTTCCGGCACGACCGCGACGCACATCGCCGAGGACCTGGCCAAGGGGACGATCCCCGACGCGCGACTGCGCGACGAGAGCTTTCGGCGAATGCGGATCCAATCGCTGACCGACAACCTCGGCTGGATCATGGCGGTCGGCAACGACCTGGCCTACGACCAGATCTTCGTGCAGCAGCTGATGAACCTGGCTCAGGCGGGCGATCTGCTGATCGCGATCAGCGGCTCGGGGAACAGCCCGAACATCCTGAATGCCGTCGACTGGGCCAACCGCCACGGCGTCGACACCTTCGGACTGACCGGGTACTCCGGCGGCAAGCTGCTGACGATGCGCAAGGACGGCCTGCATGTCGCGCTCGACGACATGGGGATGGTCGAGAGCATTCATCTGGCGGTCTTCCACTGGGTGCTCAACGACGTCCACGCCCGGATGAATCGCGTCGGCCGTTACGCGACGGTCGGCGCGTGAGGGGTCGTCGCGATCTCCCTGACGCGGGGCGCGACGGGAATCGGTGCGTTCGAGAGGCGTGGCGATGATTCTGGCGGTCGAGATCGGCGGCACGAAACTGCAGGTCGCGTTGGTCGAACCCGCGAGCGGTCGCATCGTCGAACGGCGACGCGATGAGGTGGTCACCGCGGATGGTGCCGCGGGGATCCTGCATCGGATCGAGCGGATGATCGACTCGCTCCCGAGCGGTTCGTTCGATCGAGTCGGTGTCGGGTTCGGCGGCCCGGTCGGAGCGTCCGGGCGGATCTACCGGAGTCATCAGATCGACGGCTGGGACGGCTTCGAACTGGGACTCTGGTTTGCCGACCGGACCGGCCGTCCTTCCGTCGTCGCCAACGACTGCGACGCCGCGGCACTCGGCGAAGCGCTCTGGGGAGCGGGGCGCGGCTATCGCTCGACCTTCTACATGACGGTCGGGACCGGAGTCGGCGGCGGGTGGATCGTCGACGGTCGGCGTCAGGGGATCGGTCGTCCGTCGATCGCCGAAATCGGCCATCTGCGCCCCGGTCTCGGCTGCACATCGCCGTATGCGACGGTCGAGTCGCTGGCGAGCGGCGCGGGGATCGCAGCGAGGGCCCGTGCGACGGCCGCCGTCTGGTTCGGCCGAGCGATTCCGGACGAGCGACCGATCGTTCCGCCCGTCCCCGAACCGACGATCGGCCGCGTCGAGTTCGAGTCGGCTCGGACCTGGTGGGACTCGTTTCCCGCCGATCTCCCTCCCGACGCGCGGCGGATCGGCCAGGCGGCGATCGACGGCAATCCGCTGGCGCGAGCGGTACTCGAGCAGGCGACCTCCGTCCTCGGCTGGGCCTTGGCTCAGGTCGCGACGCTCCTGTCCCCCGAGTGCCTGGTGATCGGCGGGGGCGTATCGCAGCTGCCGGACCCGCTCTTCCGCGATCCGATCGTCGAGGCGTTCCGCTGCTATGCGTTCGGACCGGTGCGCGACGAGACGGCGATCGTGCCGAGCGGTCTCGGAGAGGATGTCGTGCTGATCGGAGCGGCCGCGGTCGCGACCGAATCGTGATCCGACAAAGGGGGGCGCGGTGGACTCGATCGAGCGACCTCCGTCGCGCGTGGTCGAGTTCGCGTTCGGGGACCTGTCGAGTCGTGCCATGACCTTCGAAGCCGACGCCCCCCACGACTCTTCCGACTCGCCGCTCGGCGCGCTGCTGGTTCGTTGGCCGACCGAGCGCTGGTCGGTCCACCCGTCGGTCATCGCCGTCTCGGGCGGGGCCGATAGCATGGCGCTCCTGCGACTGATGGTGATCGCGGCGCGACGGGTCGATCCGACGCCGCGGCTGATCGTCGCTCACTTCGACCACGGACAGCGAGGAGCCGAATCGGACGGCGATCGGGAGTTCGTCGAACAGACGGCCGCGTCGCTCGGCCTCGACTCGATCGTCGAACGCGCCGCTCCGGCGTCGTGGCAGTCGATCCCCGACGGTTTCGAACAGCGGGCTCGCGAACTGCGCTATCGATTTCTGTCCGATGTCGCACGGCAGAGCGGAGCGCGGCATGTCGTCACCGCTCATACCGCCGACGATGTTGCCGAGACACTGCTGTTTCGTCTGATCCGAGGGACCGGGATCGACGGGCTCGCCGCCATCGCTCCGTTCCGACGACTGGCGGCCGACATCACGCTCGTTCGTCCGCTGATCGACGTTCGGCGCGACGCGCTTCGACGGTGGCTCGTCGCCATCGACCAGCCGTGGCGCGAGGACTCGAGCAATCGCTCGCTCGAACCGACTCGCAACCGCATCCGTCTCGAACTCCTTCCGCTGCTGACCGATCTCCTCGGCCGCGATCCGACCGACGCGATCGCCGGTCTGGCTCGGCGAGCCGAAGAGGTCGCGGCACGTCTGAATCGCCTGGATGAGCAGCGAGTCGATTCTTGGGGGGTCGAGCCGTGCGACCGAGGGATTCGTCTGGACCGCAGCCATCTGGCCCGACTCGCACCGAGCGATCGAGTCGGCGGGTTAAGGGCGTTGTGGCGCCGCATGGGTTGGCCGCAGCGCGATCTGACCGAACGGGATTGGCTGGCTCTGGGGGAGTTGGCGGGGAGCGCGGACCGCCGGCGACTGGACCTGCCGGGCGGGATCTCGGCCGCGATGGATGGGGAGCGGCTGGTCCTGACGGCGCGACCGAACGGTGGCGCGGGGAACCGGGAATCGGCATCTTCCGACGACTCGGCGGACGCGTAGGGGCGCAGGTTGTGTTCGGCAAGGGCTCCGGCTACTCTTAGGCTCCGCTGCGGACGCTAGCACGAGCCAACGGTTCGCATGATGCCGTTGGCCGTTTCGAAGTCCCGAACGTCATGAAGTCGGTCGAGCCGACCGCTTTCGACCTGCCGCGTCGAAAGTCGCACGACGACTCTTGGGAAGCGATTCCGCGCGAGCCCTCATTCCGTACGACCACACGCAACGATTCAGCGACGATCGGGAGATCCACTATGAAACAAGGTGGCGAGGCGGCGGGACGAGCCCCGAACGCCATGTGGCTGCTGGGCGCCGGCTTCATGGCGATCCTGGCGGCCGGTGTCGGATTCGCGATCCGCGGCGGCATTCTCGACAACTGGGGGCGCGAGTACGGATTTTCGAGTACCGAACAGGGGATGATCAGCGGAGCCGGATTCACGAGCTTCTGCATCGGCATCATTCTCGGCGGCTTCGTGGCGGACCGGATCGGCTACATGTGGCTGGTCGTGCTCGCCTTCGTGTCGCATGTCGCGTCGGCGATCGTCACCTTCGGCTTCATCAACGGGCTCGAGGCAGGGGGGATCGATGCGGCCGAAAAGGCCTACATCTACCAGATGCTCTACTGGGGCACCTTCCTGTTCGGCTACGCCAACGGAACGCTCGAGGCGGTCGCCAACCCGCTTGTCGCGACGCTCTTTCCCGATCGCCGGACGCACTACCTGAACATCCTGCATGCGAGCTGGCCGGCCGGTCTGATCATCGGCGGTGCGCTCGGCTGGATTCTCGACGACGGCGCCGAGTGGCCGTGGCAGTGGCAGCTCGCCCTGTTCCTGCTGCCGACCGCGATCTACGGCCTGATGTTCGTCGGCCAGTCGATGCCCAAGTCGGAAGCGTCCAAGTCGGGGATGACGCTCGGCGGAATGATGAAGGACGTCGGCGTGCTCGGCGGCCTGGTCGTCTCGTTCTTCATCGCCGTCTTCTTCGGCCAGGAGGTCTTCCCGAAGGTCCTCCCGCTGCTCGATCGAGCCGGCTTGCCGGTCTACATCGAAGGGACCCCGGAAACGGCTCAGGGAACGCTGATCGGTCGCGATTCGCTGGCGGCCGGAGCGGGGCAGGATACGCCCGCCGGTGACGCTCAGGAGTCGGCGCCGGCCGAGACGCCGGCCGATGCGGCGCCGCCGCAGGACGAGGCCGCCCCCGCCGAGGCCGCTGCGCCGCAGGAAGGCGAAGCCACGACGCCCGCTCCGACCGAAACGCCGGCCGCTTCGGAGGGCGCCGCCGAGACGGCGAGCGAGGGGGATCCGGTCGTCCTGCCCGAGGCTCCGGCGCTGCAGAAGAAGGAAGCCGAGTGGCAGGGGATCGCGATCTCGAAGTGGCTCGGCTACCTGGTCGGCGGCCTGTTGCTGATCGTGATCGGTGTGCTCACCCGCTTCTCGCTCGGGTCGTTCCTGCTCTTCATCCTGTTCATCACGCACGCGATGGTCGGAGCGGTCGAGCTGGGAACCGACAACTGGATCCAGAACATCACGGGGAACATCCTGACGAGTGCTCAGGGGAAGTTCCTGTTCGTCTACACGTCGGCCGTGATGTTCGGCCTGCGGTTCTGTGCCCACTTCATCGAGACGAAGATCGGCCTCTCGCCGGTCGGCCTGCTGCTGCTGTGCGCGATCCTGGCGATCGTCGGCCTGCAGATGACGAGCTATGTCGAGTCGTTCGCGTTCGCGGTCGTCGCGCTGACGATCTACGGGATCGGCAAGACCTTCTTCTGGCCGACGATGCTGGCGGTGGCGAGCGATCGCTTCCCGAAGACCGGAGCGGTGGCGATCAGCATCATGGGCGGCATCGGCATGATGTCGGCCGGCCTGATCGGCGCTCCGGGGCTCGGCTATCTGAAGGACAAGTACTCGGGCGAGCGGCTGTCGGCGGCCGACAACCTGGTCTACGAGGAGTTCAAGAACCAGGGAGGGAGCAGCTTCCTCTTCTTCCCGAAGGTCTACGGCCTGGACGGCGAGAAGCTCGGCAAGGTGAACGACGAGATCAAGGCGATCCGCGCCGCGAACGAGAAGGCGACGTCGGACGCCGAGAAGCAGGAGGTGTCGCCGAAGAGTCAGATGGTCGCGACCGCG
>CAZZBI010000011.1:6500-35663 GCA_964652385.1 uncultured Pirellulaceae bacterium | reverse complement strand
GCATGACGGCAGCATCGTTCTCTGGGATCTTGCGGCCGTACCGCCGACGTCGGAAACGTTGACGGGGGAGCGGCCGATTCGGCGGTTGAGCGCGACGGCCGACGGCATCGATGTCGTCCGCGACGGAAGCGAGTGGATCCGCATCGACGAGCGACTGCAGCGTTCCGCCACGATTCCGCTCGATACCGAATCGCTGACGGCGTTCGCGTCGAGTCCGACCGGCGAGCGGTTGGCGTGGATCTCGACCGGCGAAGCGGCTCCGCGACTGATGGTCGCCGATCTCGAAGGGAATCGTCGAACGACGGTCCTTCAAGGCGTCACCGAGGTCCGGCAGATCGGCTGGCTCGATCCGACGACGGTCGCCGTTCTGACCGGCGACGGTCGCTTGCTCGCGTCCGGGGCGAACGATTCGCTCGACGAGCTCGCTCGCCTGGACGGCGCGGTCGCGTTCGGCGCCGCAGCGAACGGGGATCGCGTGGCGCTCGTGGGACGCGATGCGGTGCTGCTAATCGGACCGCAGCTTGCCGGAATCCGGATCGACGGCCTCGAGATCGGGCCGGTCATCCCAGGAGGGGAATCGCCCGAGTCGCGCATCCGCTGGAACGAGGCGACCGCCTCGTGGTGGATCGTCTCCGCGACCGGCGGTCTGCTCGAACTGCCCGGGGATCCGCTCGAGGCAGCTCGTCTGGCGGCGAACCGCTTGCGGTAGCGACCTGCATCGCACCGAACGGCGGTGCTTCTCGCAAGGGGACGGCGGCGCGAAGGAGGAGGAGAATCTCCGAAGTCCTTCGCGCCGCAGTGCGACCTCGACGTCAAGCGACGGACGCGTCGATCAGGGAGTGCCGATGGCCGGGACCGGCGAGGCGCTCGGCGTGCCGTCCGTCTCGATCGAGAACCCCTTGAGCGAACCGAAGAACGGCGTCGCCTTGACGATCTGCATCGCGATCATCCGTCCGGCGAGCGGCGCGATCACCTCTTCGTTGAACTTCGATCCGGCGGTGTCGACCGGCATCGTCAGGCGATAGCTCAGCTGACCTCCGGGGAAACCGGAGACCGAGAACTTGAACTCGTACAACTGATACTGCGGTCCGGCAGGAGCCGGGCCGCCGGGACCGCCAGGGCCTCCCCCGCCGCCCCCTTCCGGATGCGGGCAGTCCGGCAGGTCATACGGCACGGTGTGAGCGGTGACGCCGTCGGTCGTACCGGTGATCCGCGCGACGCACGCCTTAGCCCCCGGCTCGTCGTTTCCGTAACCGATCACATAGACGTTCGGATTCGCGGGACTCGCGCCGAAGGCCATCCAGTCGTCGGCGTTCGACGGGCTCGACGCGAACGCGGCGCCAGCCGCTACGACCAGAATCGCCATGCAACGCCGCGCTGCCGGACTACCGAACCTCATGACTGACCTCATTGCTGTGTCGGACTTCGCACCGGAGTCGACCGTCCCCGCACGATCCGAGGACTCGCGGCGCTGCGGGCCCCCGCATCGGAAACCCGATGATCGAGCGTAGTTACGCCGTTGCGCCAGGGTCAAGGAGCGCTCGGCGGAATCGCCGGCGTTTCGGGACCGCGAAACGGGGAGCTCGGGCGTTCGGCCGGGGCTGCGAAACGCGGGCTCGACGCTCGTCTCAGCCGATCCGTACGACGTGCAGCGAACGGGCTCCGTGGGCGCCGATCACCAGCGACTGTTCGATGTCGGCCGTCTTGCTGGGGCCCGAGATGAAGCCGCCGAAGGGGCGATCGATCGCGCCGATGCGGCGATAGGCGTCATGCATCTGCATGGCCCACTGCGAACCGGGGACGATCAGGATCAGGTGCTGCGCCAGGAAGAGCGACACGCGCTGGCCGATCTGTCGATCGGTCACCCAGACCGCTCCGTTCTCGGCGACCCAGAACTCGGCCGGGCAGACCGCCAGATCGGCCGCGGCCAGCTCATGAGGATCGTCGACCGTGTCGAGTCCGGGGGTGCCGGGGACCAGGTCGGGGACGTACGAGACGATCTGCTTCGCCTGACGGACGACCGGCAGCTCGGCCAGCGTCGATCGCGCCGCGTCGCGATCCGCGACGTCCAGCGGCGTCCCTCCGACCAGCCGCAGCATCTCGGCGAACTTCGCGCGCGGATCCTCGAACACGATCGTCTCGGGGAGCTCGCCGGGGAGCGGCACGTCGGCGCGACGGACGCGCTTCAGTCGCTCGAGAATCCGGCGTCTAGCGTCGTCGGTCATCGGGAGGCTCGATCCGATAGAGTTCGCGGAACGATCGTTTCGGCATCGGCGGCAGCTCGCGCTGCTTCCCCCAGGCGTTGAGACGCGAGTAGACGAGGAAGCGCGGAAGCTTCGGCACCCACCACCGCGCCAGACGCCCGGTCAGGCGATACGCCCAACCCGAGCCGAGCATCTTGCCGGTCAGACGCATGCCGACCCGCTTCGTCCACGGGATCAGCTTCTTCTCGGCGAGCGTCTGGCGGAAGCTCAGCAGCTGATGGTGCAGCGGGATGCGGACCGGACAGACGTCGGTGCATGAACCGCAGAGCGTACAGGCGTACGGCAGACTGTGGTACTTCTTCGGTTCGCGGAGCGGCCCGAGGACCGAACCGATCGGTCCCGGTACGGTGCTCTCGTAACTGAACCCGCCGCTCCGCCGATAGACCGGGCAGGTGTTCATGCACGCGCCGCAGCGGATGCAGTTGAGCGCCTCGCGATAGGCCGGATTCGCCGCGATCTCGCTCCGCCCCGCATCGACCAGCACGACATGCAGTTCGCAGCCGGGGCGAGGGGCGTGGAAGTGACTGGTGTAGGTGGTGACCGGCTGGCCGGTGGCGCTGCGGGCGAGCAGTCGAGTGAAGACGCCGAGGTCCTCGAGCCGCGGCAGCAGCTTCTCGATGCCCATGCAGGCGATGTGGATCGGCGGGAGCGAGACGCCGAGGTCGGCGTTCCCTTCGTTCGTGCAGACCACGAAGCCGCCGGTCTCGGCGATCGCGAAGTTGACTCCGGTGATCCCGGCCTGAGCCGCCAGGAACTTCTCGCGCAGGTGGCCGCGAGCCGCTTCGGTCAGGTACTGCGGATCGCTCGCCCCCGGCTCGGTCCCCAGATGCTCGCGGAACGTCTCGCCGACTTCTTCCTTCTTCAGATGAATCGCCGGCAGCACGATATGACTCGGCGGCTCCTTGCGGAGCTGCACGATCCGCTCGCCCAAGTCGGTATCGACCACCTCGATGCCGTGCTTCTCGAGGTACGGGTTGAGGTGGCACTCCTCGGTCAGCATCGACTTGCTCTTGACCACCCGAGTGACGCCGCGCGAGCGGAGGAGGTCGAGCACGATCCGGTTGTGGTCCTCGGCCGTCTCGGCCCAGTGGACGACGATCCCCCGTTCGCGCGCCCGAGACTCGAACCGTTCGAGCAGTTCCGCCAGGTTCGCATTGACGTACGCCTTGATCGCCGCCGCTCGTGTCCGGAGCGCTTCCCACTCGGGGAGCGCGTGAGCCATCCGGTCTCGCTTGACGCGAACGAACCAGAGCGCCTGGTCATGCCAGCCGGTCCGCTCGGCATCGGCCGTGAAGCGGTCGGCATTGATCGCGTGTTCCATCTCCCCTACCCCGCCAGAATCTGAGCGACATGCATCACGCGAGTCGACTCGCCGCGACGCCGCAGCAGTCCTTCGAGATGCATCAGGCAGGACATGTCGTTGCCGACGATCACCTCGCTCCCCGCTTGGCGATGATCGGCCAGTCGATCGAGCCCCATGCGGCACGACACCCCCTCTTCGCTCACCGCGAAGGTGCCGCCGAAACCGCAGCACTCGTCGACGCGAGACAGCTCGCAGAACTCGATCCCGTCGACCAGCTCGAGAACCTGGCGGACCTTCGAGAACCGCGAACCGACCCGCTCGCTCGAACTCCCCAGACGCAATTCGCGGAGCCCGTGGCAACTCTGATGGAGTCCGACGCGATACGGAAAACGGACGTCGAGCCGTTCGAGTCGAAGGACATCGACCAGGAACTCGCACAGCTCCCAGGTCCTGCCGGACGGGAGAGCCGCATCGCACGAGGGGGAACGCGGCGTGTGGGAATCGTCGGCGTGGTCATCGACCGATCGGCCGAGCACCTGATCGAAGTGGTTCCGGACCATCGAGACGCAGCTTCCCGACGGGCAGACGACGTACGGGTAGTCGGCGAAGACCTTTTCGTACCGCTCCGCGAGCGGCCGCGCGGCCGAAACGACTCCGGTGTTCGCCATCGGTTGGCCGCAGCAGGTCTGAGCCTCGGGGTACTCCACCTCGCAGCCGAGCCGTCGCAGCAGCCGCAAGGTCGCCAGGCCGACCTCGGGATAGAGCTGGTCGACATAACAGGGAATGAAGAGTCCGACTCGCATGGACGGTCCGGCGGGGAGAGCAAAGAAGCGGGCGCGGCGTCATCACCGCCGACTCGATTCTAGTGAGCCGCCCGCGCGCCGGGCATCCCCTGGCTGCCGCACGACGTGGCCCCGGGCTCTTCGAGCCCGAGGTCGTTGACCGTGCGGTGCGACCGGGGGCGGTCGCACTACGACAACCGGTGCGACCGGGGGCGGTCGCACTACGCCAGCCGGTGCGACCGGGGGCGGTCGCACTACGACGACCGGTGCGACCGGGGGCGGTCGCACTACGATGACCGCACGACCGAATCGATCAGCGCCGTTCGGTTCCTTCCGCCGTTTCGGTTGCCGCCGGCTCGGTTGCGACCCGCTGGCTCGCGGCACTTCCGCCGAAGTGCATCTCGGCCATGTACGGTACCGGGCTGAGTTTCGGAGGGGCGGGGCGATGGATGAAGGGGAGCCAAGCGAGACGCTGGCCGGCGAATCGAGTCGAGGCGTAGATCGTCCCCGATTGGATCGGACCGGCTCCCAGAATCCAGACGTCGCGCGTGTTGCTTCGTCCGACCAGCATTCCCGACTGCCAGATCGGCTCCCGCGACTCGCGATCGTAGGCAAAGACGGCGATCTTGGCCGCACCGAAGCCGATTGACGTCTTGCCGGCCGAGATCTCGGGGAGCATCGGCACCGGAGGGGAATTGGGGAGCAGCGATGCGGCGCTCGACAACGCGTTGTTCTGCGGGATGCCGTACACCACCTCGTGCGCGTCCGAACCCATCGCTCCCAATCGCGGCTCGACGACCACTTCGGCCGAGTCGCGGATATCCTGCAGACGGGCTCCGGAAGCGAGCAGGTGTTGCCGGAGCGAACTCTCGACATACTCGGCGTTGACGAACCCCGGTCCCTTGATCGGCTGCAGAAACTGATCGTCCAGATAGACGGTCCGCCCCTGCAGGTCGGTGAAGTCGATCTGCTGAACCGCGCGGTCGACCGCATCCGACACCAGCATCTGCTCGGTCAGGCTCTTGCTCTGAGTCGTCCCGCAACCGACCAAGACCACCAGCGCCAGCAGCATCAATCCGCGTGACGATCGACTCGACGGCCGAACGCGCTCGGCGCCAGCGAGACCGTGGGATGTCGCACCGGAGTCGTCCGTGGAGCCGCTCGTGCAACGAACGCTCCGTCGCGCGGTCGTCGTCGACGGCGCGGCGGGCTTCGGCGGTGCGAGCGGGAGTCCGAACATCGAGGCGGCGGTTCCGAGCGGAACGAAGGCGGGGGACGGCGCACGAAGCGAGCGCCGACGCGGCGAGAATTAGCAGAACGGCCCGGAGGTCGAAAGGGAGATTCGACGGCTCGGCCTCCCAGCCCTCCGTGCCTTCCAGCCCGAAGCGCCAAGCGCAGGGGCCCCCCGTGCCTCGTCAACGGAACTGACGAGACCGTGGCATGAGGACGTGGCCCCAGGCTCTCCGCGCCCGAGGTCGTGTGGATACTGATCCCGCTGCTGCTTCGAGGCTCGTTCGGCATCGGGACGAAGCCACGCCTCGGCCACGGTATGGCCGGGCCCGCGAGGATGCGACCCGAGACGGCAGCACGACGACTCCCCGCCTGATACCGAGGCTCCGGACGCTGGAGGGAGACGGTCTCCGGCCTTGGGAGGGGCTTTGGCGGGTTAGGAAAACTCCGTCCCTTTTCGAGTCGGTTCGCCGCAAATCGTTGGCAATCGGTAGTTTACGGCGAACGAGTCGATATTGACGGAGCCCGCAGGATGGCTATAATTCGCGCGTTTGGCAAAGTCGGCAACTCAGGAAGGGATGGTTGAGCCTGCCGGCTGCATTGAAACAGAAGCTTGTGAGCTTTGCGGGTATCGCGAAGTTCGATGGGACCAGGGAGCTAGGGACTAGCCACCTGAGGAGAAGCGGAGCTCGCGTCTACCGAGAACACGTCCACGACCTCGCCGCTCTTCGCCACGGATGCTAGGACCGATGACCATCGCCTAAGGAGAGGATGGTTTTCATGAGCATGAAAACAGTGTTCACGACCGGCGAGGCTGCCAAGATCTGCAAGGTCAGCCAGCAGACGATCATTCGCTGCTTCGACAACGGGACCCTCAAGGGGTTCCGGGTTCCGGGAAGCCGGTTCCGTCGGATCCCGCGAGACCAGTTGTACGCCTTCATGAAGGACAACGGGATTCCGACCGACGCTCTCGAGAGCGGCAAGCGGAAGGTCCTGATCGTCGACGACGACGAAGAGCTGGTCGAGCTGATGGCCGACATGTTCAACCGAGACGGACGATTCGACGTCCGGATCGCGAACAACGGCTTCGATGCCGGCATGCTGGTCCGCGAGTTCCGACCCGACCTTGTCGTGCTCGACGTGATGCTGCCGGACATCAACGGCAAGGAAGTCTGCCAGCGGGTCCGGAGCGATTCGAGCCTCGAATCGGTCAAGATCATCTGCATTTCGGGGATGGTCGAGCAGGACAAGATCGCGGAGCTGCGTCACTGCGGCGCCAACGACTTCCTGAACAAGCCGTTCCCGATCGAGAAGCTCCTCGAGCGATCGTGCGATCTGCTCGAAATGGAGCGATCGGCGACCGGTACCTGACGACGATCGCAGGGCTCAGCGGCTCACCCGACCGTTCCGCCTCCCTGCGCTGACGCGAGCGACATGCGACGACCCGAACGCCGGTCCGCGCGGCCGGAAACGTTCGGGTCGTTTCGCGCGCCGTAGCAATCAGCCGATCGTTCGCTTGGGGTGTCGGTGTTCCCCGTCATTCGTTCTGGGGGCAACGCTCGGCAGGCGATGCCGCGTTCGGATGCCAGAAAGCCGGACGCATGGAGTCAGGCGCCAGGAGTTCAGACGCGGCGAGCCCAGGCACGAGGAAGCGATGAGCGAGTTCGTACCTCTGACGGTCGTTGAGGTCGACTCGGCGACACAAGTCCTCGAGTCGCTGCTGCTCGCACGCTTCTCGTCTCGTGGCGACATGAACGGCGACATCGCCCATCGTGCTGCCGATCTAGCCGGCCGGTTGCTCGACGAGCATCGGCAACTGGTTGCAGCGGTCCCGCGCCTGGCCGACTGGTTCGTCCTGGTTGCGGCTGCCGCCGGACAGGTCTCGTCGGATGATCCCGCATCGCGCCGTGACGCGCTGGTCGCCTCGCTCGAATCGGATCTTGCCGAGCCGCCGACCGAGCGTCTCGATCCCGAGCGGTCGCGGCGCTGGCGACTGGCATGGCAGGGGTGGCGGCGCGAGGTGACGTTCGAGGAGCGGTTGAGAGTCGAGAAGCTCGCGTCCCTCCGGCGTCTGGCTTACGGAGCGAGTCACGAGATCAACAACCCGCTCGCCAACATCGCGACTCGGGCTCAGACGCTGCTGGCGGACGAGCGGGTCGGAGAGCGGCGTCACAGGCTCGCGGCGATCGCCGCCAATGCGCTCCGGGCGCATGAGATGATCGCCGACCTGATGCTCTTCGCTCGCCCGCCGTTGCTCGAGCCTCGTCCCTTCGCCGTCGGCGAGTGGCTCCCGACGCTGATGCCCGAGCTGCAATCGCATGCGGCGACCAGCGGCTCGGCGCTCCGGTGCGACTGGCCCGCTCCGACGACTCGTCTGCACGGCGACCCGGTCTCGCTCGCGGTCCTGGTCGGAGCCCTCGTCCGTAACGCCGCGGAAGCACTCGGCGTCGGCGGGACGATCCGAGTCGAGCTTGCGCCGCTGTCTGAAGGGAACGCCGCGCCCCGTTCGGACGGCGCGCCCCGATCGGACGGTTCAGCGGCGACTCGCTGGTGGGAGTTGAGAGTGATCGACGACGGTCCCGGCATCTCCGATGCGCTCCTCGCCTCTGCCTTCGATCCGTTCCATTCGGGGCGTGAGGCGGGGCGGGGGCTGGGGTTCGGTCTGTCGAAATGTTGGGTGATCGCGCGGGCGCACGGCGGTTCGATCGCGCTGTCGCGCGGCGACGGGCAAGGAACGATCGTGTCGGTCCGCTTGCCGATCGGGGGTCGCGGCGACGACGATAGGGGCGGTCCGAAACGCGAATCGCCGGCTGCCGAATGAACCTCGGCGGTCGACGAGCGGCGAGTCGGACGACCGACCGCGTCGCCCCCGCACGTCGCGGCTCATGCCCCCCCTCCCCCTTGCGCCCGCCACCGACCGAGTCCCCGTTGCCTCGACCGAGGCGCCGAGGCCTCGACCGCGCGGATCGTGCGAGCGGTCCGGAGGGATCGCGTTCGCTCCTTCTCGACGTGCACCGGGAACCCGTGATGTCCGAGCATCCGTACGGCTGGCTCAGTCTGCTCCCTCCGATCGTCGCCATCGTGCTCGCCATGGCGACGCGGCGCGTCGTCCCGTCGCTGTTGCTGGGAATCCTCGCCTCGGCCGCGGTGCTCGAGCAGGGCGCGGTCGCTCGGACGATCGAGCGGTTCGTCGCGCTGCAGCTCTGGCCCGCGCTGGTCGAGACGAGCAAGCTGCAGGTCTTCGCCTTCACGATGCTGATGGGCTCGATGGTGGCGATCGTCAGCCGGAGCGGCGGGATGCTCGGGCTGGTCGACTCGTTCGCCGGGCTGGCGCGAACGCCGCGCATGGCGCAGTTCACCGGCTGGCTGCTCGGTCTGTTCGTCTTCTTCGACGATTACGCCAATACGCTGCTGCTCGGCAAGACGCTCCAGCCGCTGACCGATCGACTGCGCGTCAGTCGCGAGAAGCTTGCGTACATCGTCGATTCGACCGCCGCTCCGGTCGCCGGACTGGCGCTCGTGTCGACCTGGGTCGCGACCGAAATCGCCTACATCGCCGATGGCCTGGCCAAGGTGCCGGGCGGAGCCGAGCTGAACGCGGCGGAACTGTTCATCGACAGCCTGCCGTATCGCTTCTATGTCTGGCTTGCCCTGTTGCTGGTGCCGCTGTTGGCGCTGATGGGGCGCGACTTCGGGCCGATGCTCGCGGCCGAACGACGGGCGCGGCGCGGCGAGACCGATCGATCGGGTGCGGGGGGCGAAGCGACGCTGCCGGTCGACGAACTCGAAGCCTCCCCCGGCGTGCCGGCTCGCTGGTGGAACGCCGTGCTGCCGGTCGGTCTGACGGTCGCCGCCGTCGTCACGTTCCTGTACCGATCGGGGGTCGATCCGACGGTCCCCGATCAGACTTGGCGAGACATCTTCGGGAACGCCGATCCGTTCGGGTCGCTCGTTTGGGGCGCGCTGGTCGGAGTCGTCGGCGCGATGGCGCTGATCCTGCCCCAACGAATCCTGTCGTGGCAAGAGACGCTCGATGCCGCCTGGATCGGCGCGACGAAGATGGTCCCGGCGCTCGCGATTCTCTGGTTGGCCGGAGCGCTCTCGGCGGCGACCGGTAACGACGCGAGCGGCGACGACGAAGAGACCGCCGCCGCCATGGCGGCCGACGTCGAGTGGGGGATCTGGTCGATCGGAGAGCGAGCCGAGACGCCGGAGGAACGGCAAGCCGGATTCGCGGCACTGCAGGACAAGGGATTCGACGCGGCTCGCTTGTGGGCGGTGGCCCGCGGCGTCGGATTGACGGACGGACAGGCTGTGGCGCTCCTGCCGCCCGGAACCGGACCGGCTCCTGCCGTCGACCCGTACCCGCATCGGGCGTACCGACTGTATACCGGCGAGTTCCTGTGGGGGCTGATCGGCGAGCGAATCGCGCCTGCCTGGCTCCCGACGCTCGTCTTCATCCTGGCCGCGCTCATCGCGTTCTCGACCGGAACGAGTTGGGGAACGATGGCGCTCCTGATGCCGTTGGCCGTACCGATCGCCCTCGAAGCGACCGCCGGACCGAGCGGCATCGATCCGTCGCACGTCCTGGTCATGGGTTCGATCGGCGGCGTGCTGGCCGGCGCGATCTTCGGCGATCACTGTTCGCCGATCTCCGACACGACGGTCCTGTCGAGTCAGGCGAGCGGTTGCGATCACGTCGCGCACGTCAACACTCAGATGCCGTATGCGCTGCTCGGAGCCGCGGTGGCGATCGTCTTCGGGACCTTGCCGCTCGGCTTCGGCGTCCCGGTCTGGCTCCTCTGGCCTCTGCAGATCGCGTCGCTGGCTGCCGCGGTCCGGCTGCTCGGCAAGCGAGTCGACGAAGCGTAAGGCAGGAGCGAACCTGTCGACGACTCGTCCAGGGCTGCGACCGGGGTCGGTCGCACTACGAAAAATGGTGCGACCGGGGGCGGTCGCACTACGACGATGCCTCTGAGTAGGCCCGCGTCGTCCCCGACGCGCGGCGGTGCGACGCCGCGAGTTCGCGAAGCACCGCAGCTTGTCCCGAATCGAAGTCGCACGCCCGCGGCTCGGGACGAGTCGGAGCTACGCCGGGTGCGAACCTGTCGACGACTTGTCCAGGGCTGCGACCGGGGGCGGTCACACTACGACGATGCCTCTGAGTAGGCCCGCGTCGTCCCCGACGCGCGGCGGTGCGACGCCGCGAGTTCGCGAAGCACCGCAGCTTGTCCCGAATCGAAGTCGCACGCCCGCGGCTCGGGACGAGTCGGAGCTACGCCGGGTGCGAACCTGTCGACGACTTGTCCAGGGCTGCGACCGGGGGCGGTCGCACTACGAATAATGCTGCGACCGGGGTCGGTCGCACTACGAAAAATGGTGCGACCGGGGGCGGTCGCTCTACGACGATGCGGCGATCGGGTTCGGCTCGACGACGCCGGATCGATCTTGCCCTCGAGGTCTTCCCCTGCAACACTCCCGCCGCAGCTTGCCTCGGCTGCTCAGCCGGCCGCTTCGACCGACTCCGATCTGTCCTGTGACAGCATTCGGATCGATCGGGTCCCTCCGAGCGTCGGGCGCTCGCCGAGTCGAGTGCGGGTGGTCACGGTTCTGTTGTCGCCGGCCGGCAGAGGCCGAAGAATGAACCGCGGGAGATCGCCCGGTTCGACTCCGCCCTATCACAACCTTCAGGTGGCAGCGATGAAACTTTCGTGGGTGGTGTTCGTCGGCTTGGTCTCGCTGACCGTCGCGGGAACCGCGCACGGCCAGACCGTCTTCAGTCAGTTTCCTTCGCCCGGTCAGTCGTACGTCATCTCGTCGTCGCCGACGTCGGACGGAGGACGAGTGACGACGACCTACACGCCGCCGCGCAGCGCCGCGGTCGGCTCGACGCTCCCCGGTTCGGTCACATCGGTCCCGTCGACCGCCTATCGTCCGACCGATGCGAATTTCGGCTATGCCGATCCGTACGGCTACCCACAGGCATCGGCGGCTCCGGCCAATCCGATTCGCGGCATGTCGACCACGCCGTCGGTCGCCTACGGTCCGCCCTCGAACCAGGGAACGACCGCCTGGCGGTTGGCTCCGGTCGATGCCGCGGCGTACGGCAATCCGGCGATCGTCCAGGCGTCGTATCAGGTCCCGGCCGATACCGCTCCGGCGCTCGGCGGCGTTTCGAACGTGCCCCAGAACTGGCAGACCACCTACGGATCGAATCCGTATGTCGGACAGCCGGTTCGGACCGTGCCGAACAGCGGCGTGATCCCGGTCGGCTATCAGACGGTCGGCTACCCCCAGACGCTCGGCAACTGTGCGACCCCTCCTGCCAGCATCTCGCCGTCGCTCGGCTACGGTCCGTACGGCGCGGTCTCTCAGACGGTCCCGGTCAACGGGAACTACAAGCCGCTGTTGCCTCTTCAGGGGCTGCCGGCCGGTACGTACGTCAGCCAGGGGCTGATCGGTCAGCCGAAGGCGTTCGTCAACGGCCAGCCGGTCCGCAACTTCTTCCGTTACGTTCTCCCCTGATGCGCGTCGAGCCGATCGCTCGCACAGCGTCCGAACTGCGGCGCCGGCCCGATCGCGGACCGGCGCCGACGGAGCGACAGGATGGCGGTCGAGGCGAACTTCGATGCGCTCGTCGGGCCGTCGCATCACTTCGGCGGCTTGGCGTACGGTAACCGCGCGTCGATGGAGCATGCTGCCGCGGTGTCGAACCCGCGAGCCGCGGCACTCCAGGGACTCGCCAAGGCGCGTCGTGTGGCGCGGCTGGGCGTTCCTCAAGGACTCCTCCCGCCGCAGACCCGCCCTCGCCTCGATTGGCTCCGCCAGCTCGGCTTCGACGGAACCGATGCCCAGGTCCTCGAATCGGCGGCGCGTCACGCTCCGCGACTGTTGTCGGCCGCGTGGAGTGCTTCGAGCATGTGGGCGGCGAACGCGGCGACGATCTCGCCGTCGTCCGACACCGACGACGGTCGACTGCACGTGACGCCGGCGAATCTCGCGTCGGGACTTCATCGGCATCTGGAATCGGCCGAGACGACCGAGCTGTTGCGCCAGGCCATCGCGCCGCTCGGAGCGATCGTTCACACGCCGCTTCCCGCTTGCGTTCCGCTGCGCGACGAAGGGGCCGCGAATCATGTCCGCCTGACCGCCGGCGATTTCGGCGGTCCGGGACTCGAACTCTTCGTGCATGGCGATGACGATGCCGGCGCGGCGACCGCAGCGGCCGATCGGCCGGTCCGATTTCCGGCTCGCCAGACCGCCGAAGCGTGTCGCGCGATCGCGCGGCGACATCGGCTGGGCGACGGCAGTTGGCTTGCCGTTCGGCAGGATCCTGCAGCGATCGACGCCGGCGTCTTTCACAACGATGTCGTTTCGGTCGGCCATCGCGATCTGCTGATGCTTCACGAGCGGGCCTTCTTCGATGGCGCTCGCGCGCTCGACGAGATCGCTCGGGCATTCGATCGACGGTGCGGAGGGACGCTAAGAGTCGTCCGATTCGACGACGACGAATTGCCTCTCGACGACGCCGTCCGCAGCTACCTGTTCAACTGCCAGTGGCTCACCCTGCCCGACGGCCGTTGGCACCTGATCGTGCCGCGCCAGTGCGAACGGATTCCCTCGGCGGCGCGGGCGATCGAACGCCTGCGGAGCGAACTGCCCGAATTGACCGACGTGCATTTCGTCGATCTGGAAGAGAGCATGGCCAACGGCGGAGGCCCGGCCTGTCTGAGACTGCGCGTCGTGCTCGACGACGCCCAGGTCGCGAACTTCGACGCGGTCGGTCGGCTGACCGAAACGCGGGCCGAGCGACTCGAATCGCTCATCCTGTCGCGCTACCGCGACCGCCTGACGTTCGACGATCTGCGCGATCCGGGGTTCGCGGCCGAGTCGCTGGAGATCGTGGCGGCGATCCGCGAGCTGCTCGGTTTTCGCCCTGGCCGGTCGGCGAGCGCCTGAACGTCGACCGCCGAGGGGATCGCGAGAAGTGCGGCGGCCGCTCGGCGATCAGTTCGGTGGCGGATCAGCGGAGCCGATCCCCCATGCGGCTCGCAGTTCGGCGAGCGAATCGATGGTGTCGACCGTCCGATCGTCGCGCCGCCGGATGACCTGCACGCCGCGCAGTGCCAGGCCCGAGCGGCGACGCGGCGCAGGTTCGAAACCGGCGCATTCCAGTTCGTAGACAAGTTCCGGTTCCAGTTCGCGCACCGGACCGAAACGGCCGATCGTCGTTCGCTTCAGCATCGCCTGAAAGTCGGTTTGCTCCTGGTCCGATCCGAACGATAGCGGTGCCTGAGCGAACGGGACGAGCTCGCTCCCCGCTCCGCGGATCGAAAACGACCCTTCGATCGTCGACTGGGCATCAACGGTCTGTCGGACCAGACGCAGAACCGCCGTCCAGCGGAACGGCTCCGGCGGAAGCACGAGCCAACGCGTCGATTCGGGAACGTAAGGGGACCCGAGCGGCTTCAGGACCAATCCGTCGATGCCGGGGCGGCGCGAAGTGCGATGACGCTCCTGCAGCTGCGCGAACGACTCGCGGAACGCCGGCGAGAGCGCGATCGCCGGCGTGTCGGCCAACTCCGCCGCGAAGAGTCGTTCGAGTCGCGCACGCCGTTCGCTCCAGGTTTCGCGCCGGCGATCCTCGAGGCCATCGTGCAGCAGATCGACCGCGACGAACGTTATCGGAACGGCCCGGCGATCGGCCGCCGTCAGGCGGCGCCGCGCCAATCGACGTTCCAGGTCGCTGCGCGGACGCGGCGCAGCGATCGAGCCGGCGATCAGAACGCCGTCGAGAACGGTGCCGATCGCCAGTCGCTCGGCCCCCTCGCACGCTTCGGGCAACTTCCCCGACAACGGTTCGAGATCATCGGCCGACCAACGCACGCCCGATCGATGGCGGACCAACCTGACACGGAGGCCGATCCAGTTCCACTCGACGCTCCAGGCCTCCTCCCGGCTCGTCGGCAGCGCGTCGATCTTCGTCAGCGGAACCCGAGGCCACCGGCCGATCGAGTCTTCCGGGGCACACGGCGCGGTCCACCGCTCGAACGTCGCACCATCGTCGCCGATGTCGACGGTCGTACGCTCCTCGAGCACGTCGATCGGTACGCCGCAGACACGACCGAGGCCGGTCAGCATGGCTCGCTGCGAGCCGGTCGGTCGCGACGACCCCAGCAGCGCCCGCAGCAGTACGCGCCGAGTCGTTTCGTCCGTCTCGCGCAGCGTCCGAGCGATCGCGCGGTCCTGCTCGTCGCTCTCCGGTTCGGCGAGCAGATCGGTCAGGCGTTCGAGTCGTTCGTGCAGCGATCCGTCGCTCCGCTTGCGCGCGGCGACTTCGCCCGCGGTCCCGTCCGGACGCGGCATCGCGGACAACAGCAGCGCACCCCCTTCGGCCGCATCGTCGCTCTCGCCGAGCGAGCGATCGATCAGCCAGTCGGGCATCGCGAGTGCGGTGCCGAGCAGTCGGCGCAGGCGAGCCGCGGTCAGTCGACGGCGCGACCGTTCCTTGCCGCCGCCGACGAGCAGACGGATCGACAGCATCGCATCGGCAGGACCGGCGATGCGGAACCAATCGGCCCAAGCGTCGACGACTCCGTCTGCCGTCTCGATCGCCTCGACCAGCTCGGCAAAGCGATCCATCACGAACCCTCCGTCCGATCGCTGCCGTCGTCGTCGACATCGTCGCCTTCGCCGAGCGACCGACGTGCGGGGGCGCTGGACGTTTCCGGCGGCTCGTCGAACGACTCCGAGCGATCGATCGTCGCGGGATCGAGTAGCGGTCGGCCGGTCCGAACCTCGAACGCCTCGGTCCCTTGTTCGCGCAGGTAGCGAACCACTTCGGCCGTCGAGCCGTGCATGACGCCGACCCGCTCGGCACCGCTTTCGCGAATCGTCCGGATCAGAGCGGGCCAATCGACATGGTCGCTCATCACGAATCCGCGGCCGGTTCCGCGCTGCTGACGTCGGCGTCGCGTCCGCATCCAGCCCGACACATAGGCGGTCTCGTATGGCGCGGCAGCGGCCAGCCAGCGCGAGCCGACCGCCTGCGGGACGGTGAGCACGGTCGAGCCGGCGCTCGGCGGCTCGCTCGCCGTCGCCGGTAGAGCGACGCCCGCTACCCGATAGGCGTCATTCACGCCGGCGATCGCCTCGTGAACGTGGATCGGACCGAGGTCGGGGGCGAGCGAGGCGAGCAGCCGCTGCGCCTTGCCGAGCGAATAGACGAGCAGCAAACTCGACACGCCGCGCTCGCGATTGCGTCGCCGCCAGGTCTCGATCCGTTGCAGTTCGTCGCGCGAGTCGGGCCAAACGTAGATCGGCAACCCGAACGTCGTCTCGGTCAGCAGAACATGGCAGGGGACCGGTTCGAACGGACGGCAGGTCGGATCGGGTTGGCGTTTGTAGTCGCCGGTCGCGACCCAGATCTCGCCGCGGCATTCCAGTCGGACCTGAACGCTGCCGAGCACATGGCCGGCGGGATGGAGCGAGATCCGCACTCCGCGAACCCGTCGCGAGCGCCCGTCATCGAGTCCCTCGACGTCGATCCCTCGCCCCAGCCGATGGCGCAGCAGCGGCACGCAATCGGGAGCGGCGAGGTACTTGCCGCACCCCTTCACCGCATGGTCGGCATGCGCGTGCGTCACGATCGCCCGCGGCACCGCTCGACACGGATCGATGTGGAAATCGCCGACCGGGCAGTAGAGGCCTCGTTCGGTCGGCACGAGCAGGTTCATGCGTCAGGCAGTCCGGCGCGGCGGCAGCGCGGCGAGAGGAAGTCGAGCTCGGTGGGCGGGAGGGAGAAGTCTACTCGGCTCCGCGCCGCCGATCCAATTCGCGGACGGAGCGCGGTGCCCGACGAGACGGCCGTCGCTGACGTCGGGGCGAGTCGATTCGATTCCCCGTGACGCCCCCGCAAGGTCGAGCGGGCTTGCCTGTCTTTTCGCCCCGGTGCGTTGCCGGATGAAGTTCGCCTGCGATCGACGGCGGAACCCCCGTTTCGGCATTGATCGAACGGCGGAAATCCACTACAAGCCGACGTGTCTGCGGGACCGTGCGCGATGACCCGATCGGTTCTTCTCGTGCCGCCCCGATCCGTTCCCCAGCCGGACGAACCTGCCGACGACGTCGGTCCGGCGAACCGCGAGGCAAGTCGCGATGGTCGACCGCATTCGTACCTCGATCCTGATTCTGGCCGCTCTGCTCGCCGGCATGGTCGTTGCGCAGTGGAACGGTCAGCAGGTTCAGGCGATCCAAGATGACGACAACCCGGCGGTCGCCGATCTTCGCGAGCGGCTGAACAGCGGATTGCGACTGAGGACCGACGCCGAGAAGACCTTCGTCGAGCAGGTCGTTTCGGGAGTCGAAGCGGGATCGATTCCGCGCGACCTGGTCGATTCGACCTTTCTGTGGGTCCGGTCCAACAAGGGGCACAGCAACTACCCGTTCTTCTATTTCGAACGGGTGCTGCGACTGCGAGCCAAGAAGCTCGACATTCCGATCCCCGATTTCCAGACGCCGAACTTCTCGCCGAATCGGTGAGCGTCATCGCGGCGCGGGAACTCCGGGAATCGACGCGCTGAAGCCTCGTTTGACCCGACGGCTCCCTCTGCCGGACCGGCCGGTTCGCGGCGGCCGTTGAGTTCCGCGACGCCCCCGATTATCGTCATCGACTCGATCGGGTCGCCGAGTTCGCGGCGCGTTGGAGTCGCTCTCCACACTCGGCCCGGGGCCGATCGGATCTTGCGAAAGTCGTGACGTGTCGTGGATCCTCTCGTCCGCTCGAGCCTCTCGGCCCCCCCTCGTGTCGGAAGGTGCGTCGATCGACGTCGTCCTGTTCGATCTCGGCAACGTCCTGCTCGCCTTCGATCACGGCATCGCCTGTCGCAACCTGGCGACCCTGTTCGGGACCGACGCCGAGACGATCCGGCGTGAGGTCTTCGCGTCGGGACTGGAAGATCGCTACGAACGTGGCGAGTTCGATACGCCCGCGTTTCACCGCTGGTTGTGCGAGCGGTTCTCGGCGAGTCCGTCGATCGATCAGGTGCGCCGCGCCGCCTCGGACATCTTCACGATGCGCTGCGATACCGTTTCCCTGTTGGCTCAGCTTAAGGGAGCCGGCATCCGGACCGGCGTGCTGTCGAACACCTGCGAAGCGCACTGGAGCTTCGTGACCGACGGCCGCTACCGCTTCCTGAGGGATCTGGTCGACCATGTGGTGCTGAGCTACGAGGTCCGATCGATGAAGCCGGAGCCGGAGATCTATCGCGCGGCGATCGAGAGCGTCGGCGTGCCGGCCGAGCGGATCTTCTTCATGGACGATCGCCCCGAAAACGTCCGCGGCGCGATCGAGGTCGGCATCCGGGCCGTGCCGTTCGTCGATGGAGCGACGTTGGCCGAAGAACTGCGGCGTTGCGGCCTGAAGTTCAACTACTGAACGGCGCCGGACGGATCGACGCCGGTCGAGTCACGCCGTTCGGACGACGTCGTCGGAGGGGGACGAGACGAATCGGGCTCCGTCGGCGAGCGGCAATCCGTTCAGAAAGTCGCCGACCTCCATGCTCCGCTTTCCTTCGGGCTTGAGTCGCCTGACGCACAGGGCGGTCGCATCGCCGCAGCGGACGACGATCCCGTCGCGCGACGCGGCGAGGATCGCTCCCGGTTCGCGCGACGATGCGGTGCCGGTCAGCAAGCTCGTCTCGTCGGAGGGAAGGCTGCCGGCCGCAGCCGCGATCGGTTCGGCTCGCTCGATCAGCACTCTCAGCGGCGGCGCATCGAGGGCTCGCCGCAGGTAGCCCGAGGCGCCGGGCCATGGCTGCAGAGCCCGGATCTGCCGATCGATCACCTCGGCCGTCGCGGTCCAGTCGATCTCGCCCTGTTCCTTCTTCAGCCGCGGAGCGAGGGTGACGAGCGCCGGATCCTGCGATTCGCCCAGCGGCGCGACGCCATCCCAGCGCTCCAGTCGCTCGATCGCCTCGACCACCGCCGCGGCGCCGAGTTCGGCCAATCGCGTTTCGAGTTCGAGCTGGTTCTCATGCTGGCCGATCGGCGTTCGCCGGACGGCGAGCACCGGGCCGGCATCGAGTCCGGGGGTCATGCGGATCACCGAGACGCCGGTCTCGGCATCGCCGGCGAGGATTGCGGCATGGACCGGCGCCGCTCCGCGATGCCGCGGCAGCAGACTCCCGTGCAGCTTGATTCCTCCGCGCCGCGTCGACTCGAGCGCGGCCGGTTTCAGGATCTGACCATAGTCGCAGACCATCAGCAGGTAGGCCGCTGCGCGGCGCAGCAGGTCGAGCCCTTCGGCCGAATTGATGCTTTCGGGAGCGTCGACCGGCAGCCCGAGCGACTCGGCAGCGGCGCGCATCGGCGACGGCGGCGGCAGCTTCTTGCGCCGCGGATCGATTCGCTCGGGCCGAGTCACGACGCCGATCACCTGATGCGGGCCCGCGGCGAGCGTGCGGAGCGTCGGAACGGCGAACGGGCCGGTTCCCAGGCAGAGGATGCGCATCGTTGGCTTTCGGCGAGAGAGGAGCGCCGACGTCGATCGCGTCGCGCACGAGCGCTGGTCGGAGTCGAACGAACGGGGGTCAGAAGGGCTCGACCGAAGGAGTGCGTCGCACGACGAGACCGCTCGGCCGGCAGCCGGTCAGCCGCAGTAGCGCCCGTCGATCTCGCGACAGAACGCCTCGATCGCTTCGTCGTCGGGGATCGAGCCGGTGTTGCGACGGCTGTCGAAGTCGATCTCGAACTCCTCGAGCGCTCCGTCGACCTGCAGCTTCCCCGTCTCGGTCAGCCGATCGATGAAGAGCACGCCGTCCAGGTGATCGACCTCGTGCTGCACGCAGCGCGACATCATCCCGTCGAGCGTTCCTTGAATCTGTCGACCGGTCAGGTCATAGGCGTCGAGCGTGATCTGCTTGGGGCGAGTCACCTGTTCGAAGACGCTCGGCAGACTCAGGCACCCCTCCTCCATCGTCGCGTTCCCCTTGGGGCGACTGAGGACCGGATTCAGGAGCACCAGCTCTTCCCCTTCCCCGGCCTTCCCTTCGAGGTTCATGACGAACATCCGGATCGGCAGGCCGACCTGGTTGGCGGCGAGTCCGATCCCCTTGGCCTGATACATCAGCTCGAACATCCGAGCGGCGATCCGCTTGAGTTCGGCGTCGACGCGCACGAGATCCCGACTCCGCCGTCGCAGCGTCGGATGGGGATAGGTGATGATCTGCAGCGAATCGGCGATCGAGAGGGAGCTGGCGATGGTTCCGTACCTCGACGAGACGGGATGGAGGGGCATCGGGGAACCGAGCGAGAGCCGAACCGGAGACGACTCTTCCGGACGGCCGAGATTATAGAGCCGAACCGCCTCGGGCCGCAGGGGTCCCCCGGACGCGGACCGGCGAGGACCTCCGGGAACCACGGCAGGGAACGACGGCCGAGTCGGTGCGGCAGGTGCCTCCGGTTCGTGGAGTTCTCGGGAGTTCGGGAGCATCGGACCGCTGGTCGATCGGGCGTGCGAAGATTACGGTGTCCGGATGGTCGCACGGGGAGGGGACCGGACGGGTTCCGCAACGCGATCCATGGAGTAGCTCGAAGCGACCATGCCGCAGCGGCGACCGATCCGATGGCTCCTTGCCGCCCCGGGCGACGCTCCCGGCGGTCGGTTGATGCGCGGATCCTATGCGACGCTGGCGGTCCATCTGACCGGAGCGACCCTCGGACTGGTCGTGCAAGTCGCCATTACCTGGCTGCTCGGATCCGAGACCGAGTACGGCATCTACCTGGTCGCGCTTTCGACCGTGACGATCGCGGCCGTGCCGGTCGTCGCCGGTTGGGATACGGTGCTGACCCGGTATCTGTCGGAGTACGACGAACGGCGTGAGGGGAGCGGCGCCGCCGGTTCGGCGACGGAGCTCGACGCGTCCGAACGAGCGGCTCGGCTGCAGCGCGCCGAAGCGGTGACTCGCCATGCGGCGGCTCGACTGACTCGCTGGTCGCTCCTGTCGATCGGCATCGGTCTGGCGATCGCCGTCGCGATCGCGGCGGCTCCCGAAACGTTTCGCCCCTGGACGCCGGTCACGGCGATCGGCGTGGCGATCAGCATTCCGATCGTCGGCTGGACCTTGCTTCGCCAAGGGGCGCTGCGCGGACGGCATCGCGGAGCGCTGTCGATCGTTCCGGAAGCGATCGTCCGTCCGACGATGACGGTCGCCGTCTCGGCGCTCGCGATCGGACTGGGAGCCGCCGCGACCGGCAATCTGGTCCTGCTGGCGCAGATCGCCGCGGGATCGGCCGCGCTGATCTGCGGCAGCCGGCTCCTGCCGCGCGGGCTGAGGCACGCGATGCGGCCGACCTGGACCGGACGTCGTCATGGCCTGGATCCGACCGATCTCTGCGGCGCCGAAGCGGTCGAGGGGTGGCGACGGATGGCGGGGGCGTCGTTGCTGACCGGTGTTGCCGTGGCGGTGACGATGCGGGTCGACGAATGGCTGCTCGGTCTGATGGTCGGTCCCGATGCGGCCGGTGTCTACGGTCCGGCGAGTCGCTTCGCGGCATTCGTGGCGTTCGGTCTGAACGCCGTCAATCCGGTGCTCGGGCCGCTTGTCGCGGCGCATCGAGCGGACATCGCACGCTGCCGCAAGCTGGCGAAGCGAGCGGCTCGCTTCGCGCTGATCATCGCGCTGCCGATGACGATCCTGCTGCTGCTGCGGCCGGATTGGGCTCTCGGCGTGCTTCCGGAAGCGTACGGCGAATCGGCCGGAGTGCTTCGACTGTTGGCGGTCGTGCAGTTCGTGAACGTCTCGTTCGGCAGCGTCGGCACCCTGTTGGCGATGACCGGGCATCACCGCGAGCAAGCGAAGATCCTGGTCGTCGCCGCGATCGCGGACATCGTGCTCTGCCTGATCCTGATCCCGATCTTCGGCCCGTTCGGAGCGGCGATCGCCACCGGCATCACGATCGTCGGCTGGAACGTCGCCTGTTGGTGGGCGGTGCGCCGACTGCTCGGATTCGATCCGACCGCCTTCTGAGCCTCGATCGCGGCCGAGGGGCCGACGAAGCCGAGCAGGGCGAGCGGCGGCCGAGCGAAGGCCCCTGTCGATTGACAGTCCGTGCCGGGGCGGAAACACTTGAGCCGCCGGGATTCGGTGCCGCGCTGCGATTCGCGGCCGCGCCGCCGCTCGGCTCGTCCTCCCACCCATCGCTCACCGAGGTCCGCACCATGCGCGCTGTCGCTCCGCTCGTCCGACTCGGCTGTTGCCTGTCGCTGCTCGTCTCGCTCGGTTCGCTCGCCGCGACGAGTGCGGCAGCGAACGACGATTCGCAACTGACCGTCTCCTATGTCGGCGAGGGTGGACCGGGGGTCGGCAAGCACATCGTCTTCATCAGCGGAGACGAGGAGTATCGGAGCGAAGAGGCGCTCCCGATGCTCGCCAAGATCCTGGCGTTCCGGCACGGCTTCCGCTGTACGGTCCTCTTCGCGATCGATCCCGAAACGGGGCTGATCGATCCGAACGAGCAGACGAACATTCCGGGGCTCGAGGCGCTCGACGACGCCGATCTGATGGTGATGTCGCTCCGCTTCCGCGAACTGCCGGACGAGTCGATGAAGCACATCGTCGATTTCTACGAGCGAGGCGGTCCGATCGTGGCGCTTCGCACCTCGACGCACGCCTTCAACTACTCGCGCCGGCCGGACAGCCCTTATGCCCACTGGAGCTTCAACAGCGGCAAGTGGCGCGGCGGCTTCGGACAGCAGGTTCTGGGGGATACCTGGATCAGCCATCACGGACATCACGGTGCCGAGAGCACGCGCGGCGTGATCGAACCGGCCGGAGCCGAGCATCCGGTGCTCCGCGGCGTCGCGGATGTCTGGGGACCGACCGACGTCTACGGCATCGTTCATCTGCCCGAGGACGCGACCGTGCTCCTTCGCGGTCAGGTCCTCGCCGGCATGAAGCCGGACGACGGACCGGTGGCCGGCGAGAAGAACGACCCGATGATGCCGCTCGCCTGGGTTCGGACCTATCGCCAGGAGAACGGCACGACCAATCGGGTCTTCTGCACCACGATGGGAGCGTCGTCGGATCTCGCCTGCGAGGACCTGCGCCGCCTGGTGGTCAACGCCTGTCTGTGGGGACTCGGCATGGAAGAGTCGATCGGCGAGCGGACCGACGTCGCGACGGTCGGCCCGTTCGAGCCGACGATGTTCGGCTTCTCGAACGACCAGCATTGGACCGACAAGGGGCTCCGCCCCTCGGACTTCGTCTGGCCGAAGCAGTAGGAGCGAAGCGAGCGGCGCGCACCGGACGTCGGCGATCCGGGCGGACGAGGGTGGGCGGAACGGACTTCGGCGAGCCGGTCGGATTCGCGAGTCGCTCCCTCGAGGCTCATCAAGGCTCATCGGAGGGGCGCGAGCGATGGCCGGAACGGAGCAACCGCGAGCCCTCTTCATTCGCGCGTCGGCCGGAACCGGCAAGACGTTCCGGCTGTCGAACCGCTACCTGCAGTTGCTGATCGACGGAGTCGTTCCCGAGGCGATTCTGGCGTCGACCTTCACGCGCAAGGCGGCGGGCGAAATCCTCGATCGGGTCGTGCAGCGATTGGCGCGCGCGACCCGCTCCGAGGCCGATGCGGACGAGCTGGCCCGGTTTCTCGAACGGCCGCGCCTGGATCGAGCCAAGGCGCTCGAGGTGCTCGTCGAACTGCTCCGGCAGCTCGATCGCTGCCGCATCTCGACGCTCGACGCGTTCTTCGGTCAGATCGCCCGCACTTGGTGTCTGGAGCTCGGGCTGCCGACCGTCTGGTCGATCGTCGACGACGCGGATGACGTCGAACTGCGCGACGAGGCGATTCGGCGGACGTTGTCCGAGGGGCATGCGCGCGAGGTGGTCCATCTGCTGGCCAAGGGAGAGACGCAGCGCTCGATCGGCAAGCTGGTCGGCGACACGATCGGCGAACTCTACGGCTTCTATCTGGATGCCGAACCGGGGGCCTGGGAACGTCTGCCCGATACCGCTCCGCTGACCGACGAGCAGCTGAACGAGCTGATCCGGCGCCTGTCCGAGCTCCGTTACGAGAAGGCGGGGATCGAGAACGCCCGCCGGGCCGATCTCGCCGCGTTCGTCGCCGGCGATTGGGAAGCGACGTTGGGCAAGGGGATCGGCAAGAAGGTCGCGGCCGGCGAGACGACGTTCAATCGGTCCGAGATTCCGTCCGATCTGGCCGAGATCTACCGCAGTCTGCTGACGCATCAGGCGGCGCTCCGACTGGCCGAACAGCGCTCGCACCTGACCGGTGCCCGCCGACTGCTCGAGACGTTCCACGAGCACTACGAGCGTCTGAAACGCGACGCCCGCGTGATGCGTTTCGAGGACGTGACCGCGACGCTCGATCGCCGCTGGGGACAGGTGACGGAACGCGGTGGGGGGAGTCGCGGCGAGGCGGCGCTCGGGCATCTGTTGCTCGACGAGTTCCAGGACACCAGTCCGATCCAGTGGCGCGTGCTCCGACCGCAGGTCGAGCGGGCGAACGAGATGTCGGACGGGTCGCTGATGGTCGTCGGCGATACGAAACAGGCGATCTACGGTTGGCGCGGAGGGGACGCGCGACTGTTCGACGCGGTCGAGAAGTTCGCGGGGAGCGACGGCCTGACCCAGACGCTCGACGTCAGTCGCCGATCGTCGAACGTGGTCCTCGATGCGGTCAATCGGATCTTCGAGCATGCGCGCGATCGCGCGAATTGGGAACGCGACCGGATCGCGGTGAAGCGTTGGATCGGCGGCTACGTGACGCATCGGTCCGCCTATCCCGACCTGACGGGACATGTCCGTTTCGAGAGTGCGGTCGATCCGTTCGATCGCGCCGTCGCGCTCGCCGCCGAACTTCACGCCGTCGCTCCGTCGATCGACATCGCCCTGTTGGTCCGAGGCAACGATTCGGTCGGTGATCTGATCGGTCGCCTGACGCGCGCCGGAGTGCCGGCGAGCGAAGAGGCAGGCAAGTCGATCGCCGATGCGCCGATCGTCCGCATCGTCCTGTCGGCACTGACGCTCGCCGATCATCCGGACGACGGCGTCGCGAGGTTCCATCTGGCCGCGACGCCGCTCGGACGTGCCTGGGGTTTGATCAGCGAGCCCGAGGGGGCCGAGGCGAACGCTCGGCGGGCGCATCGGATCGCGGCCGAACGCCGCGCCGAACTGATCCATGACGGCTACGGTCGGACGATCGAACGTTGGATCGAGCCGCTCGCCGCGACCGGCGATCGGCGCGAACGTCAGCGTCTGGCGCAGTTGGTCGATCTGGCGTTCCGGTTCGAGCCGCGGGCGACGTTGCGCCCCTCGGACTTCACCCGCTTCGTCGAACGCGAGAAGGTGTCGGACCCGAGTTCGGCGAGGGTCCGCGTGATGAACTTCCATCAGTCCAAGGGGCTGGAGTTCGACGCGGTGATCCTTCCCGACATCGATCGGAAGTGGGTCGGTCAGACCCCTCGATTCGTCACGCATCGCCCCGAGGTCACCGCGCGGATCACGGCGGTCGTGCCGTACGTCCGCCAGGCCGATGCCCCCTTCGTCCCCAAGGAACTGGCCGACTGGACCGAGGAGTGGCGGCGTCAGGAGTTCGCCGAGAGTCTGTCGATGTGTTACGTCGCGCTGACCCGGGCGGCTCGGGCGCTCTATCCGATCATGGGGGAGCGGACGAACGAAAGGACGCTGACCTGCTGGAGCGGACTCTTCTCGGCGGCGCTCGCTCCGGGGACGATGCCGAGCGACGGCGTGGTGCTGTACGAGGCAGGGGATCCGGCCTGGCATCAGGGGACGGCGCGACGTCCCGGCGACGAAGGGGCTCGGACACGACCGGCGCCGCCGATGGCGCCGATCGAGTTGCGCGACGGCGATCGTCGACTGATGCGCGAACCGGCTCGCGTCAGCCCGTCGGGGACCGAAGGGGGCTTCCGCATCCGGGTGAGCGATCTGCTGAAGCAGGGTTCGCGCGAGGCGCTGGCGCGAGGGACGGCGGCTCATGCGCTCTTCGAAGAGGTGATCTGGAACGACTCGCTCCCCGACCGACAGCGCCTCGCCCGAAAGCTCGCGTCGCTCGAAGAGACGCCGAGCGACGTCGAGGGGACGATCGATCGGTTCGTCGCGCTGCTCGCGGCTCCCGAAACCGGCGCGCTCTTCGATCGCTCGGCGGTGATCGCATCGGCGGTGAAGGCCTGGCCCGATCTGGCGCCGCTCGCCTCGGCCGGTCGATCGTCGATCGAGGTCGCGAACGAGTACCGCTTCGCCTATCTGGACGAGGATTCGGGCGTGACGCGGATCTGCAGCGGCAGCATCGATCGACTGGTCGTGTTCCGCGACGGGACCGGACCGTCGGACGGGCCGCCGATGGCCGCGATGATCGTCGACTTCAAGACCGATCCGATCGGCGCGGACGACCCCGTGGGGCTCGCCGAACGGACCAAGCACTACGCGCCGCAGCTCGAGGCGTATCGCGCGGCGGTAGCGCGTCTGTTGCGTCTGGCCCCCGAACGGATCGCCTGTCGCCTGGCGTTCGTTGCGCCGGACCGAGTCGTCCCGGTCGGATAGGCCGGTCGCCGGTCGCGCGATCGTCGACGCGGCTCGGACCGACGGGTTTCGCGGCCGAGGCGGAGTGCGGCCGAGGCGAAGTGCGGCTCGCGGTTCGGACCGCTGGACAGTCTCGGCGTCGGCGTCCAAGATGGCGACCGGCTCGGGGGCCGAGCGGTGACTCGACTGTCGGTTTCGGATCGTCCGGAAGGGGTTCGGCTTGAACACGATTCTCGATCGGATCGTCGCCACGAAGCGAGACGAGATTCGGGCCGCGCGCGCCGGACGCTCGGAAGCCGAACTGCGTCGCGACGCGGAGCATGTCGAGCCGCCTCGCGATTTTCTCGGCGCCCTGCGCCGCGCCGATTCGATCGGGCTGATCGCCGAGATCAAGAAGGCGAGTCCGTCGAAGGGGGTCATCCGCGCCGACTTCGATCCCGAACGGATCGCTCGCGCGTATCGGGACGGCGGAGCCGACTGTCTGAGCGTGCTGACGGACGAGTCGTATTTTCAGGGGCATCTGGACTATCTGAATCGAGTCCGCGACGTCGTCCCGTTGCCGCTCCTGCGCAAGGACTTCATCGTCGACCCGTATCAGGTCCACCAGGCGCGAGCGGCCGGTGCGGATGCGGTCCTGCTGATCGCGGAATGTCTGGAAGCGCCTCTGCTTGCCGAACTCCACGCCGCGATCCGCGACTACGGGATGACGGCGCTCGTCGAACTCCATGAACCGGAGCAACTCGACAAGGTTCTGGCCTGCGGTCCCGAGCTGGTCGGGATCAACAATCGGGACCTGAAGACCTTTCGCGTCGACCTCGAGCATGCGATCCGGATGCGGGAGCGGATTCCGCGCGAGATCCTGGTGGTCGGCGAGAGCGGCATCCGCACGACCGACGACGTGCGGAGGCTGATCGCCGGAGGGATCGGTGCGATGCTCGTCGGCGAGTCGTTGATGCGAGCCGAGGATCCGGCGGCCGCGACCAAGGAACTGCTCGGGCGGAGCTGAAGTCGCGACCGCTACGCCGACTCGCTCCAGCGATAGACCCACCGCGCCGTGTGTCCCGGCGCCGCGAGCGACGAGGCATCGCAGGTCCAGCCGGTCGCGTCGCTCCGGCCGCTCGCTTCGCCCGTCCGATCTCCGCTCGCCTCGACCGACCAATGGCCGATCGGTCGAGTCTCGACGGCGTCGTAACTCGACCCGAGCGGCCCGACCGCGGCTCCGATCCGACAGGCGACGTCGAAGCGAAAGTCGGCTCCGGCGACCGGCGTCTCGAAGACGATCGACCAGTGACTCCGCCCCGCCTTGCCGACTCCCAACAGGACCGCACCGTCCGACGACTCGTGCGGCGCGATCTCCTGCAGCGCGGGACTCGCCGGCCAGTCCTGCGAGTCATCCCCTTCGCGACTCGTCCAAAGCGGCTCCCAGCGATCGGCCGTGCGACGTTCGATCGCGTGGACGAATCGATCCCGTTCGAAACGGAAGGTCAGGCGAAGATCGGCGTTGCGCCGCGAGACGAGCTGCATGGGGACCTGGCGGGACGAAGGGGTCAGTTGCCGTTGCGGAGTTCGGGATACGCGATCAGTGCCAGTCGGACGACGTCCGACGAGCCGTTGGCGCCGAGCTTCTTGATCAGGTTCGCGCGATGCATCTCGACCGTCTTGACCGCTCGCGAGAGCTTCGCCGCCATCTCGCGATTCGCGAGCCCCTGGACCATCAGGTGCATCACTTCCATCTCGCGCGGCGAAAGGCGACCGAGCTTCTCGAGCGCCTCGGCTCGCATCCGCGCCTCGGCTTCGATCCGTCGCGTGTGAGTCACGTCGACATGCATCAGGATCCAGTGGCCGAGGTCTTCGCGAAAGGGGCGGATCTGCAGTTCGAAACAGACCGAGCCGTGCTCCGGGAGTTCGCACTCCCACGAGAGGGTCTTGTGGACGCGCTTGCCGCCGAGCAGTTGCCGCATCTCGGCCGCGAAGTTCGATCTCCCTCGCGTTTCCAGAAATTCGGGGAACGAGGCGCCGACCGGACAGGCACGTCCGAACAGGCAGGAGGGGGATGCCTCGCGGTTCCACGCTTCGTTGGACATCTCGACGCGGCCGTCGCCGTCGATCAGGGCGATCGGCAGATGGAGCGAATCGAGCAGGTCGCGGGCCGTGTGCAGCGCCTTGCGGAGTTCGGCTTCCAGCCGCCGGGCGTGCTGACGCGAGTACCATTCGCGCAAGGTCCGATTCAGGACGTGCGGCATGTCGGCCAGCACCTGATCGGTCTTCACGACATAGTCGAACGCCCCCTTCTTGATCGCCTCGACCGCGTCCTTCTCGCTCCCTTGAGCCGTGACGACGATCACCGGATACGGCGCGGCGTGCGGATCTTCGGGGATCAGCGCGGTGCCGCGGCCGTCGGGGAGGACCAGATCACAGACGAGAATGTCCGGCACCTCGCGCTCGATCTGGCGCCGCGCTTCGAACAGGCTGTCGGCGATCGAGACGGTGACGGGAGGATCCGAGTTGCGACAGGCGCGCATCAGCAGTTTGGCGTGCGCCAGTTCGTCCTCGACGACGATCACGCGGATCGGTCGCGATACCCCGTCGGAAGCGTTTCCGTTCGACAACCCGTTCGGATTCGTGTTCGGCATCGAGAGTTCCCCGTCTCGAGTTCGATGGTCGCGGTACGACGGCGGTTCCCGTCGGGGAACCGAGTCGGAGGCGGTCAGGGTTGTCGAGCAAGCGTCAGGCAGACCTTCGTGCCGACTCCGCCCGACGGCTCTTCGATCCAGACTTCGCCTCCGTGGAGCTCGACGATGCGGCGCACGAGGGCCAGCCCGATGCCGCTCCCCTTGCGCTTTCGATCGAAGCGGACGAACGGTTCGAAGACCTTGTCCCGATGCTCGGACGGGATGCCGGGACCGTTGTCGACGATCGACCAGACGTCGCGGCGCCGCTCGCGTCGATACTCGATCTGCAGTTTCGGGTTCGGCACGCGTTCCAGGTAGCGGATCGCGTTGGCGATCAGATTGTCGAAG
>CAZZBI010000011.1:0-6490 GCA_964652385.1 uncultured Pirellulaceae bacterium | reverse complement strand
GCGTCAGATGTGTATAAGAGACAGGGACGATGATGCCGGCCGCCTGGATCTCGGGAAAGTGAGCGTTGAGCGACAGGCAAATCAGATCGCGGACCGAGATCCGTTCCATCCGGAGCGTCGCCTGACCGACTCGCGCCAGATCGAGCAGCTGGTCGACGAGCATCTGGGCCTTGGCCGCCGCGGTCTGCAGTTCGTGAATGTAGTCGGCCTGATCGGCCAGGATCTGCTCCAGATCGGAACGCTGGCGATCGGGGCGCAGGACGAAGCGGACCGAGCTGTCGTCGCCGTCGTCCGATTCGGTGCCGCGATTGCCCGCACGGGGTTCGAGCAGCATGCCGGCGAATCCTGGATCGATCGTCTCGCGTCCATCGGCCAACTGACCGATCAGCTTGGCCAGATCCTTGCGGAGCAGCTTCGAGAAGCCGGCGATCGACAGGAGCGGCGTCTTGAGATCGTGCGAGACGCGGTAGGTGAACGCCTCGAGCTCTTCGTGCTTCGCCTTGAGTCGCGCGATCAGGCGATCGTTCTCGCGCTCGGCTCGCTTCTGAGCCGAGACGTTACGGATGGCGACGATGATGCTCGGCAGCATCAGCTCCTCGACCGCCACCACCAACACCTCCGCCTCGAACCGTGCACTGCCGACTTCGACGATCCCCTCGAAGTGGATCGTCTTGCGGCGACGGACCTGATCGACCCAGTCGTCGCCGACGGCGGCCAGGATCTCCCCGAGCGTCTCGTCGACCGTCAGCGTGCCGTAGCGACTGCGCGAGAAGTCGAAGGTCTGGCGCGCGGTGTAGTTGGCATCGATGACCCGTCCCTGGGCGTCGGCGATCAGGATCGCTTCGGACAGGGTATCGAGGACGTACCGCTGCACGACCGCCAACGACTGTGGGTCGAACGAACGGCGGTGGTCGGACGAGGAGTCGTCCGAGTCTCCCCCCAGTCGAGCCCTGATCGACTCGGCTCGCCGTTCCAGATCGAGGAGCTGATCGAGGAGTTGTTGGCGGGATTCCGACATGCGACGCGCTTTCGAGAGCGACCGGCAGGGGGAAAAGAGAAGAGCCCCCGCTCCGGATGGGAGGGGGGAGGGACATCATAACCGCTCGTGACGATTCGGTGGATGGTATCGATCCTGCTTCATGTTCGAGCGGTAACGGATCCGATAGGGATAACGCCTGCGCCGAGGTCCCCGGGGGCCACCGCGCCGGCTTCGGTCCGAGATCGCCCCGGCGGAGCGGAGACGCTTCGTCGAGGGCGAATCGATCTTCGTTCCGCAGCGGAAGGAACCGCGCCATGCTGGTCACCCTCGGCGATCTCCATCTTCACGACGGTTCGGCCGGTCCGCCGACCGACGTCGGGCTCTTCCATCTGTTCGCGGAGCGACTGGCCGAGATGGCTCGTCACGCTTCGTGGCGAACCGACGGCGCCTACCGACCGGTGGAGCGGATCGATCTGGTCCTGCTCGGTGACGTGCTCGACATCACGGGGTCGGCCGGTTGGTTGTCGGGGGCCGCGCGTCCGTGGCACGATCCGCTCGATCGCGCGACGGTGCAGCGGGTGGCCGAGACGGTCGCGGCGATCCTGCGCAACAACCGCGAAGCGGCTCGCGTCCTGCGCGCCTTGGCGAGCGACGGGGCGATCCGCATTCCGGCCGCCATGTCGCATCCGCTGGCGATGCGCGGCGACGAGCTGGTCCAGGTGCCGGTCCGCATCCACTACATGGTCGGTAACGTCGACTGGCCGTTGCACGTCACCGGGGCTCCGTACGACCTGATCCGTCAGCAGGTCGCCCACGCCCTCGGTCTGGCCAATGTCCACACCCGCCCCTTTCCGCACGATCAGCTCGAATCGGGCGAGCTGCTCCAGACCGCTCGGCAGCACCGGGTCCTGCTCCGTCACGGCGATCTCTTCGATCCGCTCGCGTTCGGCGAGGATCGGGACATGGCGAGCCTGACCGACGTCTTCCAGATCGAGGTGATCGCGCGTTTCCGCTCGGAACTTGCGGCGTCGCTCGGTGACGAACTCCCCGAGTGGATCGCCGCTCAGCTGGATCGTCTGGCGGTAATTCGCCCTCGCTTCCTCGCACCGATCTGGCTGGAGGGGGTTCTCGAGCGAGGGTGTCCGACGCCGTCGCTCCGGCGGATCGTCAAGCGGCAGTGGGATCGGACGATCGAGGCGTTTCTGGATCTCGAACCGATCCGCAATCAGAACCACCTGAGCCCGGTCGATCTGGTCGACGGCCTGTCCCGCGCCCTGAAGTTCAGCCACCGCCGGATCGGCGACTGGGCGGCGCGCACCGAGTCCTGGTTGGCCGAACTGCGCGGCGTCGCCGACGCGTCGTATGCGTCGCATGCGGCGAGCGAACCGGACTACCGCAATCGCCGCGCACGGCACATCGTCTATGGTCACACGCACCAGGCCGAAACGGTGCCGCTCGACGCGAGCTTTGTCGAGACGCACGTGCTGAACCAGATCTACTTCAATCTCGGAACCTGGCAGCCGACTCAGCTGCCGACGCGACGCCCGGGAGCGACGGCGGAGTTCGTGCCGTTCGAACCGCTGACGCTCGCCGCCTTCTACCAGGCCGACGAACGTTCGGGGCGCCCCTTCGAAATCTGGAGCGGGAGCTGGGGGAGCCGGACGCCGATCGAGGAGCGGAGCGGCGAGTCGCACGCTCGTCCGGCCGCCGCGGCTCGTCCACGCGCCGCAGCATCGGGACCCCGCTCGGCTCCGCACTTCGGAGCGATCCCCTCCGGTTCGGATCTGACGATCGGCTGACCCGTCGCCGGACGTGGGGAAGACGGCGTCATCGCAAGGGGGAACGGATGGAGATCGGGATCGTCGGGACCGGGCGAGTCGCTCGCGGATTGGCTCGGCGCTGGGTCAGTTGCGGCTGGAACGTCACCTTCGGCTCGCGCGATCCCGAGGCGCGTCGCGCGGAACTTGTCGAGGTGTTGGCGCCGGCGCAGGACGAGGAACCCGACGGCGGTCTCGAAGGGAGTCGTCGCGGCGAGGTCCGTTGTCGGACGATCGCCGAGTGCCTGACGAGCGCGCCGGTCCAGCTGCTCGCGCTCCCCTGGTCGGCCATCGAAACGACGCTCGGCCCGCTCCGCTTCGTGCCGGCGACGATCGTCGTCGACTGCATCAATCCGCTCCGCCGCGATCTGGCGGGACGCGATGTTCCGTGCGATTCGTCGACGCTCGCGCTGCTGACCGGACGCTATCCGGAAGCGCGATGGGTCAAGGCGTTCAACTGCGCCAGCAGCTCGGTGCTCGAGGAGCCGGCGTTTCCTCAAGGGCGTCCCTCGATGCCCTACTGCGGCAACGACGCCGACGCCTGCCGGACCGCCGTCCGTCTGATCGAAGGAGCCGGGTTCGAGCCGATCGACTGCGGCGGAGCCGACGCGGCTCCATGGCTCGAAACGGTCGCGCTGCTGACGATCCGGATGGCGATCCGCAACGGCTGGAAGGGAGACTGCGCCGTCCGCTGGGAACGGCGCTGAGTCGCGCGACAGCGACGCGAAGGCGCCGCGGCATCCGGGACGCTCCGAACCATCAGGCGGCCTTGCCGCGAACCCGCCTCAGGCCGAATGCGCCGCGGTCCAGAAGAGATCGGGGCCGACCTGGCCGGTCTCGAGCAGATGCCGCAGCTGCAGCAGTCGCGTGTGATGACGTCCGAGAAACTGCTCGCTCGTCAGTCCGATCCGCTCGAACAGGCCGCGCAATTCCGCCGCTCCGCGCTCGATCGTCCACGAGCAACGGAACTCGGGGAGGTGCCGCGTGATCTTCGCGAAGCTGACTCGGTAGCTTCGGTCGTCGCCGTTCGAGGGACCGACCGTCAGCCGGCACCCCGGAAACGCCTCCGACACGGCGTGCGCGATCTCGCGCACCTGGAAGTTCTGCTCGTCGCTGCCGACGTTGAACGTCTCGCCGGCGACCGCCTGGCGATCGGCTTTCAGTACCTCGACGACGGCCGACGAGATGTCCTCGACGTGCACCAGCGGTCGCCACGGCGAGCCGTCGCTCGAGAGCGCGATCTCGCGACGGGTCCAGGCGAGACCGGCGAGGTTGTTCAGCACGATATCGAATCGCATCCGCGGGGAGGGACCGTAGGCGGTCGCGTTCCGCAGAAAGACCGGCGCGAAGCGTTCGTCCATCAGTTGACGGACGTCCCGCTCCACCGCGACCTTGCAATGCGCATAGGCGGTTCGCGGATCGGTCGGACTCGTCTCGTCCTTCCAATCGCCGGTGCCGGCCCCGTAGACGCTGCACGACGAGGCATAGACGAAGCGCGAGACGCCGGCGTCGCGAGCGATCTTGGCGAGACCGACCGAGCCCTTGTGGTTCACCCGTTCGGTCAGGTCGGGATCGAGTTGCCCGAGCGGATCGTTCGACAGTTCGGCCAGGTGGACGACCGCATCGAAGCCCATCAGATCGGCCGGTCGAAGTTCCCGAACGTCGAGCGAACGGACCTTGGGGTGAGCGGTCCCCGGTTCGTAAAGCCACCCCGAGCAATAGAACCCGGCATCGATGCCGACGACATCATGCCCTTCGGACAGCAGGCGGGGAGCAAGGCGGCTGCCGATGTAGCCGTCACAGCCGGTCAACAGAATGCGCATCGGGATCGGAACTCCCCTTCGACGTCGGTTCGGACAAGGCGAGAGGTCGCCGCGAGCGACCGCGGTCGATCCGAACCAGTCTAGTCGGACGACGGCATTGTCCAGAGCGTATCGTCGCGGCCGTCGGGACGGAGGCCGGGAATCAGGCGTCCGGCGCGAGCGGCGGCTCGGGTTCGTCCGTCATCGTCGGCTCGATCCGCACGTCGGAACCGTCGGCCAGCGGACGACGCCGGATCAGCTCCGTCTCGTCGTGCAGTGACAACGCCATCCGTCCCGGGCGTTCGAGCAGGTAGCGATGTCGCCGGCGCCGGCGATCCCAGCGGACTTCGGCAACCCGGGCGAAGAACGGCATCCGGACGCCGTACTCGGACCGCACCTCGACCCGATCTCCGATCCAGAAGCGAGCGGGAGGGACTTCGAGCCACATGGCGCAGCGGGCTCGAAACCGAATGCCGCCGTGACAGACCAGGTCGAAATCCCCTTCCCCGCGATGGCGTCGCCAGACCCGATCTCCCGGCAAGCAGTCTTCGGCCAGCGGGCGATCGTAAGGATGGAGCCAGAGCGCGTCGTCGGCCGGCCACCACGGAAAGACACCGTAGGCGTCGGGGCGCGAGGCAAACTCCTCGTCGCGGATCGATGCCTCGCGCTCGGCCGTCCGGCCGTCGCGAAGCGACGTGGTGGAAGGGGCTGCGAACATGCGGGACATCGTAGCGACGTCCTGCGTCGACGACCAGAACGCGGCGCGGCGAGGGAGCGGTCATGCCGCAACGACCGGAGCGCCGCTCGCGCTCGATCAGCGCCAGTCGTTGTGGCAGCGATCGCACGACTGGCCGATCCGCCCGACGGCCGAGACCGCCTGGTCGTAGATCGAATTGCGGACCGCTTCACCGAGCGCCGTCGCCGCATCGCGCATTTCGGTCGAAACTTCGGCGTAGCTGCTCTCGCCCGAATCCTCCATCCCCTCGAGCGTCAGCACGTGGCCGATCGCCGCGGTCATCGCCGCTTCGGCGCGGATCTCGTCGGCGCGGGACATGAACGAGGCCTCGTTCGACGTCGCCTCCTTCAGCCGGTCGATCGCGCTCTGCAACCGTTCCATCAGCGGCGCTCGGTCGCAGATGGTCGCCCAATCGTTGACCGGTTCGGCCGGAGCGGCTCCCGAGAACGAATTGCCGCCGACGATGTCGGTCAGATCCTGCTTTCGCAGCTTCGCTTCGTTGTAGGCCTGAGGCGAACCGGTCTTGCAGTTGGCCGCCGCGCGGGCGAACGCATCGCGCAGCGCCGGAGCGTCGTTCTTCCAGCGGACCTGAGTCGGGTACTCGTGGACGATCGCGAAGAGCATCGCGAGTACCGAGAAATCGGCTCGCGAGACGGCGTAGCCGCCGCCGGCGAACTTGTTCGGAGTCGTCACGTTGGCGTCGGTCGAGAGCTTGACCTGCTTGACCTGATCCTCGATCACGTCGGCGCCGATCAGCGTGCTCCAGTCGAAACCGGCCGGAGCTGGTGAGGGGCCGGTCGAATCGCTCGGGTTGCCGCTTCCGGTACCGTTCCCCGCACCGCCGAGCGTGACGACTCGGCCGAGCGAATCGGGACGCGTCCCGACGAGCGCCTGGTCGACGAGGTTCTCGAACCAGTCGGATCGGACCTGCCGCTGGTCGAACGTCGGACGCGCAGCGCGCGGGACCGGAACTCGGCCGGTCGATTCCTGACCGGTGCCGGGGACCGCCACGCTCAGGATCGCCGGGACGATCAGCAGGCCGGCGAGCGAGACGCGTCGGCGAACGGGACGATCGGCCATGTCGTTCGACTCCGGATGGCTCGGGGGACTGACCGCAGGGGCCAAGGGGATCATGCCGCGGGGGATGGAACACGAG
>CAZZBI010000010.1:32568-36783 GCA_964652385.1 uncultured Pirellulaceae bacterium | reverse complement strand
CGTTACCTCTTATACGTCCTCTTTGGAGCTTTCGGTGCTTGACCCGCTTGGGCATCAACGCCATCGCTCACCTCTCCGTCGTACATTCCCTGATTGACCCAAACCTGAATCCCGATGTGCCCCTGTGGGGTCATCGCCTCGGTGAAGCCGTAGTCGATCTTCGCTCGCAGGGTGCTGAGCGGAATCGAACCGGCTCCCGCCTTCTCGCAACGCGACATCTCGGCACCGCCCAGACGTCCGGCGAGCTGGATCTTGATCCCCTTGGCTCCGGCATCCATCGTCTCTTCGATCGCTCGCTTCATCGTTCGCCGGAAGCTGGCTCGCTTGGCGATCTGTTCGGCGATCTTTTCCGAGACGAGTTGTGCGTAGATCTCGGGGCGCGAGATCTCCTCGATCTTCATGTTGACGCGGCGGCCGATCAGGTTCTGCAGCTCTTCCTGCAGCACCCCGATCTCCTTCCCCTTGGTGCCGATGATCTGTCCGGGGCGAGCCACGAACAGGTACACCTTCACCTCATCGCGAGTCCGCTCGATCTCGATCCGGTCGATGCCGGCCGAGGCGTATCGCTTGGGGTGGTTCTTGACGAACTGCCGGATCTTCTTGTCTTCCAGCAGCAGGCTCGCGAACTCACCCTTGGGGGCATACCAACGGCTCTTCCAATCGCGGAAGACGCCCGTGCGATAGCCGACCGGATTGACTTTCTGTCCCATGTCACCTGCACCTGTTCGATTGCCGGGTTCGGCCTGGCGGCCCGTCGGTCACCGCGATCGCGATCGCGTCCCGCTCCCGCCTCGTCAGACTTCTTCCAGCACCACCGAAATGTGACTCGATCGACGCAGCACGGGGAACGCCATGCCGCGAGCTCGCGGACGGATCCGCTTGAAGATCGGGCCGCCGTCGACGCGGATATCGGCCACATACAGGCCTCCCACGTCGACCGACTGACCCGGATTCTGATCCGGATCCTGAGCATTCCCCATCGCGCTGCGGATCACCCCTTCCAGCATTCGGGCACCCCGATGCGGCTGGTAACGGAGGATGTCGAGCGCTTCGTCCGCATACTTGCCTCGAACCAGGTCGGCCAAGTGCCGGACCTTGCGGGGGCTGATGCGTGCATTCTTGTGCTTGGCGACGAATGCCATGCCTGGTTCTCCTCGACCGTTCGGCCGCTTACTTCTTGCCCTTGCCGCCGTGACCGCGGAAGGTCCGGGTCGGAGCGAACTCGCCGAGCTTGTGTCCGACCATGTCTTCGGTCACGTACACCTTCACGTGCTGCTTGCCGTTGTGGACCATGAAGGTGTGGCCGACGAACTCCGGCACGATCGTGCAGGAGCGCGACCAGGTCTTGATCGCTTCGCTCGGGGTCGCCCCCTGCTTCTCGACCTTTGCGTACAGCTTCGGGTCGACGTACGGACCCTTCTTCGACGATCGACTCATGTCGTTCCTGTCCTCTGTCGGAGGTCCCTAGTCGAGGCCCCGCACGTCTTCGTTCGATCCGCCACCGTTCGATCTGCCACCGACTGCGGCGCCGCCGCTCGCCCACCGTCATCCGGCTCGCCACCAAGTCTCCTCGGCCGGCGCACCCAGGAATCAGATCAGCTTCAGCACGCCGTAGCGACGCGAACGTCGACGGCGAACGATCGCCGAGTTCGACGGCTTGCGACGCTGACGAGTCGATCCGCCCTTGGCCGGCTTGCCGGTCGGGCTGACCGGATGGCGACCACCCTTGTTTCGTCCTTCACCACCACCGTGCGGATGGTCGATCGGATTCATCGCGGTGCCGCGGACGTAAGGACGAATCCCCATCCAGCGATGCCGTCCCGCCTTGCCGATCTGAATGCTCGAGTGCTCCGAGTTGCCGATCTTGCCGATCGTCGCGCGGCAGGTCGCCGGCACCCGTCGGATTTCGCCGCTCGGCATCTGCAGCTGCGCCCAGCCCTCTTCACGAGCCATCAGGGTCGCGAAGGTACCGGCACTGCGACAGAGCGAACCGCCTCGCCCCGGACGCAACTCGATATTGTGGATCGCCATGCCGACCGGAATGCTCTTCAGCGGCAGGCAGTTACCGAGCTTCGGCGGGGCCTCGGCACCGCTCTCGACCATATCCCCCTTCTTCAGCCCTTCGGGCGAGAGGATATAGCGCTTCTCGCCGTCGACGTAGAACAACAGCGCGATGCGGGCGCTGCGGTTCGGGTCGTACTGGACCGAGTCGACCTTGGCGACGATCCCGTCCTTGTCGCGACGGAAGTCGATCAGACGATACATCCGCTTGTGACCGCCGCCACGATGCCGCGCGGTGATCACACCCTGGTTGTTGCGTCCGCCCTTCTTCTTGGCGCGAACCAGCAGACTCTTCTCCGGCTTCGCCCCCTTGGTCAGCTCCTTGAAGTCGCTGACCGAAGCGTTGCGTCGCCCCGGCGAGGTCGGCCGATAGATTCGAATGCCCATTGCAGTGACCTTCCTTCAGTCGGCTCAGAAGAAGTCGATCCGATGGTCCGGACGAAGACTGACGATCGCCTTCTTCCAGCTCGCGGTCGTCCCCTGGCGGAAACGGAACCGGCGAGTCTTGCCGGGCCGATTCTGAGTCCGCACCTTGGCGACCTTCACGTCGAACAGCTCCTCGACCGCCCGTCGGACATCGTCCTTGGTGGCGAGCTTGCTGATCGCGAACGCATACTGACCGTACCGCTCGGCCCGATGAATCCCCTTCTCGGTCACCAGCGGGCGCAACAGCACCTGATGGCTGGCCAACTGCTTCGGGGCACTCGTCTCGGCCGGAGCCGCATTGTCCTGAGACATCTCGTCGCCTCGCTCCAATCGTTTCCCGGGACCGCTCACGCCTCGACCGCGACGGTCGCCCGACCGGCTCGAATCGCATCCATCGCCGCTCGGCTCACCAGCACCCGATCAGGCCGAATGACCGACAGGGCGTTCAGGTCGGCCGCCGGCAGCACCTCGACTCCCGGAATGTTCCGCGAACTCTTGTACACGACCGGATCGAGCTTCTCGGTCGCGATCAGGGCGGTCTTGCCGTCGAGCGACAACGCCTTGAGCAACCCGGCGATCTGCCGCGTCTTCACCGCCTCGAACGACAGGTCATCGATCACGACCACTTCCTGGTCGGCGATCTTGCCGGCGATCGCCATGCGAGTCGCCGCCTTGACCATCTTCTTGGGCATCCGGTACGAGTAGTCGAGCGGGTGCTTGGCGTGGATGTGACCACCCCCTCGCCGCGTACCGCTCTTCTTCGAACCGACGCGGGCGTTACCCGTCCCCTTCTGCCGGTACAGCTTCTTGGTCGAACCGCGGACTTCGCCGCGGGTCTTGGTCTTGTGCGTCCCGAGGCGCTGATTGGCCTGGTACATCACGACGACGTCGTGCAGCATCTGCCGATTGATCTTCGGCGCGATCTCGGCGGGGTCGATCTCATACTTCCCCACCTCCTTGCCCGACTTGTCGTAGACCGGAAGGCTCACCATCGTCTTGCCCATCCCTCTTCACGCGTGCCGCAACGGATCCGCCTCGGCGGACCCCCGCTCGCTCGCCTCGTCACCACAAGGCTCGCCGACCGAATCAACCGACCTTGTTCGTTTCCCGCACGATCACGTAGCCGCCGACCGGCCCCGGAACCGCTCCGCGAACCAGCAGCAACGCGTTCTCCGCGTCGACGCGGACGAGCTGCAGATTGCGAGTCGTGACCTGCACGTTGCCGAGCTGACCGGCCATCTTCCGCCCCTTCATCGTGCGGGCGGGGAAGGTCGCGGCACTCGTACCACCAGGGTGACGATGCACCTTCTTCACACCGTGCGACGCACGCTGACCGGCGAAGTTGTGTCGCACCATCGTGCCGGCGAAGCCGCGCCCCTTGCAGGTCGCCGTGACGTCGACCGACTTGACGCCATCGAGAGCCGAGGCGTCGATCACCTGACCGACGGCGACTCCATCGACCGCGCCGCGAAACTCGCGAATGAACTTCTTCGGCTCGCAGTCAGCCTTCGGAGGAAGCTCGACTCCGGCCGCCTGACGCGCCTTGGAGCGAGCGCTGGAGATGGCGGCCACATGCCCTCGCTCGCTGCGCGAGGCCTGGCTGCCGCGACGGCGATTGCCGTTCGGACGAGGCTTGTCGTCGAACCCGAGCTGCACCGCCTCGTAGCCGTCCCGATCCTTGCTCTTGATCTGCAACACGTGGCAGGGACCCGCCTCGATCACCGTCAC
>CAZZBI010000010.1:17230-32558 GCA_964652385.1 uncultured Pirellulaceae bacterium | reverse complement strand
GTGTAGACCTGAGTCATGCCGATCTTGCGGCCAAGAATGCCCTTCACCATCTCTGCTTCGCCTTGCTGATCGTTTCGCGTCGGATCGAGTCGCTGCCGGGAGCGTCGAGCTGTCGCTCGACCTTACCCGACTCGCTTCCGGTGCATAGGAAATCCGAGAGAGGCAGCCGACCGATCGCGATCAGCGATTGGTCGCCTTGATCTTGATTTCGACACCCGCCGGCAGACTCAGCTTGTTCAGCGCCTCGATCGTCTTGGCAGTCGCCTGGACGATATCGATGAGCCGCTTGTGAGTCCGCACCTCGAACTGCTGACGCGACTTCTTGTCGATGAACGGCCCGCTCAGGACCGTGTACCGCTCCACCCGAGTCGGCAGCGGGATCGGACCGTGCACTTCGGAGTGGGTCCGCTTCGCCGTGTCGACGATTTCCTGCGCACTCTGATCCAAAATGGAGTGATCATACGCCTCCATTCGAATCCGAATGACCTCTTGAGTCGCTGCCACGCCCGATGCTCCGAATGCCGTAGGTTCCGTTCGCTACCGGAGAACCCCGAACCCCAAGGTGGAAACCGCCCAGGGTACGAATTTCCTCGGACCGCGTCAACGGAGGGCGCACCGCGAATTCGCGACGATCCCTCGCGCCGAGTCGTGCGGTCGTTCGATAACGCCACCGACCCCTTGCGACGCGGCTTCTTCCCTCGCTTGAGCCGAAGGATTCCGGACTCCACGAAAGAGTCCGAAGCGTTCCCGCTCCGGATCGCCGGATGCGATCGACGGGAACGAGCGGCTCGACCGAGCCCGACCGTGAGGGGCGTCCGAAGCATGTCGGCTTCGAGGAGCACCGGACAGGGCGGGCCACCAGAGAGTCCTGCACGGAACTCCGGAGGGAAGCGGCGTATGATGCCGATCGAGCGCCGATCCGTCAAGGGAGTCCGGCGACATTTGCGAAGATGCGACGAGAAATCGTCGGGGAAGCGGTCGGGGATGCTGTGCGAGGGGTCGAGGATGCCTCGGCGCTCCGGCTCCTGCCCGAGCCGAGGAACGGCCGAGGCGCCGCTGGTCCGACACGGAATCGTCTCGAACTCGCGCTGTCGCTCGGCCGCGCGTCGGGGACGACGCGGGCCTACGAGGAGGCGATGCCGTTGATGACGCGGCGGGACGGGGGGCACGGAGAAGAACCCCGTGCTGACGCGGCGGGACGGGGGGCACGGAGCGGGGCGCGGCGTCGCTTCTGCCGCGATCGTCGTCGCTCGGCCGCGCGTCGGGGACGACGCGGGCCTACTTGTGAGCGTGCCGATAATCAGGTCGCCCCCGCGAAACGCTAGCGTTTCGCCTTGTTTCGCCCCATGTGGCGATTCAGAAAGTCGGCGCGGCGCTGCTGATCGTCGTCGAGCACCGTGATCCCGTTGGCACGATCGCGCCGTGCCCGCTCGGCCCGTTCCGCCGCCGCCTCGGCCAACAGCATCCGATCGAGCTCCTCGGTGTCGATGATCGTCGCCGTCACCGTCATCGTCGACACGCCGAAGCTGCCGCCGGTCGCCTGATTGCGGAACAGTCGTCCCGCGCCGGGAATCCGCCCGAGCCCCGGTACCCCTCGCGATACGCTGCCGATCGCACCGCTGCGCGAGCCGCCGATCAGCGCCGTCCCTCCATCCGGCACGAGCACGGTCGTCCCGATGCCGAAACTTCGGAACGTCGGCAACTGGACGACCTGAGCGGAAGCACCCGGAGTCGGCAGCAGCAAGAGCGCGACGGCGATCGCACCGCCGATCCATCTCGTTTCGCCGATGAATTTCGCTCCGATCCGGCTCGCCGAGCGGTCGGCCAGGGCCCGAGAGATCGTCCGAGTCATCGCTTGGTCCTTCTCTTTCCGAGTCGCGCAAGCGGGGCGAGGGTCCGAATCGCATCGTAACGATCATCCGGCCCGGAAGCCAAGCGCCGGGCTTCGTGACGCGAAGCTTGTCGTTCGAGTCGGGTCGTACGGCTGACGTAAGCGGTGCGGCGATCGGGATACCGAGGTGATTTACGGTGCGGCGCCGGTCCGATGTTACCTGCCGGATCCCGGAGGATCCTCTGCCTCCCTGTGCGCAGCGACGGGTTCGTTGCGAGTTCGGGGAGCCGGATCGGGCTTCGGCCGAAACGGACGGCCGCCGATCCGCCACGAAGGAGCGTCACGGGCATGGACTCGCCCGCGGAACGCCGGCCCCGCTCGTAGGCCGGCCCGACGTCGTCGGTGAGTCCCATGCTCGAACAGCGCGACCTCAAGCAGGACCTGATCGCGATCGGTCTGTTCGGAGTCGTCCTGTTTCTCGGTCTCTCGCTGCTGAGCTACGATCCGGCCGATCCGGTCGTCCCGCCGCTCGAACCGCTCGGGTGGCTCCACGTCTCGGATCCGCTCGTCTCGCCGCTCAACGCCGCTCCCGAGAACGCCTGCGGGCGTTGGGGAGCCTGGTTGGCGGACGCCTGTTTCAGCGGCTTCGGCTATGCCGCTTATCTGGGGCTGCTGGTCCTCGCCGCGGCCGACGTCGCGCTCCTTCGCCGCCACCCGATCGATTCTCCTTGGCTCCGCGCCATCGGCTTTCTCGTCACGCTGCTCGGTTCGGCGACGCTGCTCGGACTGCTGATTCCCGAGTGGTCTCCCGGCCCGATCATCGGCTCGGGCGGCTACCTCGGCGCGCTCGGCAGCGGCGCGCTGCGGATGCATTTCGCGACGCTCGGCGCCGTCGTGCTCGCCGCCAGCGTCTCGATCTGCGGCCTGCTGTTGCTGACCGATTATGAGCTGATCCGCTTCGCCCGCTGGAGTGCTTCGCGTGCGTTCGGAGTCGCCGCGATTGCCGCTCCCGCTGCCGGCACCCTCCTGAAGCATCGCCTGCGCCGCTCCCGTTCGGCGGACGACGAGACGACCGAGGAGGACGCCGAGGGGACCGCATCGCTCTCGGGCACCTCGTCCGGTCCGTCGGTCCGCATTTCGGGACGCGCCGCGAGTCCGGCCGGCAAGAGCGGCGGTCGGGACGATCTCAGCGATGCGATCGCCGCGTGGGAGCGAGGGGAATCGCCGGGGGCGTCGAGCGACGACGACGAGGAAGCAGCGGACGAGGAAGAGGCCGACGACGACGAGACCGACGACTCGGCGGAAGCCTCGGACGACGTCGATTCGGACGAGGAAGAGGCGACCGAAGACGAAGCCCCTCCGGTCGCCGGCCCGACGGTCCGCAAGGGGACCGAACGCGCTGCCGGCAAGAAGGCGAGCGGCGCGAAGGAGCCGGCGTTCAAGGTCGGCGGCAAGGGGAAGAAGAAGGAAGAGGCGGCGGTCTCGGACGAAATCCTGGCGCAGCTCGACCAGGCGGCCCGCGTCGACGGCATCGACGACTACTCCCTTCCCGACATCGAACTTCTGCTCCCGCGCGAGGAGATCAGCTACGACACGCAGGAAGTCGAAGTGCGACGCAAGGCGAAGCAGATCGAAAAGTGCTTCGCCGAGTTCGGCTTCAACGTCAAGGTGGTCGAGATCGAAACGGGCCCCGTCATCGCGCAGTACGAGATCCAGCTGGAAGCCGGTCTGCGTCTGAGCAAGATCACCGGCCTGGCCGACGATCTGGCGATCGCGCTGCGCGTGCCGAGCGTCCGGATCGTCGCGCCGATCCCGGGCAAGAACACCGTCGGCATCGAGGTGCCGAACGAGACGCGCCAGATCGTCCGGCTACGCGAAGTGATGGAGGAATCGCAGTCGAACGTCCAGAAGATGAAGATCCCGCTCTTCCTGGGCAAGGACGTTTCGGGGAACGCGCTGGTCGTCGATCTCGCGTCGCTCCCGCACCTGCTGATCGCCGGTCGAACCGGTACGGGCAAGTCGGTCTGTCTGAATGCCATCATCAGTTCGATCCTGATGACGCGCCGCCCGGACGAAGTCCGGATGCTGATGATCGATCCCAAGATGGTCGAGCTCAGCGGCTACGGACGGCTGCCGCACCTGATGCACCCGGTCGTGACCGACATGAAGAAGGCCGAGGCGATCCTGGCGTGGGCGGTCGAGAAGATGGAGGAGCGTTACGCGCTGCTTGCCCGAGCCGGCGTGCGGCACATCGTCAGCTACAACCAGCTCGGCGAAGAGGAGCTGATGGAGCGACTCGATCCCGAGAACGCCGAAGAGCGAGCCGCGATCCCGCTCAACCTACCGTTCATCGTCATCGTCGCCGACGAGATGGCCGACCTGATGATGACCGCCGGCAAGGAGGTCGAGCAGCACATCATCCGTCTGGCGCAGAAGAGCCGAGCGGTCGGTATCCACCTGATCCTCGCCACGCAGAAGCCGACGGTCGACGTCATCACCGGTCTGATCAAGTCGAACCTGCCGGCTCGACTGGCGTTCCAGGTCGCGAGCCGGACCGACAGCCGCGTCGTGCTCGACGAGATGGGAGCCGACAAGCTGCTGGGCAACGGCGACATGCTCTTCCTGTGGCCGGGGACGAGCACGCTGTTGCGAGGGCAGGGGACGTACCTGAGCGACGACGAGATCGAATCGATCACCGAGTCGGTGTCGAAGCACGGCCAGAATTTCGTCCACGAACTGGTCAACCTGAAGGTCGAGAAGCCGGGGGAAGAGACGACCGGAACCGACCGCTTCAAGAAGCGGGACGAGCTGTACGAATCGGCGATCGATTGCATCGTCCGCGAACAGCGCGGCAGCGTCTCGCTGCTGCAGCGCACGCTCGGCATCGGCTACGGCCGAGCGGCGCGACTGATCGACTTCATGTGCGAAGACGGCATCGTCGGTCCCTACAACGGCTCGCAGGCCCGCGAGATCCTGCTCACCCTCGACGAATGGGAACGGATGCAGGCGGCCGGCGGAGACGCACCGGCTCCGGCGACCACGAGTTCGGGGAGCGGCGGATCTGCGGCGTCCGGTAATGCGGCGGCGAAACGCAATCGGATCGTGATGGAGGCCGAGGAAGCGGAAGACGAGGAAGACGACGAGACCGACGCGTTCGCCGACGAGGACTCGGAAGAGGAAGAGCTGCCCGAGGAGACGGTCGACGAAGCGGACGACGAGGACGAAGCGTCGGACGAAGAAGAGGAGTACGACGAGGAAGAAGAAGCGTCGGACGAGGAGGAGTCGTCGGACGAGGATGAGGAGGACGAGGTCGAGGCGGAAGCGAGCGACGACGAAGGGGACGAGGAGCCTCGCGAGCCCGGCTCGCGTCTGGGAGCGACTCGGTTCCGCCCCAGTCGCAACTGAGCCGCCACCGCAGTGCGAGTCTCTACCGTAGTGCGACCGACCCCGGTCGCGCGGCCTGATCGTGGGCCCGGCCACTCCGTGGCCGAGGCATGGTTTCGTGGCGCTGCCGATATCGCTTCGCGGCGTGAGCGGCCGCGAAGTCAACCCGACCTCGGGCTCGGAGAGCCCGGGGCCACCTTGGCCCGCCCTCGGGCGCAGCGTGTTCGAATCGAGACACAGAGAACCCCTGCGCTTGGCGCTTCGGGCTGAAAGGCGCGGCGGGCCCCTCGCCCAGCCTCTCCTCGCCGCTGACGCCTCCGCCATCCTTGACCGGTTTCCGGCCCCTCCGTATCGTGATGGCCTGATGCGTTTGCTTGCTCCCTTCCGCAGCCGAATCCAGCCGCGATGCCTTGCTCCCCGACCAGTTTCGCTCCCGTTTTCGCACGCCCTGCGGCGTTCGATGCGGGATCGTTGCGGTCGCTCGGGACGTGCGGCAAGGTCGATCGTTCGGGGATTCGGATCGTCATTCGGCCGATCATTGCGATCGTCGCCGGTGCGGCGGCTTCCGGGTAGGGCGAACGGTCTGCCGTCCGCATTCGATTCGACCCCGGGATCCGCCGCAGGTTCCCGGGGTCTTTTCGTTCCGGGACCGAACGACGTCTCCCCGCGGCCCGCGCGATCCACCTCGCCGCTCGCCGCGCCCCTTTCGCTCAGGATTCCGTGACGCGATGAAGACGATCCAGATCTACGACACGACGCTCCGCGACGGCGCTCAGGGAGAAGGGGTCAGCTTCTCGCTGTTCGACAAGCTGCAGATCGCCAAGCGATTGGACGAGATCGGCGTCGACGTGATCGAAGGGGGCTACCCGCTGAGCAACGAGAAGGATGCCGACTTCTTCCGGAAGATCGCCGGCGAATCCCTCTCGCATGCCGTCGTCACCGCCTTCGGCATGACTCGGCGGCGCGGCATGAGTCCGGCCGAGGATCCCGGCATGCAGGCGCTGCTGCGAGCCGAGACGGCGGCGTGCACGATCGTCGGCAAGACCTGGGACTACCACGTCCTGGAGGTCCTCCGCGTCTCGCTCGACGAGAACGTCGCGATGATCGCCGAGACGATCGAGTATCTGGTGTCTCAGGGGCGACGCGTCTTCTACGACGCCGAACACTTCTTCGACGGTTGGCGAGCCAACCCGACCTACGCGGCGAGCACGATCCGCGCGGCGGCGTCGGCCGGCGCCGAACTGATCGTCTGCTGCGACACCAACGGCGGCACGCTCCCCGACGAGCTGACCCGCATTCTCGGCCAGGCTCAGGCCGCGCTCGCCGAGACCCGAGTCGGAGTCGGCATTCATTGCCACAACGACTGCGAACTGGCGGTCGCCAACTCGCTCGCCGCCGTCGACGCCGGTGCGGTGCAGGTGCAGGGGACGATCAACGGGATCGGCGAACGCTGCGGCAACGCCGACCTGATCTCGATCATCGCGAACCTGGCGCTGAAGAAGCAGGGCTACCGAGTCCTGCGCGAAGGATCGCTCGAGCATCTGACCGAACTGTCGCGGTTCGTCTACGAGACGGCGAACTTCAATCTGCGCCCCGGCCAGCCGTTCGTCGGTCAGAGCGCCTTTGCGCACAAGGGAGGGATGCACGTCCACGCCGTCGCGCGAGCCGCCGACACCTACGAGCACATCGCTCCGGAAAAGGTCGGCAACGAGCGGCGGATTCTGGTCAGCGAGCTTTCGGGGCGATCGAACATCGCCAGCGCGACGGCGAAATTCCGCCTGGATCAGGATCGAGCCGTTCAGGAACGGATTCTCGACGAGGTGGTGAAGCTCGAGAATCGCGGCTACCAGTTCGAGGCGGCGGAGGCGAGTTTCGATCTGCTGGTGCGCCGCTGCGCCGGCTCGTTCCGTCCGCACTTCCGGCGGCTGAAGTACCACGTCGAAGTCGGCTCGCACGAAGACGGTTCGGTCGTCACCGAAGGGACCGTCAAGGTGCAGGTCGGCGACAGCGTTCGGCACGAGGTGTCGGAGGGGGACGGCCCGGTCAATGCGCTCGACGGCGCGCTGCGCAAGGCGCTCGGCGATCTCTTTCCGAAACTCCGCTCGATGCGTCTGGTCGACTACAAGGTGCGCGTCGTGAACAGCGAAGCGGGGACCGCCGCCCGCATCCGCGTCTCGATCGAAAGCGCCGACGAGCACGATCTGTGGGGAACGATCGGCGTCAGCGAAAACATCATCGAGGCGAGCTGGCTGGCACTGGTCGACGCCATCGAATACAAGCTCCATAAGGACGAAGACGCCGCCGCCGCGGGGAAGAGCTGACCCGCAGACGACTCGAACGGCGGCGCCGGACGATGCACGGCGCCGCTCGTTTCGAGGGTTCGTCGCCGTCACGGCCGCGACTCTCGCGTCCACTCCCGCTCGCTACCGGCTTTCCTGCCGACATTCCGGAACCGCCCGCATGAATCCGTCCGCCGACGACTATCCGAATCGATTCGACTTCGCCGAGGCGCAGCCGCGACTCTACCGGTTCTGGCAGGAGCACGGCTGGTTCCATGCGGATCCGACCAGCTCGAAGCCTCCGTTCACCATCGTCATTCCGCCGCCGAACGTGACCGGAGCGCTCCACCTGGGGCACGCCCTCAACAACTCGCTCCAGGACATCCTGATCCGCTTCCGTCGGATGCAGGGCTACGAGACGCTCTGGATGCCGGGGACCGATCATGCGGGGATCGCGACTCAGGCAGTCGTCGAGAAGCGTCTGAAGGAGGAGGAAGGAAAGACGCGCCACGATCTGGGGCGCGAGGCGTTGGTCGAGCGGATCTGGCGCTGGAAGGACGAATACGAGAAGCGGATTCTCGGTCAGCTGGCGCGGATGGGGGCGAGTTGCGACTGGGAGCGGACTCGGTTCACGCTCGACGAGACCTGTGCCCGCGCGGTCCGCGCGACCTTCTTCGATCTGTTCGCCAAGGAGCTGATCTATCGCGGCAAGCGGCTGGTCAACTGGGACACCTTCCTGCAGACCGCCGTCAGCGACGACGAGGTCTTTCAGGAGACGGTGAAGGGGCACTTCTGGCACCTGCGCTATCCGGTGATCGATCCGCGCCCGGGCGAGCCGACCGAGGTGATCGTCGCCACGACTCGCCCCGAGACGCTGCTCGGCGATACGGCGGTCGCCGTCCATCCCGATCCGGCCGCGGCGTTCGAGGCGGTCCGAGCCGAACTGGAAGAGCGGCTGGCCAAGAGCAACGAAAAGGATCGCGCGGCACTGCGGCTGGAACTCGATTCGCTCGCCGAGCGGCGCACCGCCATGCTGCCGCAACTCGAAACGCTCGCGCGAATGGCTCGCGACGGCCGGCAGGTCCGACTCCCGCTGCTCGATCGCGCGATTCCGCTGGTCGCCGACGTCTGGGCCAAGCCGGAACTCGGGAGCGGCTGCGTCAAGATCACGCCCGCTCACGACCCGAACGACTACGAGGTCGGCAAGCGCCAACAGCTGCCGATGATCAACCTCCTGAACCCCGACGGAACGCTCAACGCGGCCGCCGGGCCGTACGAAGGGCTCTCGATCCGCGACGCGCGAAAGCGAGTCGTCGCGGATGTCGAAGCGGCCGGTCTGCTGGAGCGGGTCGAGGATCGCGAGATCGAGCTGCCTCACTCGGACCGTTCCAAGACGCCGATCGAACCGTACTTGGCGGACCAGTGGTTCGTCCGGATGGACTCGCTGGCGCAGAGCGCGATGGATGCGGTGACCGACGGACGCGTGACGATCCATCCGCCGCGCTACGCCAAGGGGTATCTCGACTGGCTCGGCGAGAAGCGCGATTGGCCCGTCAGTCGGCAGCTCTGGTGGGGGCACCGGATTCCGGTCTGGAGTCGGACCTGGAGCGACGATCTGGCGCGCGAACAGGCCGCGGCGGCTCGCGAAGAGATCGTTCGCGTGCTCGACGGCCTGCCGGGGATCGCGGTGCAGTCCGAAGCGAGCGAGGACGCGGCGCGACAGGTGGTGCATGTCTGCGTGCGCGACGAAGACTCGCCGGCGGTCGCCCTGCTCGAGCATGCCGGCTTCGTCCGAGCCGACGACGTGCTCGATACCTGGTTCAGCTCGGCGCTCTGGCCTCATTCGACGCTCGGCTGGCCCGAAGCGACGGCCGAGTTGGCTCGCTTCTATCCGACCAGCGTGCTGATCACCAGTCGCGACATCATCACGCTGTGGGTCGCGCGGATGGTGCTGATGGGGCTGAACAACGTCGGCGAGGTGCCGTTCCGAGACGTCTTCATCCATCCGAAGATCCTCGACGGCTTCGGCGAGACGATGAGCAAGAGCAAGGGGAACGGCATCGACCCGCTGGACGTCATCGACAAGTTCGGCGCCGATGCGCTCCGCTACGGCTTGGCCTACCTGACGACCGAAACGCAGGATGTCCGGATGCCGGTGACGTTCGAGTGCCCGCACTGTCAGGCCTCGATCGAACAGACCAAAAAGAACCGCGAGCTCCCGCGGATCGAATGCCCGAAGTGCCGCCAACCGTTCGGCACGCAGTGGGCGCGCAGCGACGCCGATCGAGGGCTGACGCGAGGACTGGTGCTCAGCGAGCGGTTCGAGGTGGCTCGCAACTTCACCAACAAGCTCTGGAATGCCGCTCGGTTCGCGATCCTGAACCTGGAGGGATTCGAGCCGGCGGCGGTCGACGTCGCCTCGCTGCCGCTCGAAGATCGCTGGATCCTGTCGCGCGCCGCGGCGGTGACCGAGACGGTGACCGCGGCGCTCGAACGCTTCGCCTACGGTGACGCCGCTCGGGCCCTCTACGAGTTCGCGTGGGACGACTTCTGCAGCTGCTACGTCGAGATCCTGAAGGATCGTTTCGCCGATCCGGCGTCGCGCCCCGTCGCACAGCGCGTCATGGCGCATGTGCTCGACACGCTGTTGCGACTGCTGCATCCGATCAAGCCGTTCCTGACGGAAGAGATCTGGCAGCGATTGAGTCAGTGGGCGCCGGTCCGCGGACTGGTTCCGACCCGGGCCAGCGAATGCGTGATGATCGCGGCCTGGCCCGAAGTCGATCCGACGCATCGGGACGAGCTGACCGAGAGTCGATTCGCGAGGTTCCTGGCGGTGCTCGGTCAGCTGCGCGAGATCCGGAGCGTCCGGAATCTGCCGCCGCGAGCAGACATCGAGTTCACGGCTCGATGCGATGCCGAAACGGCGGAACTGCTCGCGCCGATGGCTCCGTATTTCGCGTCGATGGCGCGAGCCACCTGCCGCGGCTGGGGGCCGGTCGTCGACATTCCCAAGCCGAACGCGACCGGCGCCTTGCCGGGAATCGAACTCTTCGTCGACCTGAAGGACTTCATCGACGAGGGGGCGGAGCGGGAACGGTTGGGGAAGGAGCGCGAGCGACTGGAAGGATTCGTTCGCGGCAAGGAACAGAAGCTCGGCAACGAGAGCTTCGTCGCGCGAGCGCCGGCCGATGTCGTGCAGCGCGAACGGGAACAACTGGAACAGCTTCGCGATCAGCTCCGCACCGTCGAACAGGCTCTGGCGGAACTCGGCTGAAGCGATCACGATGGTCGGCCGAGCCGATCGGAGCCGCTGTCCGCCCGAGTCGGCCGATTCGTGTCCGATTCTTGCGCGAGACCGCTCATGCGTCGATCGATCTGCCTGGCCGTCGCGGCCTGTCTGTGCGTGGTATCGTCGGGTCCGATCGGAGGGTCCGCGCTGCGGGCGAGCGACGACGGTGACGGTGCGCTGCGCGACCTGAGGGGCTGGCTGGCCGAGCCCGAGGCGAAGCGAGCCCCGCTGGCCGATCAGCCGTTCGCGGCCGTCCCGCTCGATCGCACTCAGGCGGAAGCCGCCGCGAAACTGCTGATCGACGACCATGCGGCTCGGCGACGCGCCGCACTCCCCGACGGTCTCGCGAGCGGCGAGCTGACGGTCGACGGCGTGACGATGAAGTTCGCCTACCGCAAGTTCGGCGAACCGACCGCAACAGGGCGGAGTCTGTTCCTGTCGATGCACGGCGGAGGGGGAGCTCCGGCGCGGGTCAACGACGGTCAGTGGGAGAACCAGAAGCGACTGTACGAGCCGGCCGAAGGGGTCTACCTGGCGCCGCGGGCTCCGGGGAACACCTGGGACCTGTGGCACCAGGGGCACATCGATCCGCTGTTCGATCGTCTGATCGCCGATCTGATCGTCGTCGAAGGTGTCGATCCGAATCGGGTCTATCTGATGGGCTATTCGGCCGGCGGTGATGGGGTCTATCAGCTCGCGCCGCGCATGGCCGATCGCTTCGCCGCCGCGGCGATGATGGCCGGGCATCCGAACGAGACGTCGCCGCTGGGGCTGCGGAATCTTCCGTTCGCCATCTACTGCGGCGGCCGCGACTCGGCCTACGACCGGAACAAGATCGCGGAGCAGTGGGGCAAGGCGCTCGACGAACTGGCGGCCGCGGACCAAGGGGGCTACCCGCATCGGACGGTGATCTATCCGGACAAGGGGCACTGGATGGATCGCGAGGATGCCGAAGCGCTGCCGTGGATGGCTCAGCAGGTCCGCAACCTGCGCCCCGATCGAGTCGTCTGGAAGCAGGATGACGTGATCGGCACCCGTTTCTACTGGCTGGCGATGTCGGCCGAATCGGGAGCCGATCGGACGCTGGTCGACGTCCGCCGCGACGGCTCGACCTTCGTCGTCGAGCGAGCGAGCAAGGGGCTCGAACTGACGATCCGCCTGGACGATTCGATGATCGACCTCGATGCCCCGATCAAGGTGCTCGAAGGGGAGCAGGTCCTGTTCGAGGGAAGGGTGGAGCGGACCATCGGCACGCTGGCCAAGACGCTCGAAGAGCGCGGCGACCCGACCGGCCTGTTCAGCGCCGAAGTTCGAGTCACGGTCGCGCCGCGCGGGGAAGAGTGATCAACGTCGTGCGACCGAATCGACGTAGTGCGACCGACCCCGGTCGCACCGCGTTGTCGTAGTGCGACCGACCCCGGTCGCACCGCGTTGTCGTAGTGCGACCGACCCCGGTCGCACCGCGTTGTCGTCGTGCGACCGACCCCGGTCGCACCGAATCGATCGTAGGCCCGGCCTCTCCGAGGCCGAGGCAAGGCTTCGATGCGCTGCTGAAAACGCTCCGAGGCGTAAACGGTATCCGCATCAACCCGACCTCGGGCACGGAGTCCCCGGGGCCACGGTAGAGCCGAAGTCGGTCACTCCAGCGACCGCACGAACTCGTCGATCGCGCGGCAGAGTTCCGGGGCGTCGAGATCGCGCGGCAGCGGATGTGCCGATCGATTCGCCTCGAACCGCACCTTGCGAGGCGCCTCGACCCGTTCGTACCAGCGTTCGGTCGCGACCGGATCGACGACGACATCATCCGGCACGACGGCGACCAGCAGCGGCACGTTCAGCTTGTCCGAGTCGGCGGCGTTGCGATCGATCAGGCCGATCGTCTGAGCGATGACGCGACGAGGGGTGAACGGAGTCCGATACGGATACGGCTCATCATCCGGATCCTTCGTCTCGACGCCGAACGGACTGGCGGTCGCCGGTACGAAAACCAGGATCGACTCGGCGATCTTCTGCCACGTCCGGATCGGCAGCACCGGACTGCGCGTCTCGGAAACGTCGATCGCCGGCGCGACCAACACGACTCCCTCCAGACGATCGCCGGCATCGAGCGCCGTCCGCAGCGACAGGGCGCCTCCCAGCGAGTGACCGACCAGCACGACGCGATGTCCCGACTCGCGGAGACGATCGATCTCGCGGCGGATCTCGGCGAGCCATTCGTCGGTGGTCGGGCGTCCGTATTGCGAATGCCGCTCGGCGAACCCCGGCAGTCGCATCGCGCGGCAGAGATAGCCTCGTGCGACGAGTTCCGGCGTCATCCGATCCCAGGTGCGCGGAGAATCGTTGAAGCCGTGCACCAAAAGCAGCGCCGTCGTCCCCTCGCCCGTCGTCCGCGCGAGACAGTCGGCTCGCACCCCGTCGGCATCGAACGTCCAGGTCGACTCGAGCGCCACGATCCCTCGATCCGCGCGAATCGCGTAGGCGATGTCTCCCAGCAACAGCACCGCGTAGAGCGACAAGAGGAACCAAGCGAGTCGGACTCGGCCGCGCGACCACTTCCCGTCGCTCGTCAATTCCGGCGAAATCATCGGCGTTCCCCGGTCGTAATCGCCAGGCGGTTCACTCGGACAGCAGACGATCGATCTCGGCGCGCAGCTCGCCGATCCGGTGCGCGGTCGCGACGAGCTTGCCTTCGCGATCGAGCAGCATCATCGTCGGGATCGCACGCACGCCGAGCGTCTGAGCGGTCTGCTGCGCCGCGGCTCCGGAGAGCGTGACCCAGGGGAGCGGCTCTTCGGCCAGAAAGTTCGTCAGCGCTTCGGCATCCTGATCGATGCTGACGCCGATGACGTCGAAGCCGCGCTCGGCCAGCTCGGCATGCGTCTGCAGGACGTTCGGCAGTTCCTTGCGACACGGGCCGCACCAGGTCGCCCAGAAGTCGACGACGACGACCTTGCCGCGATACGGCGCCGGATCGAACGGCAAGCCGTCATGAGTCGTTCCGGCGATCTCGATCGGAGTCCCGACCGCAGGACCGGCCGCAGCCGCGCCCCCCGCCGTTCCGTCCGAGGCAATCCGCTTGCCGTAAGCGACCAGCTGGCGATCCTTCGACTGGGCGAACAGCTCGCCGAACGCCGCGAACCAGACTTCGCGGTCGGCCGCGACCTGCTTGGGATCGTCGCCGAAGAGATCGTTGACGACCGCGATCGACGCCGAGGCGAGTCGCAGATGACGCGTCTCGAGCTTCCGCTCGGTGAAGAAGCCCTTCAGCTTCTCGAGCAACGCGAGTCGCGCCGCGGGATCGAGCGATTCGTCGGCCGCCAGCGTTTCGTCTTCCAGTCGCAGAAACGCCACTTCGTCGATCACCTTCGGATCGTCGACGGCAGCGACCGAGTCCAGCGCCGCCACCAGACGCTCCTGCTGCTCGGCATCGTCGATCGCCGCCCGATGCAGCGCCCCGAGCTTCTCGAGCGCCGCGATCCGTCGATGAGCGGGCCGAGCCGCCGCGTCGGCCAGGATTCGATCGGCCGCATCGACGACGGCATCGACCAAGCCGCGGCGGTTCAGCAACGAACGAGGCTTGTCCTCGAGATCGAGCAGGAAATCGACGAGATCGTCGGTCGAGGCATCGGCCGGGGCGAGGTACGGATTCGCTTCGTCCTCCTGGTCCGCTTCGGTCTCTTCTTCCTGGCCGATGCCGGTCGCGACCGGCGCCGAGATCCAATGCCAGCCGCCCGTTTCGGGGCGAGGGGGATCGGCGGGAAGTCGACGACTCATCCCATCGTCGGTTCCGGGAGCGGCTTCGGTCGGCGCGCCGTCCGCAGGCGCCTCGCCCGGCGCAGCGCCGGCCGGCTGCGCCCCCGGCGGCCCCGGATCCGGCGGGAGCAGCGACGGGTCGACTCCCAACAGCGTTCCGACGCGACGCTCGAGCTCGTCGCGAAAGCGGTACAGATGCATCTCGACGACGTTGCCGTCGCGGTCGACCAGAAGATTGAAGGGAGCGGCCGCGAGACCGACCTGTTGAGCCATCGGCGAATCGAGCCCGACTCGATCCGGATTGTCGGTGACGACATTCTCCCAGGTGACCGGGTTGTTACGGAGAAGCTGTCGCGCCACGACGACGTTATCGTCGACGTTGACGCCGACCACTTCGAAGCCGAGGTCGCGATACTTCTGGTGCAGATCGACCATCGTCGTGAACTCGCCGAGCGAGTTCCCCCACGAGGACGCCCAGAAGGCGACGAGGACTACCTTGCCGCGATAACGCGACCAGTCGAAGTCCCCGCCCGAAATCAGCTTGCCGGTCAACGGCAGCGGCTTGCCGATCAGGTTCAGTCGCACCTCGGCCTTGCGAGCCGCATTGCCGGCCATCGTCTGAGCGAGCGTGTCGTCGGTGGCTGCGGCCAGTCGCTCGACCATCGCGTAGATCGCCTGCGCCTGTTCGTAGCGATGCGTCACTTCACAGACGAGCGCCGCATCGAGCGCGGCCTCGACCAGAAACGGAGTCGGCTTCCGCTCGGACAGGAGCTGGCCGGTCAGTTCGAC
>CAZZBI010000010.1:15944-17220 GCA_964652385.1 uncultured Pirellulaceae bacterium | reverse complement strand
GAGCTGATCGAGAAAGGCGTTCCCGACGCTCCGAAGATCCTCGTTGCGGCTGTCGATCAGGACCGGTGCCAGGGTCGACAGCAAGCGCCGCCCTCGTTCGCGTTCGCCGATCTGGAACATGTCCTGCACGATCATCTGGATCGGCTGAACGATGTCGGCACCGATGCCGGGAGTCCGCACGAGGGCGAGCATCTCGCGCTCCAACGCCTCGAACGTCGTGTCGTCGGGCTGGCGGCGGAACTGCACCAAGCGGAACTCGATCGAACCGGCGACGGCAAAGAGCGCGACCTGCGGGTTCGGATCGCTTCGCAGCTGTTCGAGCAGCGTCAGATAGGTCGCCTCATGACGATCCGGTGCCACGCTCGCCAAGCCGCGCAGCAAGCCCGCCTTCTGCTGAGTCATCTGTACGCGGAGCGTCTCGTCGAGCCCCGGCACGAGCGCCCGATCGAACGCGGCGAGCATCACCTCCTGGATCTTCACCTGCTCCTCGACCGTGACGGCGGAGCGGGCACGCGCATCCATCCGGCGCAGGAACGCGAGCAGCGTGTTGGTATCCCCTTCGGGAATCTCGTACTGCTCGGCATCGAGCGTCGCGCCCGAAACGGCAGGAGGGAGGATCAACGTGCTTCCCGACGCGCCGGCCGAACCGGGCGAGTCGGCGGTGGAGGAGCTCGCCGCTCCCCCCGAGACACCGCCAGAATTGCCGCTCAGGGCGGAGCCCCCCGACGAGCCGTCCCCCACGGAGCCGCCCCCCGCGGCTTCGCTCCGCGGCGTCGTTGCGCCGCCCGTTCGAGCGCCGCCGGTCGATCCGTCGCCGGCGGAGTCGGTCGATCCGGAGTCCGTCGCGGAGTTCGTTCCCGTGGCGCCCCCGGTTCGGTCCGGCTCGTTCGACTCGGCGGCGCGAGGACGATACTTCGACGCGCCGTCGGCCACCTCTCCCTCCGTTCCGCCGCATCCGAGCGTCGCGACCAGAGAGCAGAGCGCCGGCAACACGATCCGCAGACGGATCGGAGAAATCGACATGAGCGAAGTTCCTTGACGGAACGGAAGCGAGCGAGCATCAACCGAACGACGACGGAGGGGGACGGACCGATCCGTGTCCTGCGTCGATTGTAGAGAACGGCCGCCGGAAAGTCGTCAGACGTGGCGACGAGGGGCCGGAAGTCGCGACCAGCCCGAAGCGGAGCGCCGGGATCTGCCCCATCGGCCGCGACGCCATTACGTAGCCCCGGCTCGTCCCGAGCCGAGGGTGTGCGATCCGATTCCGAACTCGCTG
>CAZZBI010000010.1:0-15844 GCA_964652385.1 uncultured Pirellulaceae bacterium | reverse complement strand
CGCTGTCGCACGGCCGCGCGTCGGGGACGACGCGGGCCAACGTCGTCGCTGCGCGTCCGAACCGCCCCGACCCGCCTGAAGCGAAGCGCTGGGATCGGCGCTATCGGTCGCGACGCCCTTGCGTAGCCCCGGCTCGTCCCGAGCCGAGGGTATGCGATCCGATTCCGAACTCGCTGCGCTGCTTTCGGGCTCCCCGCTGTCGCACGGCCGCGCGTCGGGGACGACGCGGGCCAACGTCGTCGCTGCGCGCCCGAACCGACCCGACCCGCCTGAAACGAAGCGCCGGGATCGGCCTCGGCGGCCGCGACGCGATTGCGTAGCCCCGGCTCGTCCCGAGCCGAGGGTGTGCGATCCGATTCCGAACTCGCTGCGCTGCTTTCGGGCTCCGCGCTGTCGCACGGCCGCGCGTCGCGGACGACGCGGGCCAACGTCGTCGCTGCGCGTCCGGACCGACCCGACCCGCCTGAGACGAAGCGCCGGGATCGGCCTCGGCGGCCGCGACGCCATTCAGCGAGCTCTCGCCGTGGGAATGATGTCGTCGCGACGGTCGTCCTTATTTCCGAAGCGAGTCACAGAGGGCGGGCACGGAGGACCCCTGCGCTTGGCGCTACGGGCTGGGGGGCACGGAGTTCCCTTGCTGACGCGGCGGGCTGGGAGGCACGGAGTCCCCTTGCTGACGCGGCGGGCTGGGAGGCGCGGAGTCCCCTTGCTGACGCGGCGGGCTGGGAGGCACGGAGGACCCCTGCGCTTGGCGCTACGGGCTGGGAGACACGGAGTTTTCGGGGTCACGGGTTTGACATGCGAACCACAACGCTAGCGCCGCCGAGTCGAGGAGCGCGACGAATCGGAGTTCGGAGTGCTCGGTGCTCGGCGCGAGTCGATCAGCGGCTGTCCCGGACGGAAGGTCCGTACTTCGCCGTCGATCTCGAGAGTCGCGCGACCGTTCTCGAGCGACACGACTCGGCCCTTGACGGTCCCGACCTCGAACGTCTCCCCCTCGCCCAGCCGCAACGTTTCGCCGAGCGGCTTGATGTCGATGAAGACCTGCCGAACGCCGTCGCGATCCTTCACGACGCCGGTGACGAACGTGGCGACCGACGGATCGAACGGTGCCTCCGGTTCCCGCTCCGGCTCGGGCGCAGGAGCCTCCTCGACCTCGATCGAGAACTCCTGACGATCGGTCTTCGGCGGGAGTCCGTCGTCGCTGACGGCCACCGTGAACTTGTACGAACCGATCGCCAGATCATCGGGAAGGATCAGTCGAGCCGAGTTTCCTCGCCCGTCCGTCTCGAGCGTCACGCCGGTCATCGGCGGATCGATCAGTTCGAAGGTCAGCTTGTCGGCCTCGTCGGCATCGCGAGCGGTGATCGGCAGTTCCATCCGATCGCCGACCTTGAATCGCCGCGTCCCGGCTCGCGTCAGCTGCGGGGCGTTGTTCGGCAGACCGAAGACGTTGCGGCGCAGGATCCGATCGCGCCACGCCTGGCGAGTTTCGGCATCGACTCCGACCAGGTCGATCTCGGCCGTCTCGACCGGATCGCGCAGGTTCTCGCGCACGTCAGCTCCGGCGACCGCGATCGCCGAGATGTCGATCTTCAGCGTCAGGAGCTTGGTCGGTTCCTGCTTCTGGATGTCGACGATCGGCTGGATCGTCAGACGATCGATCCGGTGCAGGCAATCGAGCTGCTCGAAGCTGTCCAGAAAGTTCATCAGCTGATCGAGCGTGGCGCGAGTCGAGACGTTGAAGTCGCTCCGCCAGTAGACGTCGAACTCCTTGTGCTTTCGAGCGACGTCGTTCTGGTGCTTGACCGTCGCGTTCCCTTCGCCGAACGCCTTGTTCGACGTCTCCTGGAGCCAGTCCTTGTACGCGGTCCGCGCGACGGCCGGATCGGTCGGCAACGAGAACTTCCGCAGTTCGGTCCGGCGCTGTTCCGCCTTGACCCACCGCATCCGATTCAGCTCGAGATCGCTCTTCACCTTCTCGAGCGCGATGATCTGCTTTCGCTTCGCATCGAGCGAATTCCAGAGCATCAGCCCGCCGAGCGGCAACAGCAGCAGAGGGCCGAGCACGAGTATCAGGATCACGAGCTTCCGCTCGCGAGGGTTGAGCTTGTCCAACATCACCGGGCCTCCCCATCCGCGTCGCGATCACCGTTCGATTCGGCGCCGCCCGATTCGACACCACCGGCCGCAGGTGCTCCCGCTTCCGTTTCGGCTCCTTCCGCCTCGGCTCCTTCCGCCTCGGCTCCCTCCTCCTCGGTTTCGCTCGGTTCGACCTCGTCCGCTTCGGTCGTGTCGGCCGGCGACTCGTTCTCCCCCGGCACGTCGCTCGCTTCTTCCGAGCCCGGTTCGTCGGCGTCGGTCGATTCGTCGTCCGATGCCGTTTCGACGGCCTCGTCCGATTCGGCGTCGGTCTCGTCGATCTCGGCGACGTTCGTCCCCTCCTCGTCCGTCTCGATCGGCGCTTCGGGATCAAGGCCACCGTCGGGGACCGGCATTTCGTCCGTTCCGGTCAGCCCCGCTTCGTACTGCTGCAGACGGATCTCCTTGGCGCGGACCAGATCGATCGTCAGCGTCTCGTCGAACGTCGCCCGGTAGTTACCGGTCGAGGTCGGCGTGATGTTCTTGCCCGAGATGTCTCGCCCTTCGTCGGTCGCGCGGAGGTTCCGTTCGATGACGGCGACCTGGCGCGAGTTCGAGACGCGGCCGCGCATGCCGAGCGTGGCGATGTGCTCCCGATCGTCGACCGAGAGCGTCAGCTGTTCGAGGATGACGTCGTCGGGAAGCGGAAGTCGATCGCTGAGACGGGCGAGTTCGTCGGTCCAGTCGACGCGATCCTGCACCCACTCGTCGACCAGCTGCACTTCGGTCATCCGATCGCGGTAGCCCTCGTCGTCCTTGCGCATCTCGCGCGTCTCGGCCTGCAGCGCGGCGACCTGTCCGGCCAGCCGAGTCGATTCCATCCAGTACAGGGCTCCGACCGACGCGAACAGCGCGACGACGGCGACGACGATCAGCAGGTTGCGCCTCCGGTTGCTCGGCGCGGCAGGCGGTCGACTCGGATTGATGAAGTCAATTTCGGTTGCGGGGTCGGGAGTCGCCTCATCGAAGGCGCCGAGAACGGCCGCGAACCGCTCGGTGTTGGCGGGAGGGGAGCAGCCGACCGAGGCGTTCCCTTGGAACAGCTCCCACGGATCGACTCGCTCGACATCGCCGCCGATCGCCTGACGCAAGCCTTCGGCCAGCGGCTCGCCGAGCGCCGCGTCGACCATCAGGAGCGAACGGGCGATCGAGCCGTCACGGTTCTGGTTGCGGAAGCTGCCGAGCGTGCGACGGATCTCGCCGAGCGTCTGCGCGACGATTCCTTCGATCGAGGCTTCGCCCGAGACGCGGAAGCTGCGCGTGAGTTGGACGTTGGCGTCGGCGAAGATCGTCAGCTCGATCGTCTCGGCCAAGCGTTCGACGAGGAGCAGATTGCCGAACAGGCGCCCCGATCGCTTCAGGAGCCGCGCGACGGCGAACGGCCGGAGCATGACTCGCTTCAGATGGAGTCCCGCCTTGTCGCAGCAGCCGCGGATCTGCGCGACGACCTGCGGGCTGATCGCCGCTGCGAGCACACGATGCTGACCGTTGGCCAGCGGCGGCAGCGGGACATAGTCGAGCAGCCACTCGTCGGTCAGACTCGAGAACTCGCGCGACGACTGGAAGCGGACGATCTGCGGGAGTTCCTCGTCGGGGACCGGCGGGACTTCGATCACCCGCATCTCGGCGCCGGAACGCTCGACGATCACCGTCGCGTCCCCCTTGCCGAGCTTCTGGGACGCGAGTCCTTCGGCGAGCGATTCCGCGAGCGTCATCGGCTCGTCGCTCTCGTCGCGCACCGGCAGCTCGAAGCCGACGGCGCGCGTCAGCGACGGCCGTGCGCCGCGCGCGACGTTGCCGCCGACGACCAGCGCCCGTTGCGGATCCCATTCGAGTACGATCGCACGCCCCATCTGTCACCGTCTTCCTTCCGGGCTCCTAGCGGGTCTGCAGGAGGCCGGTCCCCAAGGTGTCGGTCTCGTAGCCCAACGGCAGGTGGCTCTTGTCCCTCCAGAATAGTATCCGAGGGAAGGCACCCGTCCGGTCGATCACCACTTCCGCCCTGCTCGAGCCCATGCCGTCGTCGAAGTAGCCGACCAGTTCGGCCTTATAGACGTCGCCGCCGACACAGACGAACGGAAGCATCTGCCGCATCGTCGCCAGGTCGACGATCCCTTCGACGAGCAGCCAGGTCTCGAAATCGCGATTCGGATCGTCGTCGTCGCGGACCACATCCCGGCGACTGACGATCGTGTCGGCCACCTCTTCGGTCATCCCCGGGATTCCGAGCAGGACGGTGCGCGAGCACTGCGCGATGTTGATCCGTCCCGGAATCGAATCCGAAGCGACGGTGGTGACGTTCTCGAGCAGCAGCGGCAACTGCAGACCGAGTCCGCCGCTCGACTTGAACGGGCTGTCCAGAATCACCGCCTCGTCCTCGCCGATGAACTGCGCTTCGACGCGTGCATCGACCAGTTCGAGCACCTGCGAGAACTGGAACGACGCCGACGCGTTGGTCAGGTCGAGTTCTCCCGGCAAGCGCGGCCCGGCCGATTCGTCCTCGCCCGAGTACGGACCGTTGATCCGCATCGCGACGATGAAGGTGGCCCACTCGTTGTTGAAGACGGTCGACAGCTGCTCGAAGAGCGTCGCCAGATCGGACTGGTTGATGTCGATCCGCGGGAGTCCTTCCCGCGTGTAGTTCCGCTCGCGACTCCAGAGCGTCAGGTAGTTCGCCCAGCCGAGCGCCATGTCATCCGACAACCCGCGACTCCCCGACTGACTCCCCTCTTCGCCGTCGATGATCCCGTTGTGGTTGTCGTCGAAGCCGAAGAGCAGCTCCGGCGTGACGCCGCGGACCATCAGCAGTTCTTCGATCGATTCGAGCGGGCCGTCGGTCGGCAGGTAAGGGGGCGAGAGACGCGCGTAGTAGTCCCGCTCGCAGCCGTATTCGCGAGCGTCCTGATCGGTATCGATGTAGTCCATGATCGCGTCGGCGATGTCCTCGGTCATCAGCGGCAACGCCATCAGGAGCATCCGCCCGCCGTCCGGCACCTGCGCCTCGACCATCGGCAGCACGTTCAGGTTGAGCTTGGTCGACTCGTCGGTCACGCCGTAGCGGAAGCCTGCCTGAAGTCCGCTGTCATCGAGCGCCGGAGCGACGGCGGTCACGTAGCCGTTGATCTGTTCGACCGGATCCTGATAGACCGGCATTCCCTGGAACTGCACCGGGTTGTCGTAGGTGCCGCCGTTCTCCTCGACCCCGTCGTCGGTCAGCGACAGGAAGAGTCGGATCGACTCGACGCCGCTGTCGACCAGATAGCGCGACTGGATACGGCGTCCCGACATCTGCGCCGCTTCCTGTTCGGCCTGCATGATCGCGGTGAACGTGTACGCCGAAAACGCGAGCGCCACGACGACGATCAGCACCAGGATCAGCACGATCCCGCGACGGCGCGACGCTTCGGCGACGGATGCGGAGCGGGATGCGGTACAGGCAGCGCGGCTCATGGCGTCATCCCTCCCCCGCCCGTATCGCTGCCGGACGCGCCACCGCTCGACGCGCCGCCGCTCGAGCCGCTCGCTCCCGACGATTCGCCGGAACCGTCATCATCGGGCGGCTCGGCCATCGGCAGATGGACCACCAGTCGATACGACTCTTCCGGGAGCTCCTGCAGGTTGACCTGCGAGACGGCCATGCGGAGCGAAAGAACGATCTCGACCGCGTTCGGCAGACTCTCCATCGACTCGCTGTCCCATTCCTCGACCCATTCCCCCGCGGCGCCGTCGAAGTAGCGGAAGGCGAGCGAGCGGACCTCGTTGGCCAGCACCAGCGTGTTGCCGAGCGCCGCCGGATCGGCTCCGCTCTCGTCGGCCAACCGCGAGACCGAATGGCTGACCGAGATCCGAACGAGCGACATCGCGTCCTGTTCGAACGAGACGGGAAGCCCGGCGAGCTGCGTCGGATCGAGTGCCGACGTCGGAACGACTCGGTAGATCACCGTCTTGAGATCGCTGGAAAAGTCGAGTCCGTCCTGTGAGATGCCGTACAGGTATTCGTCGCGGCGCGGCATCCGGCTGATGTCGACTCGCAGTTCCGCTGCGTTGCCGAACAGGCCCGGGCGCGGAGCCGGTTCCTCTTCGGTCGCCACCGCGTCGGTTCCTTCGGTGCCGGTGCCGGTCCCTCCTTCGTCCCCCGCCATTCCCCCAGCAGCTCCGGCATCCAGTCCGGCGGCGGACGCCATCTCGGCGAGCGCCGGATCGGCCAGCAGCGCCGTCAGATCGGTGCTCGACAGCAGCGCTTCGAGCTGCGACATGTCGATCGGCTTGTACTGCACGCCGGCGCGGATATCGGTCGCCATCAGTTGCATCAGGCCGCGGGCGACGAGCGCCTGTTCGACCCGATTCCGCTGATCCTCGAGCACGCGCAGATGAAAGTAGATCGCATAACCCATCGCGCCGATCACCAGGACCGACAGGGCGAGGGCCAGGATGACCTCGAGCAGCGTGAAGCCGAGCCGACGGCCGTGCATCGCCGAGCGGAGCGCGGCGCGCAGCGCGACCGAGCCGTCGGTGGACGGTCCCGGTACTCGAGCGGCGCAGCGCGCACGGTTCATCGGCATCTCCGTCGACAGGTCGACGCGTCGGGACTCAGTAGACCGCCTGGTACTCTTCTTCGAGCTGCTTGACGTACTCGGGGTCCGGAAGGAAACGGAAGACCCGGTAGCTGATCGGGACGGCGAATTGGGCCGGATCCTGCTGTACCAGCACTTCGACCTGCAGCAAGCCCGGCTGCTGGGACGACTGCACCGTGACCGAGTAGACCCAGTCGGGAGCCTCTTCACAGGTCGCCGTGCTGACCGACTCGAGGTCGAGAGCGCCGCCGGCGACTTCGGCCATGCGCGTATCGGCGAGCAGATGCGCCAGACTCAGTTCGTGCGCGGCAAGGGCCGAGCGGGTCCCGAGTCGGATCAGCTCGCCGATCGCCGCCAGAGCGCCGCCGAGAATCGCGATCGCGAGGATCACCTCGAGGAGCGACAGACCGCGCCGCGGTGCGCGAGGCTTCCGGAGCGGAGCGGGACTCATCGCGCCCCTCCGTTGTCGATCGCGAGAACTTCCGACACCGAGGCGGTGCCGGTGAGTCCGCGGAGATCGAGCTGCACGTACCAATTCCGATCGTTGACCAGCCGGAGCTGCGTCTGTTGAGCGGTCCCGTCGGGATAGAAGAGGATCGTCATCGGCCCGCCCCCGGCAGCGGACGAGCCTCCCGCGCCGGTCGTTCCCCCGGCTCCCCCACCGCCGCCGCCATCTCCCAAGAGAGCATCGGAGCGCGAATCCGAGGCGGTCTGCCCCTGATCGAATCGGACTCCGACCGGCAGCAGACCGTCGCCGTAATCGAAGTTGCGCTGCTCTTCGGGAGTGATCGACGACGGAATGGTCGGCGGCTGATACGGCGAGTACTGGGCGATCGTGTAACGGCCGGTCCCCGGCTCGTAGACGAACGCCCACTCGACTCCGGTCCGGATCGCCTGGACGCGAGCGCGCCCCCAGTCGGCCCGGATCACGTCGGCGGCGCGGCGCAGCTTCCGCCCTTCGAAGGTCCCGTTGAGGATCGGCATCGTGACGGCGGCCATCAGCACCATCACGGCCAGCACGAGCAGGACTTCGAGGAGAGTCAGACCGGAGCGGTCGCGGCGCGAGGGGACCGGGGGCCGGGAGCGCTCGGCCACAGCCGTCACGGCGCTGGGCGTCGTTCGTTCGTCGGCGCCGCTGAACTTCACGGCGATCCCCCTCTCGCGATGTCGCGTCGACCGCGACCGAGCATCACTGCTGCAGGACGATGTTGGTGATGTCGTCCTGCGTCTGCGGCTGCAGGTCGGGCCCGGCCGAGCTGATCACCGGCTTCATCAGGTTGTTGACGTTGGTGGTCGAGTACTGATACTCGCCCCCCCACGGATCGGTCGGCACCTGCTCGATGTACGGCCCGCGCCACTTGCCGGCCGGAACGTTCTGCGGCGCGGCGACCAGCTCGTTGAGCGCGGTCGGCAGACGGCCCACGTCCAGCTGGTAGGCGACGCACGCCTTTTCGAGGGCGTTGATGTTCATTCGGGCGCCGTCCGAGTCGGCGTTGCGCTTGATCGCCGTGTAACCGATGGTGACGACCGAGACCATGATGATCAGGATCGCCATGACCAGGAGGACTTCGAGCAGGGTGAAGCCGCGTCGGCGGCGGGGAGTTCGGCGGGACATTCGGCAGGTCCTTCAGAAGGCGGAAACCGGAATACGGGACGCAGGAGACTCCGGCAGCGGAGCGATTCCCGCGGAAACGATCGTCGTCAGGTCAGCGTTCTTCGTCAGCGAGGTGTTCGTGGTCGGCGAGGTGTCGTGGTCGCCGAGGCATCGCCGCGGCGCGATCACCGCATCGTGCTGCTCATCTTGATAACGGGAAGCAGGAGCGCGATCACCACCATCAGGACCATCGCGGCCATGATCAGCAGCATCGCCGGCTCGATCATCCGGACGAGGAGATCGAGACGTCGGGCGGTCCGGTTCTCGAGGCCGTCGGCGACGTCGACCAGCACCGTGTCGAGGGCGTTGGATTCCTCGGCGACCGAGATCATCTCGACCACCGTCTTCGGAAAGTAGCCGCTCTTGCCGAGCGGCTTGGCGAGCGACTCGCCCGACGTGATGTTCTGACTGGCCGCCTCGATCGCCGTGCTCAGCACCCGATTGCCCGCTGCCTGGCGACTGATGTCCAGACTCTTGAGGATCGGGACGCCGTTATGCAGCAGCGTTCCGAGCACGCGACAGAACCGCGCGACGGCGAGCGCCTGGAAGATCGAACCGAACAGGGGCATGCGGAGCTTCATCAGGTCGATCAGACGCCGGCCGGCATCGGTCCGCGCCTGGAAGTACAGGAGCACGCCGATCGCGGCGAAGACCATCGCGATGACGATCCCCCATTGCTGGATCATCTCGCTGAAACCGAGCAGCGCGTCGGTCGCCCACGGGAGTTCCCCTTGGCGCCGGAGCTGATCGAACATCTCGCCGAACTTCGGCACGAAGAAGATGATCAGGACCGAGACGATGGTGGTGCCGGCGGTGCCGAGGATCGCCGGATAGATCAGCGCTCCGGTCGTCCGCTGCGACAGGTCGTTCTGCATCTCGGTGAACTTCGAGACGCGATCGAGGGCGTCCTCGAGGAAACCGCCTTCGGCGCCGGCGCGAGCCATGTTGACGGCGATGTCGTTGAAGATCCGCGGGTGACGCGCCATGGCGTCGCCGAGCCCTTCGCCGTCCTCGACCCGGTCGTGCACGTCGCGAACGACCTTCGAGAGCGTCGGATGCGACGACTGGTCGCGGAGGATCTTGAGCGAGCGGAGGAGCGGCACGCCGGCTCGCAGCAGCGCCGCGAGCTGGAAGTAGAAGTTCGCCATCGTCTGGCCGCCGACTCGCCGTCCGAAGATCGGCGTCGACGACCGTTCCGCCTTGCCCGTGATCGTGACGGGAAAGAGCGACTGGGCGCTGAGCATCGCCTGGACCTCGCGCTCGGACGAGGCAGAGACGTTGCCGGTGACTCGTTCGCCGCGCGTGTTGCGGGCGACGTAGGCGTAATCGGGCATCAGGTACTCACCTGGGCTTCGATGGTCCGGTCGCTCTTGGTGATCCGCAGCACCTCGTCGGCACTCGTCTCGCCCCGCATCGCCTTGGCCCAGCCGTCATCGCGCAGCGTCCGCATGCCGGCTCGCAGCGCCGCCTGCTTGATCTCCCAGCTGCTGCGACGATCGTGAGCCAGCTCGCGGATCTCCTCGTTGTTCACCAGCAGCTCGTACACGCCCATTCGGCCGCGGTAGCCGACGTTGCGGCACTCGCGACAACCGCGGGGGCGATAGAGCACGCCGTCGGCGAACTTGTCCCAAGGGAAGTCTCGCGGCAGATCGTCCCGGTCGGGGAGATACGCTTCGCGGCAGTGCGGGCAGAGTCGTCGGAGGAGTCGCTGCGCCATGATCCCTTCGACGGTGCTCGCCACCAGGAACGGCTCGACCCCCATGTCGGTCATTCGCGTGAACGAGCCGCTCGCATCGTTGGTGTGGAGCGTGCTGAAGACCAGGTGACCGGTCAGCGACGCCTGAATCGCGTTCTCGGCCGTCTCGCGGTCGCGGATTTCGCCGACCAGCACGACATCGGGGTCGTGACGCAGGATCGCGCGAAGCGACTGAGCGAAGGTCAGGCCGATCTTCGGATGGACCTGGATCTGGTTGATCCCTTCCAGCTGGTATTCGACCGGGTCCTCGGTCGTGATGATCTTGGTGTCCGGAGCGTTGATCCGCAGCAGCGAGCTGTAGAGCGTCGTCGTCTTGCCCGAACCGGTCGGTCCGGTGACCAGGATGATCCCGTGCGGCAGATTGATCAGCTGCTCGAAGACCGAGAACGTGTCCGGCTCCATCCCGAGCTTCTTCAGATCGAAGACGATCGCTCCCTTGTCCAGGATACGCATGACGATCCCCTCGCCATGGATCATGGGGATCACCGAGACGCGGACGTCGATCTCGCGGCCGTGCACCTTGAGCTTGATGCGGCCGTCCTGAGGCAATCGCTTCTCGGCGATGTTCAGTCGAGCCATGATCTTCAGACGGCTGATGATCGCCGCCTGGAAGTGATTGATCTCGGGAGGGACCGGCTGAGGGTGGAGCAGGCCGTCGATCCGGTAGCGGACGACGAGCCCCGACGCCTGACTCTCGATGTGCACGTCGCTGGCGCGCGAGTCGATCGCTTCGAGCATGATCTCGTTGACCAGCCGGACGACCGACGCCTCGAGCGCCATCTCGGAGAGTTCCGAGCCGTCGGTCTCGATCTCTTCGAGCAGTTCGACGTCGTCATCCTCGCGCGCTTCGATCAGCCCCTCGACCGTCTCGCCGCCGACCCCCAGATGCCGCTTGATCAGCTTCGCGATCTCGCCCCGCTCGGCCAGCACCGGAAAGACCGGCAGGCCGGTCGACGCACTCACCTCGTCCAGCGGATAGAGATCGAACGGGTCGCTGGTCGCCACCACCAAGCCGCCGTCCCGCTTGGCGAGCGGAAAGATCGACGAGCGGTAGACGAGCTTCTGCGGGAAGCGAGCGAGCAGACCGAGGTCGACGTCGGTCGAACCGAGATCGACGAACTCGAGTCCGATCTCGTCCCCGATCACCTTCAGCGCTTCATGCTCACGGACGTACCCGAAATCGACCATCTTCCAGAGGAGCTGGACGCCCCCCTTGCCGTCCGCATCGCGCGACGACTGGAGCTGGCCGGCATCGATCAGTCCGCGCCGGAGCAGGATCTCTCCCGCTTCGAGTTCTCCCATCGATACCATGCGTCACTCACCTCTGGCGTGAACCGAAACCGTCTGCCGACCTGATCTTGCGCCGACGTCAGGCTCATTGTAGACGGAGGAGGACCGAGCCGGAACATCAACCCAAATTACCCAAACACCCACTTCAAGGCAGATCCGACCGGCGATCCGACCCCCGAAATGGCCAGAAAAGGAAAGGGGCGGGAGTCGAACCGGGCGGGGCCCCCGATGCGGATCGCGGATCGAGACCGGGGGCGGCAAGGTTGTTTACGGAGGGGGGAGTCGGGCGTCACCGGGGAGAGCCGAGGGGTTCTTCAGCAGAAGCCGACATTTCGTCCCGAATCGGTCGCGCCTCGGTGGAGCCGTGCCGGGGGAGGCCGACCGGATCGACCTCGCCGGGGGCCGTCGGCGACGCTGGGGAACCGCGTCCAAGGAACAACGAACGGGATCTTGAATCGAAGTTGACGCTCCGAGCGAAAATCCCGATGCTGCTGTCATCGGTCACCAGGAAGGGGACTCGATGCTCGCTCGCCCGCTCCAAGGAAGGAATGCGTTCCCATGGCTGATTGGCTCTTCGCTGCCTCGGTCTGGCTCTTTCAGGGAATCGGCATTCTGGTGGTAGTCCTGGCGCGGCTCTCGGCCGGCGGCTGGAAGCAGGTCGCCTGCGAGCGGTGCTGTTTCGGCTTCGTCGTGCTGCTGGGGATCGCGACGGTGACGGCGATCGGCGTTTCGAGCCAGCATTGGCTCAGCTTGGCGACCTCGCTGTCGGTCGTCTCGATCGGCGCCACGATGCAGTTCCGGGTCTGAGACCGGACCGATCGCGGCTCGACGGCAGTTGTCCGAGCGGCATCGGCTTGCCCCGGACGTCATGCCCGGGCGAGGCGATTCGGCCTTCAGGATCGCATCGACGGGGAGCGTCTCGGCGGTTCGCGTTCTCGCGCCGCCGCCGGACCGAGCCTCGTGCCTCGGACGACTTCGCTGCGCCGCTTCCGTTCATCGGTGCGGCCTTCGTCAGGTCGGGGCGCCGGTGATTCGGCGCGGGGGGGCCTTCTCTTGCGCTCCACCGGGGCGACCGCGGGAATCGCTGCCGGAAGATCCCGCGAGAAGATCGCCAAAATCGAAAAAAACCTACCATCGCGCCGGGCCGAATTCCGACAACTGCTTCCAGATGAATCCGCCGACAGTCGAGTTGCGCCAGGGGGGGCCCGAGGCGTCTCGGGCGGATCCGGAACGGACTTCCGATGCCCCTCCTGCCGACTCGCCATGCGGGTCAGAGTTACGGTTGCGGTTCAGCCGTTGACGTTTCGGTCGCGGCCCGCCCGCCGATAGTTTCCGACGCGCCGGACGATACACGGACGTAGCCCGAGGCCATGATGGCCTACCGGCGGTCCGGCGCAGGAAACGGACCGAGCGATCGACAATTATCTCAGGAGGGGACTCATGCGACGTCACGTCTATGCATGGCTGGTCGCGACCATCGCCGCCGTGTTTCCCACGGTCGCCGTGGCCGGTGAAGCGGAAGACCAGCGGATCGCGGACCACATCAATCAGCGCCTGGTCGCCGAGAAGGACCGCGGGGCATTGAGCGACTTCGAGCTCGAGCTGTACGTCGAGAACGGACAGGTCTGGTTCAAGGGAGTCGTGGCGTCGGAGGAGCAGGAAAAGCTCGTCTTCGAGACGGCTCAGAGCGCTCGCCACCTCGGCGTGTCGAAGGTCTACGACATGATCGAGATCCGCTCGTCTCGCCCGGCGGCCGACTCGTCGGTCCAGCGAGCGAGCACGGTCGAGGACGGCGTGCTGTCGAGCTCGCGTCGCGCTGCCGCTCCGGCTCCGGTCGGTTCCGGCTTCGCTCCGCAGGGGCTCCCGGCCGGTCCGGTCCCGATGGCTCGCCCGGCGATGGGCGTTCCTCGCCCCGGCATGCCGCTCGCCGCCGCTCCGGCCGGCTTCGGCGGTCAGGATGCCGGCGTGCAGTACATGCCCGCCTCGTCCCCCGCGGCGATCGGCGCTCGCCATGATCAGCCGCAGATGCCGAACTACGCCTGGCCGGGTTACGCCGCGCATCCGAACTACGGAGCGGTGACCTACCCGCAGCAGTACTCGCCGACCGCGTGGCCGTACATCGGTCCCTTCTACCCCTATCCTCAGGTTCCGCTCGGCTGGCGGAAGGTGACGATGGAGTGGAAGGACGGCTGGTGGTTCCTGGACTTCCAGGACCGCTGATCCGAACACCGAGTCGACGATCGCTCGTGTCCGAATCCGAAACGCTTCCGTTCCGCACCCGGGACGGGAGCGTTTTTTCGTCGCGCGACCGACCGTGGAAACGCGACCGCCGGCTGCGGCGGTCGTTCGATCGCGTCGGCCGAGCCTCCGGATGCTCCGAACGCCCCCGACGGCGGTCCGTCTCCCGCTCGGCCCTCCTCGTTCCGTCTCGCCCGTTTTCCGCCTCGAATCCCGACCGTTCGGCTCGGCAGTTCGCCGGCGAAACGCCTCGAGATCGTGTCGCGACGAGGCCGCCGGCTCGCGCCCGCGCGACAGCTGCGACCGCGAGTCACGGAAATGCCCGTTTCGTCGGGAAAAGCTGCAAGTCCGCTACGACCCGAATCGATAACAAGTGTGCCATATCCTCGCAGGAAGGAATCTCGCCCATGTCGATCAGGTCCATCCACACGGCACTCGTTCTGTTGGTCGCCGCGGTGACGGTCACGGGAACCGGCTGCATCGGCACCTCCGCTCCGGGCCTCGGTCTGCTGAGCATTCCGATTCCGGTGAGCCCGTATCACCAGAAGCTCCGTGAGGATCGCTTCGAGATCCATGAGCGTTATGCCAAGGTCCCGATCCTCGGTCCGATCACCGCCGGCGGCCCGGCGATCGCGCTCGATCCGCCGAGCGATCACGAAGTGATGGCCGCTCTCGAACGGGCCCGTCCGATTCAGGGCGGTCTGCCGTTCCTGCACGAGAAGCAGCAGAACAACGTCCGGATCATCAAGGAGAAGATCGCGGACTACGTCGATCCGCCGCGGTTCATTCCGATGATCGGCCCCGCCCAGCTCCATCACGCGCACTACAAGTGCACCGTGTACATGGACGAGCGGACCATGGTCGGCTGGCCCTATCCGCATCAGCTGGACGACGAGGTGGTCGAGGTGCTCTACATCGACCACAACCACTTCCACATGGTCGGCAACGTCAGCGGCGGAGCGACCGCTCCCTTCTGATCGGCGTCCGCGAGACTTCCGAACGAAACGACGCGAGGCGTGGGGTCGAATCGACCGCACGCCTCGCTCGCTTTCTTGTCGGTCCCGCACGGGAACGACGCCCCGCTCGACACCGGCTGCCCCCGCACGGGCTTCGCGAGACTCGCGTCGACCGGCTCTCAGCGATCGAGCAGCCCCGCCTGTGCGGCCAGCGCTTCGATCCCTTCGGCGTCGACCGGCAGTCCTTCCCGAGTCAGGATTTCGCAGCCGTCGGCCGTGATCAGCACGACATCCTCGATGCGGATGCCGAAGCCGTTCTCGTCGTCGTACAACCCCGGTTCGATCGCCAGCGTCATGCCGGGGCGGAACGGGCCGCGAACGCCGACGTCGTGGACTTCCAGACCGATGTAATGCGTCGGCGCATGCCGGACCATCCCCTGCACGCCGTGACGTTCGAAGACCGACTGGATCGCCGCTCCGACCTCCCCCATCGAGCTCCCCGGTTTCGCGGCCGCGATCCCCGCCTGCTGTGCCTCGAGCACGATGTCGTAGAGCTTTCGCTGTCGCTCGTCGAACTTCCCCGACACCGGCCACGTCCGCGTGATGTCGGTCGTGTAGTGATCGACGTCGGGCCCGTAGTCGACCAGCAGCAACTCCCCCTCATGCATGCGTCGCGACGAGTGGAAATAATGCAGCACGTTGTTGTTCCGCCCTGAAGCGCAGATCGCGCTGTAGGCAGGCCCCGCTGCGCCGTAGCGCTCGTGCATGAAGCTCATCAACGCCTCGAGCTCCCACTCGCCTCGCTCCGGCGCCGTGCAGCGGATCGCTTCGGCGATCGCCGCCGAGCCGACGCGTGCCGCACGACGCATCGCCTCGATCTCCTCCGGCTCCTTCACGATCCGCAGCTTCGCGAGCAGTCGCGACGCATCGGCGCACTCGACGCCGAAGCGACTTTCGAGCTCCTCTTCCAGCCGCTTCTCGCGACTCGGACGACCGTCGAACGGATCGGCTGCCTGACGCCGTTCATGCGGCGACGCCATGTCGGTCCCTCCGGCGAGCGCCACCCAAGGGGTCCGGACGATTCGGACCGGCGGGCGTTCGGCCAATCGCTCGGCCAGAAACGCCTCCAGCTCCTCGCGCGGTCGCAGCTCCTCGAAGCCGGTCAGCTCGGCAATCCACGGATCGTCGACGTCCCAGATCTCGCCGTCCCACTGCTCCTTGAACGGATCATGCC
>CAZZBI010000009.1:21436-38034 GCA_964652385.1 uncultured Pirellulaceae bacterium | reverse complement strand
GCTGCGACCGAGGTCGGTCGCACTACGACAATGCTGCGACCGAGGTCGGTCGCACGACGAAAACGCTCCGACGCGCGTTCGGCCGTGTCTCCAAACCTCGCAGCGGTCTGATCCACGAGGTTCGCTCTAATCGACCGACCGAATCGTCTCGAAACAGCGCAGCGTTCCCTCGCGCGTTCTCAGCAGCAGTCTTCCGTTCGCCAGGACGACATGCGGCCACACGTCGCTCGGCGCCCCGAACTCGAGCCGCTCGAGTTCGCGGAACTCGACGGTGTCCGGCGAGGCATCGATCAGCGAGAGCGTCCCCTGTCCTCCCCAGACGATCAGCCGGTCGTCGGCCGTCAGGATGCCGGACCCGGCGTCTCCGAGCCGGCCGCCGGAGAAGATCGTCCGCCCCGTCGCGAGATCGACGGCGTGGATCCGATGTTCGGCGATCCAGATCCGACCATCGCGGACGATCGGCGAACAGACTCCCGACGCGATGTCGGAACGCCACACTTCGGTTGCGCCGCGTCGATCGATCCTGACTCTGACCATGGCGTTTCGGTTGTACTTGGTCGTGATCAGGATGTCGCTGCCGATTACCGTCGGCGTCGGAATGTTGTTGCCGAAGTCGGTCTCCCAGGCGAAGGTCGCGAGCGTCGCGCCGGCGTCGCGTCCTTCGGCTCGTACGACATTCAGACCATGCAACGTCAGGACGGCAACCCCCTGTCGCCCCTCGACGGTGATCGGAACCGGTCCGCCGCTGTGGCCGGCCGGATCGGTCGATTCGCTCTTCCACAATCGCCGTCCGTCGTTCAGCGCGAAGGCCATCAGGTTGCCGTCGGGCGAGCCGACTTCGACGATCGCGGCGTCGCCGAGGATCAACGGGGAACCGGTATAGCCGTAGTCGCGCCGTCCCTGTCGACCGACTCGCGGGCGCTGGTCCGCGGCGTACTTTTCGTACAGGTCGATCTCCCAACGCTTCTCGCCGCTCGTCGCCGACCAGGCCTTCAGTTGCCCGTCGATGCCGAGCGTCAGGAGCGTGTCGGTTTCGGGATCGAGCGACGGAGTCGCCGAAGGGCCGTCGTAGAAGCTCTCGTCACCGGTCGCATAGCGACCTCGTTCGGGCGCCGGGTAGCCCTGACGCCAGATCAAGCGTCCGTCGCGAGCGTCGAGACAGAGAAGCTGTTCCTCGTGTTCGTTCCGACCGAAGCTCCAGACACGATCTCCGGCGGCGATCGGTGAGGCTGCCCCTCGCCCCGTCTCGACGGACCACTGCGGCTCGTCGGCCAACCACCGCTGGCCGTTCCATCCCGACGACTCGTTCGTCACGCCGTCGTGGTTCGATCCGCGCCAGCCGAGCCAATCGTCGGCCTCGAGCGAGGCCGACCCGCAAAGCAACGCCATCGCCAGAACCTCGCGGAGGCCCGCTCGAACGACCATCGATCCGCTCCGAATCCGGTCCTTTCCGACCGCCGATCGCCCGATGCGGGCGAGGCAAATGACGGAGGATCATCGACGAAGTCCGCCGTTCCGAATAGCCGGCTCGACGATCTCCCCTCGCGTTTTCTCTGCCGAACTCTCCGTCACTCGCCGACGACGGCCTGATCGCGGTCGGCTTCGAGTTGCTCGGCATCCTCGATCGCTCGGGCCTTGGACAGCGCCGAGGCGACCAGTCCGGCGGGGACCGAGACGACGCCCAGGCCGATCAGCAGGATGCCGAACGTGAAGATTCGCCCGCCGACGGTGATCGGATAGACGTCGCCGTAGCCGACGGTCGTCAAGGTCGCGACGGCCCACCAGAGGCTGTGAAAGACCGATGCGAACTGTTCCGGCTGGGCCTCGCTCTCGAAATGGTGGATCCCGACGGCGGCCAAGAACAACAGGATGGCGGTGACGCACAGGAACAGGACGATCTCCTCGCGAGCGATCAGCAGCGCGCGGTGAAATCGCCGAGCCGCCGTGCTGTACCGCGCGAGTTTCAGGATTCGGAACAGGCGAAGCAGCCGAAACGCCCGGACCGATCGCAGGTCGACTCCCATCGACAGATAGAACGGAAGGATCGCGAGCAGATCGATCAGTCCGAAGAAGCTGAAGACGAACGCCAGCTTCCGTCGTGCCGCCAGGACCCGCAGTACGTACTCGAGCGTGAAGACGGCGACGATCAGTCCTTCGATCAGGCCGAGCAGGCGATGACCGGCGGGAGTCGTGGTCGGCAGCGTTTCGATCGAGTAGGTGATCAGCGAAACGACGATCAGGAACTGCACGAACAGATCGAAGGCTCTCCCGCTCCGGGTGTCGGGTCGATCGATGATCTGCAGAAGTCGAATTCGTTCCAAGGGCATGGCCTCCGGTCGTCGTGCTTCTTGGGGCACGACGACGCCGAACCTCGGGCGAGCCTATCGGCAAGATCGAATCGAGCCCCCTTCCCGCATCGCGATCCCCTCTCGGTCACCGCCGTGTTCTCCGCGGTCGGAACGAGATCGCCGGGGACTAGGCCAGCAGGTCGCCGATCACTCGGCCATGGACGTCGGTCAGGCGATAGTCGCGACCGCCGAAGCGGTAGGTCAGACGCTCGTGATCCAGCCCCAACAGATGCAGCATCGTCGCATGCAGATCGTGGATGTCGAGCGGGTTCTCGATCGCCTTGTAGCCGAGTTCGTCCGTCGCGCCGTACGTCATGCCGCCGCGCACCCCTCCTCCCGCCAGCCAACAGCTGAAGCCGAACGGGTTATGGTCACGACCGTCGGCTCCCTGCGCGAACGGCGTTCGGCCGAACTCGCCCGACCAGACCACCAACGTTTCGTCGAGCAGTCCGCGCCGCTCCAGATCGGTCAGCAGGCCGGCGATCGGCCGATCGATCGCTCGCGCATTGGCCGCATGGTTCTTCCGCAGGTCGAGATGCGCGTCCCAACGCCCCGCTCCGTGGGACTTGGGACAGGTCAACTCGATGAACCTCACCCCTCGCTCCACCAGACGTCGCGCGACCAGGCACTGTCGACCGTAGTTTCTTGTCGGTTCGTACTCCGATTCCAGTCCGTACCGTCGCCGCGTCTCGGCCGTTTCGTCCGCGATGTCGGTCGCCTCGGGGATCGTACGCTGCATCCGAAACGCGAGCTCGTAGTTTCGGATCGCACCCTCGATCGCCGGATCGTCGCCGCTTCGGGCCGCGAACTCGTCGTTCGGTCGACGCAGGGCCGCGAGCTTGTGTTCCTGCAGCCCGGGGACCGGATCGGACGGTCGGATGTTCGCCAGCGCCGGGGTCCGGTTCTGAAGCAACGACGCCTGATGAGCCGCCGGCAGGAATCCGGCTCCGAAACACTCGACGCCTCCCGACGGGATCAGCCCTCCGTCGAGCACGACGTAACCGGGAAGATCGGAGGTCGCCGAGGCAAGGCCGTAGGTCGCCCAGGAACCGATGCTCGGTCGGCCCGACATCCCCGCTCCAGAGTGCAGGAAGTAGTTCGCGGCGTTATGTTCCGAGAACTTCGACGTCATCGAACGGACGACGCACAGACGGTCGGCAAGACGTCCGACCTCGGGAAACAACTCGCTCACCTCCAGGCCGCTCTCGCCGCGATGCGAGAAGCTCCACGGGCTCCCGAGCGTCAGGCCGTTCTGCTCGAACTGAGTCGGCTCCATCCGCATCGCGAACGGACGACCGTTCTCTGTCGTCAGACGCGGCTTCGGATCGAACGTGTCGACCTGCGAGACGCCGCCGTCCATGTACAGGAAGATCACGCTCCGCGCCCGCGGCGCGACGTGCGTCGCCGCTCGGCCGTCGGACGAGACGACTCGCTCGAACGCCCCGACCCCTCGCCGCACCTCGTCCGACACGAGTGCAGCGCACGCCAGCGAGCCGAACCCGAGACTCGCGCGGCGCAGCAGCTGGCGCCGCGAAACCGAACGCCATTCGCCCGCTTCGCGGCCCCCGCTCGTTTCAACCCAGCCGCTCGGTTCGCCGCGATCTCGCTCACTCGACATGCGAGAACTCCTGCAGCAGGAACAGGGTGTGGCAGAGCTCGGTCCAGACGCGCGGATCGCTCAGGCCGGTCGGATCGTCGCTGCCGAGCAGCGCTCCCTGCCCTGCAGCGAAGCGGAGCCAATGCTCGAGTTCGACCTCGGTCGCGCGCCGGCCGACCAGTCGCAGATAGGCTCGCTCCAGACGCCGTCGAGGATCCTCGGGCTCGCTCGCCATCAGATCGCGAGCCAGCCGCTCTGCCTGCTGGAGCACGAACGGATCGTTGAGCATCGCCAGCGCCTGAGCCGGTACGTTCGAGGCGTTGCGTCGACCGACCGTCGTATCGGGGACCGGAAGATCGAAGGTGATCATCCACGGCGAGAGGAAATTGCGGCGGGTTTCGAGCCAGATCGAGCGGCGTCGATGGCCGTCGAGCGGACCGCTGCCGATCCCCCGCCCCGTCAGCCAGCTCGGGTCCCCCATGAACTCGGTCAGATGCGTCGGCACGCTCGGACCGAAACGGCGCCGATCGAGCGAGCCAGAAACGGCGAGCAGCGCATCCCGCAGCGCTTCGCCTTCCAGTCGACGGATCGACGCACGATGTCGAAGTTCGTTCGGGGCGTCGAGCTGCTCGGCGACGGAATGCCCTCGGCCGCTTGCCATCCCGAAGGCGCGCGACAGACTGAGACGCCGGATCAGCCCCTTCATCGACGTCGCGTCGCTTCGGAATGTCGTCGTCAGATGGTCGAGCAGTTCCGGATGTGTCGGCGGACGCCCCATCGCTCCGAAGTCGTCGACCGTCGGCACGATCGCCGCGCCGAACAACTGCCCCCAGACGCGATTGACGAAGACTCGATGGAGGAGCGGGTTCTCGGGATCGGTCAGTGCGCGAGCCAGTTCGAGTCGGCCGCTGCCCGACAGTTCATCCGGATCGAGGTGAGGGGAGAAGACGCTCGGCACCTGCCGCTCCACCGGCTCGACCGGCTGCCGATGGTCCCCGCGACGCCACAGCCATGACGGTTCCACCGAACCGTCGGTGATCGCCAAGCGACGCTGCGGCGGCGGATAGCGATCGGCCGGAACGACCGCCCCCACGGACGCCACCGCTTCCGTCAGCTCGTCTCCCCAAAGGCCCTCGTCCGTAAGCGCCGCCAGGACCGCTTCGGCATGTCGCTCTTCCGAGCTTCTTTCGTCGGCGATCGAATCGAGTCGAGATCTCAGACCGACCGCGGCGACAGCCGCCAGTCTCTCGCCGACCGACACGTCATCATCTTCAGCCGCGCCGGTCGCGGTCGAAAGGTCGCGGTAGGGAGCGTCATCGGCGCGAAGCGCTGAAGGGGGACGATCGCTGCTCGACAGGACGACCTCGTCCAGTCGGACGTAGCCGGTCCCTTCGTCGATCAGTTCCAGATAGGCGGGCAGACCTCGGTAACGTCCGACTTCGTGCCCGAGCGTGCGCCATTCCGTTCGCCCCGCGGTATCGATCTCCTGCAGGGTTTCGCCGAACAGAAGCGGATTGACGTCACGCAGCGCGTAGCGAGCGATGACCAGTTTCACCCTTCCGCGCACGCCGCCGACGCGCAGGTGCAGGAACGGCTCGGTCAGCACGAACGTCGGAGAGCGTAGCACTCCCTGAAGTCCGTCGGCGACGATGCCGCTGTGAGCGGTCGAGGCGGGAAGAAGTTCGAGGAGATCACCGTCGAATCGCCATGGAGTCGACTGAGGATCATCGATGCGGAACGCCTCGCCGCTCGCGAACCAATCGCGCATGCGGATCGGCCCGAGCGGCCGATGGACGACGGTTCGCTCTTCGGCCGACTTGACGGTCGGCGACGGAATCGGCTGCGCGGTGCGAACGACGTACGGCCCGAGCGGATGGAGACTCGGTTGCTCGCTCGCCGCCCGATACGTCTGACGCCATCGTTCGAATCGCGAACGCGTGATCCCCAGGTCGTCCGCCATTCGATCGAGACTCGTGTCGTCGATCGGATCGGCAACGGCCGATACCGCATTCCAGATCCGTGCGATCCGATCGGTCCCTGCCGCGTCGAGTCGACGGAGCGCATCGTCCAGCCGCTGCTCGGCCTCGCGCCGCCGATCGCGCGCCGCGCGAGCCATCTCGGTCAAGGCGCCTCGGTCATCGAAGAAGGCGAGCTCCCGCCGCGAGGCGCGAAGGAACCCGGCGAGCGCGTAGTAGTCGCGCGTCGTGAACGGATCGAACTTGTGGTCGTGGCAGCGGGCACAGCCGATCGTCGAGCCGAGGAACGCCTTGCCGAGCACATCGAGTTGGTTGTCGATCCGATCCGCTTCGTCCAGTACCGGATCGACCGGCGCGTGAGTCGCCTGATGCAGGAACCACCAGCCGGTCCCGGACGGCGACTCGTCGAAGGAACCGGTCGGATCGAGACGAGGCGAGTCGACGAGATCCCCGGCCAGATGCTCGGTCACGAACCGGTCGTACGACAGGTCGGCATCCCAGGCGCGAACCAGCCATTCGCGATAACGCCAGGCGTACGGAATCTCGAAGTCCTGTTCGTGCCCGTAACTGTCGGCGTAACGCATCAGGTCCATCCAGTGGCGACCCCAGCGTTCGCCGAATGCCGGCGAAGCGAGCAGCCGATCGACCACTCTGACTCGGGCATCCGGACGGCGATCGTCGACGAACGACTCGGCATCGTGTTCGTCAGGCGGGAGCCCGACGAGTGCCAGCGAGACGCGGCGCAGCCAGACGTAAGGCGCGGCATCAGGAGCGGGAGCGAGACCGTTCCGTTCCAGGCGCTCGAGCAGGAACGCATCGACCGGCCCGTCGGGCCACGGTCGATCGATCGTCGCCGGCGTCACGTGATCGATGACCGGCGCGAGACTCCATGACGACGCGGCTCGCGCTTCGATCAGATGCCGTCGGTCCTCTTCGGTCGGCTCCGCCGCGGTCTCTTCCCGGCCTCGCGGATCGAAGGCACCGCGGTCGATCCAGGCCGCCACGTCGTCGATGATCCGGTCGGCGAGTTTCGGACGCCCTTCGGGCATCGCGAACTCGGGATGCCGATGTGCGATCGTTTGCCACAACAGACTCGACGCCGCATCTCCCGGAATGATCGCCGGCCCCGAAACGCCTCCGCTCAGCAGCGATTCGCGACGATCGACTCGCAGCCCTCCCTCCTGAACCTCGGGACCGTGACAGTCGCGGCATTCGACCACCAGGATCGGACGGATCCGCTTTTCGAAGAACTCTCGCTCGGCCGAGTCGTCATCCGTCGCGTGAACGACCGACGGGCTCCAGGCCAACACGATCGCGATCACCAAGATCCATCGTGACGGGACGGAGCGAGCGATACCGCACGCCCGGTCGTCGCGTCGCCGGAAGAATCGCTGAGGCGAACGTCCAGGTCTCGTCAGGGAATCGAGCGGCATGCGAACGGTTCCCGATGTTGTCGACGAGAGAGGGAATGTCCGAGATGGGGGCGCGTTCCGCGAGCGAGCCGCTCCCGCCGCATTCTAACCGAGCCCAGTCTCGCTTCGCGCCGATTCGCGTTTCCGACAAGGCTCGCGCGAGGGGTTTTTCGCGATTCCGTCGAACGGGTCGATTCGGTGCGGAACTCGCGGTTCGATCGAGTGTTGTTCCCTTCATCTTCTTGGTGCGCGCGGCGGCATCGGCCGGTTCGTGATCCGAAGGGAGTCCCGATCGATGAGTCGGACGTTCGTTCTGCTGATCATCGCTGCGGCGACGATTACCGCGGCCGGTATCGCGACGTTCGCGGCCGTTCGCGACTCGGTGGTTCAAGACGACGGCTCGGGAACGGACGAAGGGCTCTTCTACATCGATGCCGATCGTCCGCCGGCCAATGGGGAGCGCTCGCTGGAATTGGCGACTCGACCGATCTCGGTCGACATCCCCGGCATTCGACGGCCGCCGACCTTGGTGGCCGATCAGGTTTCGCTGGACGACGCGACGCCGGTGATCGGCGTGACGGTCGGCGATCAGGCGCGAGCTTATGTCGTCGACGCGTTTGCCGTTCGCGGCCGACAGTCGAACGAGGATCTGGCCGTTCATCTGGTCGAGGATTCTCTCGGCGGTCGACCGATCTGCGTCACCCATTGCGACCGCCGCGGATCGACTCGGGTCTTCGAGCTTCCGAGCGAGGGATCGGCAGAGAGTGACGGTTCGGTGCGAGTCGCCGGTTGGGACGGCGCGATGCTGCTCTGGATCGGGGAGCAACGCTATCGGCACGACGATCCCTTGCCTCTGGCCGATGTCGCTCACGAGCGCACGACTTGGGGAGCCTGGCGGGCCGAGCATCCCGAGACCACCGTCTATGCCGGGCCGAGCGGCACGCCGGCCGGTTCGATCGCCGACTGACATCGGACGGCGTCGCATGTTGCTCCGTTTCGTCGCGACTCAGCGACTCAACGACTCAACGGCTCAGCGATTCGCCTCGGAAGTCCGCAGCAGGAAGTCGAACCGTTCGCCGAACGGTTCGTCATTCAGCACGATGTCCAGCGGGACGATCGTCAGTCCCCGCGGCGCCCGACTCCGATCGACTCGTAGCGTCACGTCGAACGAGCGGCGCGAGTGCGGAGCGACGCTCCCCTCGAGTACCGGCGGCTCGGCCGTGATTCCCTCAGGGAGTTTCAGCGCGACGCGATGCGTCTGTTCGGCATCGCGAAAGTTCCGGACGGTGATGGTCACTTCGCTCTCGTCCACCGACGCCAAGTCGACTCGATACGGATAGGCCGAGACCCAGTACGGGTCGAACCCGTACTCGTAGTCGTCATGCGGCATCAGGTTCGAATAGAGTTCGACGATCCGCTCGGACCAACGTCGATAGCGTTCGATGAACGCTGCCGGTTCGGGCATCACGAACGAGTGACTTCCCATCACGATGTCGGGCTTCAGTTCGGACAGGTACCGAGCGGCGTGACCGTAACCTTCCTCGAAGATCGCGCTGTTGCGCGCCACGACCGCCTCGTGGCCGTCCTGCTCGGGATCGGCCGGGGAGCCGAAGAGATTGTCTCCGGTAAAGGCGATTCGCTTGCCGTCGAGATCGAGCCACAGACAGCAGCCGAACTCGGTCTGTCCCGGCATCCAATCGACATGCAGTTCATACCCTTCCCAACGGATCGTCTCGCCGTCGGCGATCGAGCGATCGATCTTCATGCCGTCGAAGCCGTCGGAATAGGCCGAGACGAGTGCGGCATAGTCGTAACGCCGCGGGTGCTCGCAGCGATCGACGATCCGGTCGAGCGTCCACGACCGGGCGCCGTGCTTTCGAGCCAAGGTCGGTCCGAGCAGGAAATGATCGCCGTGCATGTGCGAGATCCAGAACGCGTCGATCTGCTTCAGCCCCAGCTTCTCGCGCATGCCGACGATCATCTCGTCGAGCATCGCCTCGGGGAACAGGCCGCAGTCGAGGACGAGCGCATGTCCCGAGTCGGCGATGAGGATCGCGAAGTTCGCTCCCTTCGACGCCTCGCGCAACTTGTACAGATGCGGCGTCACTCGACTGAGTTGCGGGACTTCGGTCGGTGTCGAAAGCGGATCGCGTTGCGCTTCGGTCGCGTCGAAGACCGGATAGCCTCGCACGTAACTTCGCCGCAATTCGACCAGCTTGTCGCGATAGGTCGACAACTGCTCGGCCGCGTCGTCGATCGGCGGACCGAACCTCGGCAGCAGGACGTCCGGTTCCAGGCCGCGAAGCGTGCCGACCGAATCGATCAGCGTGTCGAGACCGATCGCGAAGCCGTAGTCCCATTCGGTGTCGTACCAGTTCGACATCCGGGCGCCGTCGCGGATCGTTCCTCCGCAGAACGCGATCGTCGCCTCGCCGCTTCGGACGACGTACGTCATGCCGCTCGGCGAATGTCCCGGCGTCGAAACGCACTCCAGCTCGTACGACCGCCACGTCAACGAGCGACCGTCCAGCAGTTCGCGATCGACGGCCAACGGTCGGCTCGGCGGTCGGACGTAGCTCGCCCCATAGACGGTGAACTCGTCGCCGAGCGACGGAAACCACTTGCGGAACTCGGTCGGCGTCTCGAACAGTCGCCGTTCGCCCGACGGGACCGCCAGTCCGGTCGTCGCTCGATCGAACCGTTCGAGCCCCTGAATTCCCTCGCGATGATGATCGGTCGCCACGACCCACTCGATCGTCGTCACGCCGAGCTCTTCCAGATGATCGAGCAGACGGCCGTCCCCCGGATCGATCACCAGTGCCGCTTCGCCGTCGCGCAGCAGGTACGAGTTGCAGGTGCCGGTCGACGCGAAGAGCTCGGGGAGCTCCTCGGGAAGCGGACGGGTCCAGAACGGATCATCGTCGGCGCGGGAACTCCCGAGCGGAGCGAGGACCGCTATCGACGCCAACGAGAAACGCAGACCGAACGAAAGGAGCAGGGTACGAGCCGACATCGGTACCTCCGACCGCTTCGACGACGTCACGCCGATCGCGAGAGCTTCCGCTCGGCGTCAGCGATCAGACTATCGGACGGCAAGAGCCTCGGCACGCGATTTCCCGCGACTCGCGTGCGCTCGTCGTTCCGAACCCAAGGGAGGCGATCAGGTCCGTGAATCGACCGCGACGCCTTGCCTTGGGGCGTCGGAATCGTCGTCGGAATTCCGACGACCGGGTGAGTCGGGACGCGGATCGAAGAAACTCGGTCGGGAAAAAGCGAAGGCCGCGGCGATCCCCTGAGGGATACCGCGGCCTTCGTCGGCGCTCCGTCGCTCGTCGCGTGCGTCCGAGCTTGTTCAGCGGCTTTTGCGATCCTCGAGAACCGAACCGATGAAGTCGGTCAGACCCGGGCCGCGCAGCTTCTCGCGAGTCGCCAGGATCTCGCCCGTGTCGCCGTCGACCAGCAGGACGAACGGAATCGAGCTGACGTCGTACATGGTGCCGAGATCGGTGTCCCAGAACTTGCCTTCGTAGATCTGCTGCCAAGGCATCTCCTGCTTCTCGCAGAACTCCTTGACCTTTTCGGCCATCTCGGGCTGATCGAAGCTGATCCCGAGCACCTCGAAGCCTTCCTCATGCCACTTCGAGTAGGCCGCCTTGACGTTCGGCAGCTCGGCGATGCACGGACCGCACCAGGTCGCCCAGAAGTCGACCAGCACGATCTTTCCCTTGAAATCATCCGGGAACTTCACCGGCGAGCCGTCCAGGCCGGTCGCTTCGAACGGGAGCGCGACCGAACCGACTGCCAGGTTCGGCGGGAGCGGCGCCATCGGGAGTTCGGCATCGGCAATCGCCAGCGACAGCGTTCCCTCGGCCGCACTCAGCACATAGGTCGTGCCGGTGTAGTTGAACGGACGGCCGACCATCACCGACTTGAGCTTGGCGCTCGACACCCCGTTGCCGTCCCGATCGACCCACAGACGAGTCCGCTCGCCGGGGACGCCCGAAACGAACGAGGTGTAGCTCTTGCCGTCGAGCTTCAGCGTCACTTCGTAACCGAAGTCGGTGTAGTAGAGGAGCGTCTTCGCCAGCGCGGCACGACGGGGGTCGGTCGGGTCGAAGCGATACATGCCGAGGGCGCCCATGCGGCCGTCACCCAGATCGACCGACGCCTTCCCCTCGTACATCGTCATGCCCCCCTGCTCGCGAGCCGACCACTCGCAGGCCGGGTCGTTCGTCAGGTCGCCGTCGCCGTCGGCATCGACGAACAATCGAGCCGCGGCGTCCGCCGGCTCGTCCAGGATGAAGGCCCACGTCTTGCCGCCGAGTTCCAGCTTGCCGTACTTCGGAGCGGCGAGTCCTTCGGGAGCGGTCTTCACCAGATCGCTCGCTTCGGTCATCTCGGCGCGGATCGGCGAATAGCCGCCCGCCTTGGCCGTCGCGCCCGCCTCGATGAACTTCATCTCGACCGACTCGTCGACCGGACCCGAAAGGGCACACAACAATAGGGCCGTGATCATGACTGAGCCTCGAATAAGGACGAACGAACCGGGTCGGTCACCTGCCGACCGCGCTCCGTCGGTTGACCGAGACCGACCTTAACATGCCCACCGTCGGACGTAAATCGGGCGAGCACGGCGCGAGTCGCAAGCCGGAACGCGACGTGCGGAATCCCGCGACGCCGAGCATCGCTCGCTCGAATCGCGACTCGGTCGGTCAGTCGCCGAGCAGCGCCGCTGACGGGTTCTCGATCGAGGCGACCAGCCGCTGGAGAAACCGCGCCGCCGGCCCTCCGTCCAGAACGCGATGGTCGAACGTCAGCGAGAGCGTCAGCAGCGAACGGATCTCGATGCGGTCGTGATCGTCCATAACGCACGGCTCGCGACGAATCGCGCCGATCCCCAGAATCGCCGACTCGGGCCAACGGATCACCGGCGTGAACGCATCGATGCCGAACGCGCCCAGATTCGTCACCGTCAGGACACTCCCCTGCATCTCGGCCGCGGTCAGTCGCCCGGACCGGGCCCGTTCGATCAGTTCGCGCGAGCGTCTCGCCAGCTGCGCGATCCTCGTTCGTCGCACGTCGCGCAGCACCGGCACCAGCAACCCCTGATCGGTATCGACCGCAAAGCCGATATGCCAGTCGTCCTCGCTCGGCAACACGATCGCGTCGTCGTCCCAGCGCCCGGCGACGATCGGGTCCGCCGCGAGCGCATCGGCGGTCAGCCGAACGATCAGGTCCTGGTACGACGGCACGTCACGCTCGGACAACGCACGGAACTGGCGACGGAGATCGACCAACCCGGTCGCATCCGCGCGCGTCGTCAACGTCACCGGGACCGTCCGATTCCGACTCTCCACCATCCGTTCGGCGATCGTCCGGCGACGCGCCGAGATCGGCAGGCGAATCGAGCCTCCGGTGCCGCGAGTCGACGGCCCGAGCGAGTCGCGTACCGACAGGACATCGCGTTCCCGGATCCGTCCGCCGGCACCGGTCCCCGCGAGATGCGCGAGGTCGATGCCGGCGAGTTTCGCGGCGCGTCGCGCACGAGGGGTCGCACGCACACGACGCGACGGCTGACTCTCGGGCGACGATGTGAACCGCGAGACGTCGGCGGTCGTCACGCGACCGCGCGGCCCCGAGCCGCGCCGCTCCTGCAGATCGACCTTCAGCGTCCGAGCGAGGCGACGAGCCGCGGGACCTGCCGCGCCCCCCGGGGACGACTCGCTCTCCGCCCTGCCGGTCGTCGATGCCGCGGAAGTCGCCGCAGGTGGTGGCGCGACGTTCGGCGCAGGCGCCGGAGCGGTCAGTCCGAACGAGATCGAGACCTCGGGATACTTGGCCGGCGGCGGAGCTGCGGGAGTCGGCTCGGACTGCTTCGCGAGCAGCGCGGCAGCGGCGGCACGCAACCCCTGCCAATCGATCGTCTCGCCCGGTTCGGCGAGCGCGCCGATCACCGCACCGACCGGCACGATGGCGCCGATTTCGGGGGCATCGGGGGCCGGATGGAGAATGCCGTCGTCGATCGCTTCGACATCCTGCAGCGCCTTGTCCCCTTCCAGCTGAAAGAGCGCGTCGCCGGGGCGGACCGACGAACCGGGCTTCTTCAGCCATCCGGCGAAAGTCCCTTGCTCCATCGACCAACCGAGTCGCGGTATGACGATCGGATCGGCCATCGTTTCACTCCGCGATCAGGGTTCGGACGGCAGCCGCGATCGCGTCGGCCGACGGGACGACCGCCGCTTCGAGCGACGGGCTGTAGGGAGTCGGCGCAAAGGCACCGGTCAGGCGACGGATCGGCGCATCGAGTTCGTCGAACGCCTCGTCCGCCATCCTCGCCGCGATCTCGGCGGCGAAGCCGCAGGAGGCGGGGGGCTCGTCGACGATCAGCAGGCGACCCGTCTTGGCGACCGATGCACGGATCGTCTCGACATCCAGCGGCAACACGGTGCGCGGATCGATCACCTCGACCTCGATCCCCTCCCCCGCGAGCGTCGCCGCGGCCTCTTCGCTCAGTCGAACCATTCGCGCCAGCGCGACGATCGTCACGTCCCGACCGAGTCGTGCGACTCGCGCGCGACCGAACGGAATCTCTTCGCCGTCGCCGACGATCTCCGAGCGAAGCTGCAGCAGTTCGCGATGCTCGAGAAACAGGACCGGATCCTCGCACCGCAGCGCATGCTTCAGGAGCCCGCGGGCATCGCCGGCGGTCGCCGGGACCACGACGCGAAGCCCGGGGACCTGAGCGTACATGCCGTAGTAGCTCCCCGAGTGATGCGTCGCCGCGGAGTGGCCGATGCCGATACAGCCGCGCAGCAGGACCGGCATGCGTAGCCGTCCGCTCGACATGAACCGCATCTTCGCGATCTGATTGACGATCTCGCCGACGCCGTCGAGCACGAAGTCGGCGAACATGAAGTCGACGATCGGGCGCGTTCCGGTCATCGCCGCACCGCAGGCGAGGCCGACGAAACCTCGTTCGCAGATCGGCGTGTCGCACAGTCGAACCGGACCATGCTGCTCGTACAGTCCGAGCGTCGTCTGGAAGTTGCCGCCTCGTTTTCCGATCCCTTCCCCCAACACGAAGATCGTCCCGTCGGACGACATCGCCTCGGTCAACGCCTCGAGCGTCGCCTGAGTCCAGGTGAGCGAACGGGACGCTCCGGTCTCGCCGTTTCCCTTCGCCGCGGACGTGTCGACTGCCTCGGGCGGACCGTAGACGTCGAGCGTCGCGGTCGATGCCTCGGGCCATGGACTCGCCTCGGCCCAACGCCGCGCCTCGGCGACCTCGCGCTCGATCTCGGCATCGATCGCGTCGATCCGTTCCGCCGGAACGCCATCCCGTTCGAGCACGGCCCGCAGCCGCGCGATCGGGCAACGCTCCTTCCACGCCTCGACCTCGTCCCGCGTCCGATACGTGAAGTCGCCCATCCCTTCGGCATGAGCGCGAGTCCGATACGTGCGACACTCGATCAGCGTCGGCCCCTCGCCTCGTTTCGCGCGAGCGACGGCGGCGGCCGCAGCGGCTCGAACCGCCAGCACGTCGTTCCCGTCGACCTCGACGCCGACCATGCCGTAGCCTGCCGCTCGCGCCGCGACGCTCGGCTGGCCCGACGAGTAGTCGAACGGCACTTCGGTCGCGAAGCCGTTGTTCTCGCAGACGAAGAGGACCGGCAGCTTCCAGATCGAGGCCATGTTCAGCCCCTCGTGGAACGCGCCGTTGTTCACCGCTCCGTCGCCGAAGAAGGCGACCGAGACGGTGCCGTTGCCGAGCAGCTTCGACGAATAGCCTCCGCCGCAGGCCTGCAGGATGCAGGGGCCGACGATCCCGCTCGTTCCCATCATGCCGATTTCGGGAGCGAACAGATGCATGCTCCCGCCGCGCCCGCGCGAACAGCCGCCGACCCGTCCGAAGAGCTCGGCCATCAGCTCCCGGGGCGGCATTCCCTTGGCGAGAGCGTGTCCGTGACCGCGATGCGTGCTGAAGACCGGATCGGCGGCAGTCAGCAACGAAACGACGCCGGTCGCGACCGCCTCCTGACCGACATAGGTATGGCACGCTCCGTGGATCAGCCCGCGCTGATGACAACGAGCCAGCTCTTCTTCGGTCGCTCGGATCCGGAGCATCGTCCGGTAGAGTTCCGCACCGAGTTCCCGATCGATGGTCGCCGACTTGGTGGCGCTCGTCATGGTCGTCTCCCGATCGTGCCGCCCGAGTTCATCGCCAGATTGCCGCCGTCCATCGGGATCGTCGCACCGGTAATCCAATCCGACGCATCCGAAGCGAGCAGGACCATCAACCCCTGGATGTCGCCGGGGCGTCCCAGGCGTCCGCGCGGAATGCCGGTCAGCCAGCGCCCCTCGAGCGTCGGATCGGCCGCCATCCGCTGTTCGAGACTCGGATTGACGACCTGAGCCGGCAGGATCGCATTGACGCGGACGCCGCCGCTCGCCCACTCGGTACTCAGCTCGCGAGTCATCTGGACCACGGCTCCCATCGCCATGCTGTAGGCGACATGGCCTCGGCCGAGCGCCGTATGACTGGCGAGCGAGCCGATGTTCACGATACTCCCTCGCCCCGCAGCCAACATCCTGCGTCCCGCTTCCTGGCACATCCGAAAACGGCCGAAGACCAGATTGCGGAAGACCCGGCGTACCTCGTCGCCGGTCAGCGAGGTCGGATCGCCGAGGATCCCTTCCCCCGCGACGTTCGCCAGAAAGTCGACTCGTCCGTACAGGCGATCGAGTTCGGCGAAGATCACTCCGATCCGCTCCTCGTCGCCGACGTCGCAGCGTCGCACCTCGGCTCGACGACCGATCGCCGCGATGTCGGCGGCGGTCTTCGCGAGCCCTTCGTCGTTCAGGTCGAGCAGCAGCAGGTCGGCCCCGTGCTCCGCCAGCGCGATCGCTCCGGCTCGCCCCATGCCGCTCGCGGCGCCCGAAACGACGGCGACCTTGCCCGTCAGATCGAATCGATTCATCGTCTTCCTTCAGGGTGAAAGCGAACGCGACTCGGCAGCCGTCGCCGGCCGCCCGAGTCGATCGCGGGCGAAACGTGCCAGCCCTTCGAGAGCGGCTTCGGCCGACTCGGGAGCTCTGAGAGGGAGATCGGCAAAGCGTCTCTCGATCGCCCGTCGCAGGGCCGTCAATCGCCGCGGCAGACCGCCGCTGAGAACCGTTCCGCGCCACGAGCGAGACGGATCCAGACGCAACGCGCAACGCTCGTAGCGAGCGGCCATGTCGTCGAACGCCGCGGCGAAGATCGAAC
>CAZZBI010000009.1:20898-21426 GCA_964652385.1 uncultured Pirellulaceae bacterium | reverse complement strand
CGACCGAGAGGTTGTCGAGCGTCAGCCCTCCGATCGATCCGGTATGGCCGGTCGGGCCGTCATGCAGCGTCAGATCGACTTCGATCCCTTGCCGAGTCGCCTCGCGAGTCAGTCGCTCGATCGCTCCCCAGGGATCGAACGACTCGGGCGTGTCGGAGCGAGCCAGTTCGCCGAACAGATCGACCAGCCCCTGCAGCGCTCGACCGGCCGGAAGATGCGTGATCGTCTCGAGCATCCGCCCGCCCGGATAAGGTCGAACCTGCAGGTCGCGCGGCTCGAAGCGTTCGACGATCCGCGAGACCTGCGAACCGGTCGAGACGTTGATCGAAAGTTCGCCCGGCTCGAGATCGACTCCGATCAACGACGCCTGATGATCGCCGATCGCCGGCCAGCACGGGAGCCCTCGCCCCGGACCGTCGCCGGCGATCGTACCGCAGCTCGCCTCGTCCCGAGTCAGGCGAGGCCAGGCGAGCGCGCCGAACCCCAGTCGCTCGAAAAGCGCGTGATGCCAGTCGAGACGTTCGAGAT
>CAZZBI010000009.1:12029-20888 GCA_964652385.1 uncultured Pirellulaceae bacterium | reverse complement strand
CCGTACCGCCGCCGATCAACGGCACCGTGAAAGTGGTTGATGCGGCGCCCGTTGGTGCGATCGATCCGGCGGAGGTCGTCGGGGGGAATCGCGCGACGGAGCGTCGTCAGGAAACTCCCTTCGTCGGTCGCCAGTCCGAAGCGCCGAGCCAGCTCGCGAGCCCCGGCCGCCCCCTCGGTCCGTCGGTCGCGCCACGAGAGGTAGCGCCCCAGCGGTCGGCCGTGCGCATCGAGCAGCACGACCCCTCCCATCTGACTGCACCAGACGATTCCCTCGAGGTCATCCGTCTCGGCAAGACTCTTTGCGATCAGGTCCCGAACCGCCGCGACGATCGGAGCGAGTTCGATCTCGAAGCTCCCCGGGACCGCAGCCGGGCTCGGTTCGGGAAAGGGGGACGAGCGAACGCCGTCGACCTGCAGCGTACGCGTGTCGACGCGAGCCAGCTTGATCGAGCTGGAGCCGAGATCGATCGCCAGGTAGCGACTCATGCGAGGCGACTCGTCGTGGTGGCTCGAGAAGACGCCCCGCGAAAGGGCACGCTTCGAATTGACGTGCTGAGACGTGACGTGTTTCGAAAGGGCTCGCGGCGGGGCACGGTCATTACATCGGGGCTCCGGCACGGCTTCGTCGAACTCGGATTCGTCGAACTCGGTGTCGTCGTTAAGCAGCCCGGCCTCGTCGCGGGCGCTCGAGACGATTCAGATCCCCAGCAGCTCACGCAGTCCGGGCCATTGCTTGGTCAGGAAGACGATCACCGCCAGCCCCAGATAGAAGGCGGCACAGGCGAGCATGCCCACGATGTGATGCAGTCGCGGGCGGAGCTCGCGAGGGAGCAGCGTCAGGTTGATCCACAAGAGCTGAAGCGCGGTGATGCCGATCGCGAGATTGTTCAGGTTGGCGATGACCAGAGTCATCAGCTTCGGACTGCCGTAGGTGGCGAACAGATACGCGCAGACGAACGACCACAGGACATAGGCGCCGAGGATCGCGTAGTAGATCCATTTGACGTCCTTCGGCTTCAGGCGGCGACGGACGGTCGGGCTCGCGGTCCATGCGGCATCGGTCCAGCGCCGCGCAAAGTCGTCGACGATCGACATCTGACTGGGAAACATCACCGCCAGTCCGGCGATCAGCGCAGCGACCCAGAGAACGTTGGTGACCGCGGTCCCCAGACCGGGAGCATGACGCAGTCCGTCGGCCGAGATCAGCGCCTGAGCCCATTCGAGTTTCGTTTCGCCGCGGAAGATCGGCGAATGCGTCGCGAACTCGATCGACAGCAGAGCGGGGAACGCCATCCCCATGAAGCATCCGGGGGCCCAGACCAGAACCTGATCCATCAGGACGCGTCGCCACCAGCCTCGCCATCGCTGCAGATTCGCGACGGTCAACGGAAAGACCTTGCCGACATGACTCAGCGAGACTCTTCCGCCGCCGACGGCACTCGGGATCGCGCCGACCAGTTTCCCCATTCCCCAGCCCTGATCCCGGACGAAATTGCTGTAGGTCGAGTTGGCCAGCCCACCCCCTCCCGCATAGCCGGCGAAGCCGCCGAGGACCGCGATGTTGGCGAGCGCGATCACCGGCCAGACGCCATGCTCGCGATAGTGACCGAAGGCGTTCACCACCGATTCGTTCCCCTCGGCATCGGCGACCGGAACGTTGCCGAACTGGACGAAGCCGACGAACACCTTCCCCCACGCTTCGGCCGGAACGAAGACGATGCCGACGATCAGACAGAATCCGAGGACGAGCACGACCTTGGCGGTCATCACCACCTGCAGCAGGTTGTAGACCTTGCCGCCGATCAGCATCGGCAGCGCGACGCCGCCGAGCGTTAGGTAGGCCAAAAGCGTGACGAGCCACCGGTCGTCGTCTCCCGGCGGCCGATCGAGCATCAACGCGGCAAGAATCGCGGCTCCATGCGTCGACAGCCCCGGAATGAGCGCGCTGCCGTTGAGCAGCAGCATCACCGCGGCCCAGAAGGCCGGACCGGGGGCCTTCCGCATGAAGCCGGTAAAGACCGGTTCGCCGCAGTAGAGGGCATAGCGGCCGCACTCCAGGTTGTAGAAGACCTGGACCAGGATCGCGATCGTCGCGATCCACATCAGTCCCCCGCCGTACTTGGCGGTGATCTCGGGACCGAACAGCCATTCTCCTCCGCCGATCTGGATCCCCATCATCACGATTCCCGGTCCGATGAACCGGGTCCAGTGACGCCACGCCAGCGCCGGCGGCTCGGGAAGATCCTCGACGGTCCAAGCGGGAATGCGGCCGGACGCTTCGCCGGCGACCTGACTCGACGAACCGCTGCGGGACTCGGTCGACGGCGCGACGGCTCGCTGGCCGTCGTCGGCCGCCGTCGCGTCGCGTCGCTCTCGATCGGGCTCGTGACTCATCATCCGCTCCCCGCTCCCCGCACATCGCCGTTCGATCGTCGAACCGTCTACTGCAGGACGATCGCACGCCCCGGTGCGCCATGGCCGTCTCGGATGCGCAGCGCCGCGAACAGGAAGTAGGCCTGCGGTTCGATCTCGCCGACGCGATGCAGAAACTCCACGCCGACCATCTCGCGACTGCCGAGTGCCCAGTAGGTCCGAGCCGCCGATTCCGGATCGACTCCGCCCAGATCGGGCGCATCGGTCGCGAGGCACTTCACGCCGCGCGAGGCCAGATGCACGATGGCCGACGCATCGACCGCCGGCCAACCTTCGGTCTTCCCCTTCAGCGGATCGTCCCACACGCCGCTCGGATCGACGCCGTCGCGCAGCTGCCGGTCCAGATGACCGGTGCGAAAGATGACGATCTGCCCTGGGGCGATCTCGCCATGCTCCGCTTCGTCGGCAAGGATCCGATCGGCGGTGATCGCCGGCGATGCGGGACGCGACGACGGATCGGTCGAGCCGACCAGATCGCGGACGTCGATTACTCGGACCGGACCGCAGGTCCACGACAGCGGCACCTGATCGACCGTCATTCGGCTCGTTCCGCGCGGGCCGAACTCCCGCTCGTACCGTTCGAGCCAACCGCGTGCCTCGGGAGAGTACTCGGGGCGCGTTCCCGGTTCCGGCAACGCGTAGGCCGGCGGAACCAGATGCGTGCCGGTCATCGCATCCATCACGTGCGTGTGATGCCACAGGTCGAGATAGTCGCTGTAGAGAAAGTCGACCTTCAGATAGACCTGACGGTGACGACCGGTCTCGTGTCCCGGATGAGTCAGCGGCGCTCCGACTCGCAGTACCGGCGACAGATCGACGGCTCGTTTCGCCTTGGCCGAAGCGATCAGCCGTTCGGGCAACTCGCCGCCGACGATCGAAAAGGCTCGGCACTCGCCGTAAGGTGCCCCTTCGTGACGTGGTCCGAGCATCACGTAGAACGCTCCGGTCGCCGGCAGCGAACCGAGCGACGTGGCGCTTTCGGTCCAGATCATGCCGTACTTCAGTCCGGCGTAGTGAGTCGGTTCGGCCAAGTCGGGGAGCGGCCCCATGCTCGCGCTGTCGGTCCCCAGAGCCAGGACGCCGCGCTGGCCGAGCAGTTCCATGCACTCCGGATTCGGGTCCGGGTAACCCGGTGCTCGCCGGTCGAGCACGTCGTTCAGGAAGCGATGCCCTTGGGGAAAGGGGCGATAGTAGGCGTCGGTATAGTCGCTGCGGAAGAGAACCACGTCGCCGAAGCCGACCGGACCATGCTCTCTCTCGAACGCCTCGATCCGCTCAGGTCCGATCAGCGGACTCGTTCCCGGCGCACCGGCATCGCGAAGATCGCGGACGTCGACGACACAGGCGCGACCGCCGAATTGCCACGGTTCGATCCGATCGACATACGCCAGCCCGAACGGACCCGACTTCTCCCGATTCAGTTCGGGGCGCGCGACCGAGTGCGGAGGGACATCGAGCTGCGTACCGGTATTCCCGTCGATCATCAGCACGTCGACGTGGTACAGGCTGTCCGGGCCGATCGTCCGCTCGTGCGACAGGCGAAACCGCGGGAAGGGATGCGTCGGCCAGGTGCACGGATAGTCCTCGGCGATCAGGAGCGAATGATCGACGAACCGAGACGGCAGCTCCTGAGCGGTCGCGTTCGAGCCCATGCCCGATTCGGCCCGTGCGGCTGCCAGGACGAGCAGACCGGCGACCAGCGCGGTTCGCATGCACCGCTCGACGAACCGGACGAGTCGCCAGCGAAAGCGGACCGTCGTTCGTCCGACCTTGCCGCACGGACCGAAACGATTCGCGGTAGGAGCGTGCATCGTCGTCTCTCTCGGAAGTGGCGGGAGATGGCAGAGCGGGGTTCGGTAAGCGATGGAACGAGCGGCGGCGCTGCGGGAATCGCCAGGCCCTCGTTGGCGCGACCGGTCAGAGCGGTTCTTCGGTCACCGGGTTGGTCAGACGGCCGATCCGGTCGATCTCGATCGTCACGGTGTCGCCCGGCTGCAGATAGACCGGCGGCTTGCGAGCCGCTCCGACCCCGTGCGGCGTGCCGGTCAGGATGACGGTCCCCGGGACCAGGACGGTGCTCGCCGAGAGAAACTCGATCAGCGTCGGCACGTCGAAGATCATGTCGTTCGTGTTCCAGTCCTGCATCACCTGGCCGTTGAGGATCGTCCGGATGCCGAGCTCGTTCGGGTTCGGGATCTCGTCGGTCGTCACGATCCAGGGGCCGAGCGGACAGAAGGTGGCGAAGGTCTTCCCCCGACACCATTGCCCTCCGCCGCCGTTCATCTGCCAGTCGCGCGCGCTGACGTCGTCGGCGCACGTATAGCCGAGCACGTACGACAACGCTTCGGCGCGCGAGACGTTTTGGCAGCGTCGGCCGATCACGACCGCCAGCTCGCATTCGTAGTCGACCTTGTCGCTCCGCAGACGACGCGGCAGCATGATCGGGGCATCCGGATCCTGAACGGCGCCGACGTTCTTCATGAAGACGACCGGATGTTCGGGGATCGCCTGGTTCCCTTCCGCGGCATGCTTCCGGTAGTTGAGACCGATGCAGATGATGTCGCGCGGATCGAGCGGGGCGAGCAGCTTCGCCACCTCGGTCGCGTTCCCCGTATCGACGATGATTCCGTCGACGATCGGATCACCGGCCAACAGCGTCGTCCGGCCGTCCTCATGGCGACAGCCGAATCGAACGGTCCCCGCAGGATCGAGAAAGCGGATGATCTTCATCAGGTGCGTTCCGTGGGTGATGGGAAGGTCGTGCGATGAGCCGAGGTGCGTCCGGCAAGTCGCGCCGAGGTCGTCGAGGAACGATCAGGGATCCGCGTCGAGATAGTCGCACGGCGGGATCGTCACGAGCGTCGCCGCCTCGTCGAGCTTGTCGACGACGTCGGGGGGAAGGAGGATCCCATCGGCGGCGGCGCGCAAGGCGCGACGCCATTCCGGATCGCCCGGCAACAGCACCTCGCGCGAGCCGACCGCCGGTTCGACCGCGCGGATCTCGTTCGCCAGGCGATCGATCCGCTCCAGGTACGACGCGCGCGACGCGAAGATCGCCGGATCCCACAAGGTGAACGAAGCGTTGTGTCCCGAGGGGAGCGACGGATCGTCGAAGATCCAGCTGCCGATCTCCCACGTCATTCGTCCCCCCGGCAATACGCCGGCGAGCAGCTCGCAGAAGAGTCCGAGTCCGTATCCCTTGTGTCCGGCCATCGGTGCGAGCGATGCGCGATCCGGATAGAGCGACGCGTCGGTCGTCGGGAGACCGTCGGCGTCGACCAGCCAATTCGGCGGAATCGGTTCGCCTCGCATCCGCGCCGCATACACCTTTCCTCCGGCAACCGCCGCGGTGGCGATATCGAGCACGATCGGATCGTTCGAGGTCGGAGCGGCCCAGGCGAGCGGATTGCTGCCGAGCACCGCACGCCGCGCTCCGGGAGCGGTAACGCTCGGGATGTCGTTGCCGGTGACGAGGGCGACGAAACCGTTCCGCGCCGCGAACGACGCGAAGAAACCCGCAGCGCCGATATGACCGGTGTTTCTCAGGCCGACATGCGCGACGCCGACTTGCGATGCCTTGCGCATCGCCAGCTCGACCGCCGCGCGACAGCCGATCTGTCCGAGTCCCCCGTCGCCGTCGACGATCCCCCACGCCGGACCTTCGCGTTCGATGCGCGGAGTCGCATCGGGGCGATAGCCGCGCGCCAGGAGCTTCTTCAGATAGCCCGCCAGCAGCTTCGTGCCGTGCGTCGAGATTCCCATCGCGTCGGTCGTCACCAGCGCTTCGGCGACGATCTCGGCCGACTCTTCCGATACCTCGGCACGCTCGAGCGCCTGACAGACGAAACGGTCGAGTTCCGCGATCGAAACGCGACGCCCCGTTCCGGACGAGGGAGCTGGCGGACCGGCACCGGTCATGTCGAGCCTCGCGAGCGGTGGTGACGAGCGAGACGAATCCGAGCGAACGAGGACCGTTCGAACGGCGGCGATCCGGCGCGAGCCCGGCCGCAGCCGACCAGCGAGCCGTCGCATCAGCGAGCGAGCACGCCGTTGACGACGTTCGACGAAGGACGACCGGCGAGCGCATCGGCGGCCGCCTGAGCGACGGTCAGCCGAAGCTTGCGGACCGCCGGAACGCTCGCCGACGCGATGTGCGACTGCAGGACCGTCCCCGCTCGCTGGCGGAGCGGGTGGTCGATCGGCAGCGGCTCGATCGAGAAGACGTCCAGAGCGGCATCGGACAGATGTCCTGACTCGAGCGCCTCGAGCAGCGCGTCCGAGTCGACCAGATCACCTCGGCCGACGTTCACCAGGATCGACCCGGGGCGCATCGTCGCGAAGGTCTCGCGGTTCATCATGCCGCGAGTCCGGTCGGTCGACGGACAGTGGAGCGTCACGATGTCGCTCGACGCGAGCAGACGATCGAACGGGACCGCCGTCGCTCCGGCCGCCGCGATCTCGTCGTTCGAGACGACCGGATCGGAAACGAGCACGCGACAGCGGAAGCCGCGCAGCCGCGCGACCACCTCGCGACCGATCCGGCCGAAGCCGACGACGCCGACCGTCAGGTCCTTGAGGGTCCGCATCCGCTCGAGCGGTGTCGCGAGCCCCCACGAGCCGCTGCGAATCAGGGCATCGTTGGCGACCACCTGGCGAGTCGCGGCGAGCAGCAGCGCCAGCGTGTGGTCGGCGACTTCGTCGATGCAGTAGTCCGGAACGTTGACGACCGGAATTCCTCGTTCGCGAGCCGCATCGAGCGCGACGTTGTCGACGCCGATCCCGTAGCGGACGATCACCTTGGATCGCGTCATCGCCTCGACGACCGAGCGGTCGACCGGCGCGAACTGGACGATCACGGCATCGGCGTCGGCGACGAGCGGCCGAAGTCGCTCGGGGGAGAGCTTCTCCTTCTGCGCGACGACCTGATGTCCGAGCGGTTCGAGGAGGCCGGTTTCGATGTCGAGATCGGGGAACGTGTAGTCGGTAACCACGACCTTCATGGCGGCGGCTCGTCTCGGTGGTGAGGTGGGACGGCGATCGCCGGGGGAGCGATCGCCGACGCGTCATCGTCCGGCAGGGCGGCGCCACAAGCAAGCGCCAAGAACCGGGAACGACCAAACCACCTCGTCCGAATGCAGCGAGCCTTGTCGGCCGTGAACGCCGCCGCGCCGCACTACTTGATCTGATCCCCCTCGGGACGAGACGGCACTTCGTGGTTGCGTCGCACCTCGGGCTGACCGACTCGCACGAACGCGTCGACCACTGCCGCATGCGCTCGGATCAGCGTCGCGACATACGGGTCATCCGAGCGTTCGACGACGCGAACCCCCTTCTCGGTCGCCTCGATCGTCATTTCGATCCGATCGTGATGCCGAAACAGCTCGGCGAAGAGCGGGTCGCGCAGGTGAATCGGAGCCGGTTCTTCGACTCGCGACTTCATTCGGGTGACGTGCTCGCGGATCAGTGCCGCCAGTTCCGGGTCGTCCGTTTCGGTCAGCGTGCGAACTCCGTCATCCAGATTCTCGACCGTCCGGCGGATCTCGTCGTGACGCGAGAGCAAGGCATGAAACAGCTCGCGATCCTTCTCGAATCGCTCCGCTGACGTCTCGCCGACGGACGGTGACGAGGAGGTCGCAGCATCTTGGCGGGGCGAGGCCGGATCCTCGGTCGCCTCGGAGGTCGCGGCGCCCGCCGGTGCCGTCTCGGAAGAGCCGGCGACCGGACCTCGCCCACCGCGGAAACGCCGGCCGAAGCCTCGACCGCCCCCGCGAGATCCCTGCTGCTGCGGCGGCGACCAACCCTTGGCTTCGCTGCCGAGATCGAGTGATGACCAAGTGCTGCCGAAGGCCAATAGCGCGAGCCCGATCGCCCAGCGATGGGCCGAGCCGCTCCGCGCAGCGGGACGTGGCGCCGAGCCCGATGCATGCCGTCGTCCGTTCATCTTCAGACTCCTGACCGTGAAGGTCGATTCGAGATCCGAAGAATCCGAGAGTGCAAGCCTCGTGCCGAGTCGCCGCGACCGGCGAGCCCTCGGCACGGACATCGGCGGTCGCCAGTTTCGAGAACGCTCCGTCGCCGACGGGGCGTTCACTCCCCTCCGCCGGCCTCGACGACGTTCTTCGCGAAGTCGGCATAGGCGCCGCCGACCTGCTTGGCCATCGAGTCGGGCCACAGGTGGAAGTCGCCGCTCTTCAGCGCCGCGACGACCCCCTCGCCGACCAGCGATGCCGGCTCGGCGATCTCCCCCAGCCCCGCATCGTTCGCCATGTCGGTCGCGATCGGTCCGGGATGGATGCTCAGCACGTGCGTTCCCTGCGCTGCGAGCAGCTCGCGCAGCGACTGGGTGATCGAGTAGGAGGCGGCCTTCGAGGCGCAGTAGGTCGAGAAGCCGGGAAAGGCCTTGACCGAGGCGACCGAGTTGAGC
>CAZZBI010000009.1:0-12019 GCA_964652385.1 uncultured Pirellulaceae bacterium | reverse complement strand
AGTTGAGCTGACCGAACGCTCCGCCACCGTTCTTCTTCAGGACCGGGCCGAACGCCTGAGCCATCCGGATCAGACCGAAGACGTTGACCTCCATCTCGAACGTCAGCGCGTCGATCGCATCGGCATCGAGTGCGGTCGCCGTTCGGAGCACACCGGCGTTGTTGATCACGATCGTCACGTCGCCGGCGGTGCGAGCCGCAGCGACGATCGTCGCCGGCTTCTGCAGATCGAGCGGTAGCGGCACGATCCGGCTGCCGTAGTCGGCGACGAGCGGAGCGGCCGAGGCGACGTCGCGCACCGCCGCATAGACCTTTGCCGCACCATGAGCGATCAGCGAGTCGACGATCGCTCGTCCGATTCCCCGATTCGCTCCGGTCACCAGAGCCACCTGTCCCTTGACGTCGATTCCCATCGTCCTGATTCCCTTTCGGCAGTCGGCATGCGGCTCGCTCCGCCCCCTTTCGAGGCGGCGGATCTGCGGCCCGGCTCACGGGATCCTCTCGTCCCGAACGTGCTGTCCCGACGCGTCGATCGAGCCGGACCTTTCGCCGCTCACGCGAGAATTTCGTCGATCACACGGCCGTGGACGTTGGTCAGACGCCGCTCGATCCCGTCGTGGTAGAAGGTCAGACGTTCATGATCCAGCCCGAGCAGATGCAGAACGGTCGCATGGAGATCGGGCCAGTTCACCGGCTTCTCGGCCGCCTTCCAGCCGAGTTCGTCGGTGGCGCCATACGCGAGTCCCCCTCGCGTCCCTCCGCCCGCCAGCCAGATGCTGAACCCCTCCGGATTGTGATCGCGGCCCAGGCCGACCATGCCGGGCGAACCGCTCGCGAACGGAGTCCTGCCGAACTCGGTCGTGAACAGGATCAGCGTCTCGTCCAGCAGGCCGCGGCGTTCCAGATCGCGGATCAATGCGGCGATCGGACGATCGATGCGAGCCGCCTCGGCGGCATGGTCGACCAGGCAGTTCTCGTGACTGTCCCAGCCGTGGCGCGGCGAGCCGCCGAAGCTGCCGCCGGAATAGAGCTGGACGAAGCGGACGCCTCGTTCGAGCAGGCGGCGCGTCAACAGGCAACGTCTTGCGGCATCGTCCGTGCTCGGGTCGCCGACACCGTATTCGATCAGCGTTGCCGCGGTCTCGTCACGAAACTCGATCGCTTCCGGAACGGCCGTCTGCATGCGAGCGGCCAGTTCGTACGATCGCATCCGCGCCGCCAGCAGCAGATCGTCGGGGCGCTCGCGCACTCGTTCCTGTTCCAGTCGAGTCAGCAATCGTCGAGCCGCGGCATCGTCCTCCGCGGTGATTCCCGCCGGAAGACTCAGATCGGCGACCGGATCGCGTCCGCCGCGAAAGGGAGTTCCCTGGTGCCGAGCCGGCAGGAATCCCGCTCCCCAATTCGCCGCTCCGCCGCTCGGCAGACTGCGGGCATCCGGCAGCACGACGAAGGTCGGCAGTTCGTCGCTCTCGGAGCCGAGCGCATACGAGACCCAGCTGCCGAGCACGGGAAAGCCGTTGCTGCGGAATCCGGTCAGTTGCTGAAAGGTCGCTGGAGTGTGATTCGCCGTCTCGGCCACCATCGATCGGATCACGGTCAGACGGTCGGCCACACTTCCCAAGTGCGGAAACAGATCCGAGATCTCGAGGCCGCTCTCGCCGCGCGGTCGAAAGCGCCAGTGACTGCCGGTCAGGGCACCGGAGCTTCCGAAGAAGGTCTCGGGTTTCGCGCCATCCGGAAGCGGTTGACCCGAACGGCGAGTCAGCTCGGGTTTCGGATCGAACGAATCGACCTGACTCAGGCCGCCGGTCAGACAGATCTGGACCGCGCGTCGCGCTCGCGGCGCGAAATGACCGACGTTCGTTTCGCCCAAGGTTCCTTCCGTCGACGACCCTGTCCCTCGGCCGGCGAGCAGCGACACCAGACCGGCCCAGCCGAGGCCGCCTGCCGCCAGGTTCATCAGCGTCCGTCGATCGATCCGCTGCGTCATTCGATCACCACCGTCTCGGTCAGGTTCAACAGCACGCGGCAGAGCGACGCTAGATCTCGCGCCGCGACCGTTTCGACGCCGGCGCGAAGTTCCGTGTCGTTCGGTTCCCGTTGCAGTACACGACGCCATGCCGAGCGAACTCGGGCTTCGATCGTTCCCCGGCGGTCGCTCGCTTCGATGCTCGCCGCCGTCGCGTCCGCCATCCGAGCGACGAACGGATGGTTCCACAGGCTGAGTGCCTGGGTCGGCGTCGTCGTCACGTTGCGGACGGGAGAGGCGACCGAGGGGTCGGGACAGTCGAACGTCTCGAGCAGCGAGTCCCGCTCGCCTCGCACGCGCCATCGATACAGCGTGCGGCGCTCGGCCAGGGAGTCGATCGGCCGATAGTCATGAGCCGCGCCGACCGTCTCGATCTCGACATCCCGATAGCCCGGACCGAAGCGAGTTCGATCGAGACGCCCGGCGATCGCGAGCATGCCGTCTCGCAGCGCTTCCGCATCGATTCGACGCGGGCGCTGTCGCCAGAGCGTTCGCGCATCGGCATCGCGGCGTTGGCCGGCCGCATACCGTTCGCTCGCTTCGTACGAAGCGCGCCGATACGCGCGACTCGTCAGGATCAGACGCTGCAGACGCCGGATCGATCGCCCCTGGTCACGAAATCGGTAGGCGAGCCACTCGAGCAGCGCCGGATGGCTGGGGCGTCCCCCCGACCATCCGAGGTCGCTCGGCGTCTCGACCAAGCCGATGCCGAAGCACTGTTGCCAGATGCGATTGACGGCGACTCGATCGAACGGACCGTTCTCGTCGTGGGCGATCCACTCGGCCAAGGCGCGACGGCGATCGGCATCCGAGGCATCGACGTCAAGGCCCCAGTCGGCCGACGGGCCGGTGATCGCTTCGAGCCCTCCCGGTGCGACGATCGCACCCGGGAGTGTCGGTTCTCCTCGCTGCAGGATCCGCATCGGCTCGGGTTGCGACGGCACGACGGTATGGATCTCGAGCGGTCTGAGACGCTCATGAATCGCTTGCGCTTCGTCGAGCCAGGCCCGCTCCTGGTCATCGGCCGGCTCGTAGGGCCGATCGATCGACCCGCCGAAGATCTGCACGGCGCGGTGTCCGTCCGGCAGTTCGACCGCATGGATCGCGTTCAGGCCGCGGCCGATCCAGCGCTCGCTCGTCAGACCGAAGCGGACCGGCAACCCGGTCTCGGCCTGAGCGCCAACCGGCGTTTCGCCCTGCAGGTCGTCGAACGTCTCGTCGAAGACCGGGGCGCTTCCGTCGCCGTCGCCGATGCCGTCGATCGTCAGCCGCGCGATCGCCCCGCCGAAACGTCCTTCATGGCGAGCCGATCCGATCACGATCGTCACCGCTTCGCTTCCGTCGCCGACGTAACCGAACTCCTGTTCGGCAAAGGCAACGTCGTCCGAGCGACCTTGCCACGGTCCCGGCCGCAGCACGGCGCTCGTCAGGATCGAGCCGTCCGGACGTCGGATCTCGATCCGCAGTCCATCCCCGACGTCGGTCCCCTGGGACGCGCCGGCCCAGACGGTCGGCGCGATCATGACTCGCACTCGGTAAGCGAAGTCCCGACGCGCCGCATCGATCGGACTGCGGAGTTCGACGGAGTTCGCCGAATCGCTGATCGCTTCGCCGCGCTGCCGCATCGACGCATCCAGGCGATCGAGCAGTTCGACGCGTCGTGCGACCGATCGGTGTCGCTCGTCATCGGGGATTGGCGCGGGGAGCGAACGCGTGCCGTGACGAATGCCGTCGAGAGCCGCGATGAAGCGGTAGTATTCGTCGGTGCGGATCGGATCGAACTTGTGGTCGTGGCAGCGAGCGCACTGCACCGTCAGCCCGAGAAAGGCCTGCGACGTGACCGCCGCGATCTCTTCGAGCTCGGCCTGGCGAGCGGCGATCCGCATCGTCGGGCTCTGACCGATCACGGTGTTGCGGATCCCGGCGACCAGAAAGCCGACGGCGATCGCATCCTCGTCGGTCGAATCGCCGAGCAGGTCGCCGGCGATCTGGGCCCGCGCGAACTCGTCGTACGGCAGATCGCGCTCGAACGCGCGAATCACCCAGTCGCGATACGGCCACGCTCCGTAACGCGGCTCGTTGTACTCGAACCCGTTGCTCTCGCCGAAACGGACGACATCCAGCCAGTGCTGCGCTGACCGCTCGGCGCGCGCCGGGTCGTCCAACAGCCGATCGACCAGTCTCTCCCACGCTTCGTCCGACGGATCCGCCTCGAACTCTCGCACCTCTTCGTAGGTCGGCGGGAGGCCGAGCAGGTCGTGATAAAGTCGCCGCACCAGCACTCGCGGCTCGGCCTGTCCCAGCGGCTCCAAGCCGCGACGACGGAGTTCCTGATCGAGGAAGCGATCGATCGGATGCTCGGCGTCTCCTTCCGGGACGGCGACCGATGCGAGCGGCGCCAGGGACCACCAATCCCGCCCGGCTCGTCGATCGGTCGTCAGCGCCAATCGATCGATCGGCTCGGTCGGCCAAGGACGATCGACCGACAACGCTTCGGCGAACGCGGCGACGAGTTCCGGTTCGAGCGGCCGATCCGGAGGCATCTCGCCGTCCCGGACGCGCGCCAGCAACCGGCTCTGCTCGGGACGCTCCCGGTCCCAGGCGGAGCCCGAATCGCCGCCGATCGCCGCCTGATCGGCGGTCGTCAGATCGAGCCCTCCTTGCGCATCTCCCGGGTGATGACACTCCAGACAATGCGAAGCGAGCAAGGAAGCGAGAGAACTCCGTGCGAAAGTTCGAGCAGCCGGCGAGGAATCGTCCTGGGCCGAGCCGCCCGACGACAGCGCCAGCAGCATCAGGCATGCGACGGCTGCGTTTCGCAGCGACGCCGTCGGACGACGTTTCGTTCGGCCTGTCTCGCTTCGGCCGCGTGCATCGACGGAGCCGAGTTCGGCGAAGTGCGGCATCCGGTTCACGATGGAGCGATGCCTCGCGTGCGGCGGAAGGGGCTTCGTTCGGGGCTCGATCGTCGATCCTGCGACAGGTCGCGTCAACCCATTCGTCGACCCGGTCGGTCGCCGATCTATAATCGGACGCGATCCCCCGTTCGATGCTCGGCGCTCCGTTCGACTGCGGAGCGGTGCTCTCATTGCGGCAGCTTCGCGGTTGCCGAGTGCCGCCGGACGATGGGGCAAGCCGAGGAATGATCGATGAACTGCCCGCGATTCGCCATGATGTTGTTGCTCGGTTCGGCGGTAGTTCTGTCGGCCTTGGCGTCTGACGGCCGCGCCGACGAACCGGTCCGGCTGCTGCGCCAGGGGAGCGAGTTCCTACTGATGCGCGGCCCGACGCGGTACGTGATCCGCGGCGTCGGCGGCAGCGAAGCGTTGGCCGATCTTGCCGAGCTCGGCGGCAATTCGATCCGCACCTGGAGCACCGACGACATCGATCGAGTGCTCGACGAGGCGCACGCTCAGGGGCTGACCGTTTGCGTCGGATTCTGGCTCGGTCACGAGCGGCACGGGTTCGACTATTCCGACCGCGCCGCGGTGCTCGCTCAGCTCGAAAGTTGTCTGGCCACGGTCCGGCGGCTGAAGGATCACCCCGCCGTGCTGATGTGGGGGCTGGGGAACGAGATGGAAGGAGATGGGGGCAACCCGGCCGTCTGGTACGCCGTCGATCATCTGGCTCGCGAGGTGAAGCGGATCGATCCCGATCATCCGACCATGACGGTGATCGCCGAGCTGGGGGCCGACGGCGAGAAGGTCGCGAGCTTCGAGCGGTTCTGTCCGAATGTCGACGTGCTGGGGATCAACTCGTATGCCGGCATCGCGAGCGTCGGGGAGCGATACCGAGCCGCGGGCGGGACACGTCCCTATGTCATCACCGAACATGGTCCGCGCGGACCGTGGGAGGTCGCCAAGACCGCTTGGGGCGCTCCGCTCGAACAGACCAGTACCGAGAAGGGGCGCGACTACGCCGACGGCTTTCGTCGTCACGCGATCGAAGGGGACGATCTCTGTCTGGGGACCTACGCGTTCCTGTGGGGCAACAAGCAGGAGACGACCGCGACCTGGTTCGGCATGCGGCTCCCCGACGGAACGCGTCTCGAGGCGACCGATGCGATGGCCCAAGGATGGACCGGCAAGCCGCTCGCGAATCGCTGCCCGACGATCGCGTCCCTGACGATCGACGGCAAGGACGAACTCGCTCCCGGAGCTCGCGTCGTGGCGACCGTCGATGCGGCCGACCCCGAAGGTGACTCGCTCGCAATCACCTGGGTCCTGCGCAGCGACGCGGTCACGATCGGCGTCGGCGGGGATGCTCAGTCGGCCGAAGCCGAGATTGCCGAAGCGATCGAGGGACAGGGGAAGACGGCGATCGTGACGATGCCTACCGGGGGGGGCGGCTACCGATTGTTTGCCTATGTGCGCGACGGGAACGGCGGCGGTGCGGTCGCGAACGTTCCGCTCCGCGTCGACGCGCCGGTCCGAGCGATCCCGTCGCGACGAGCCGATCTGCCGCTGGTCGTCTACGGCGACGGCGCTCCCGAGTCGGGCTACGTGCCGTCGGGATATATGGGGAACGTCGGCGCGATCACGATGACGCTCGACAGTCGCGATCGCCCGCATCAGGGCGAGACCTGTCTAGCGATCGACTACTCGGCCGGTGACGCCTGGGGAGGCGTGCTGTGGCAATCGCCTCCGGACGATTGGGAGGGGAAGCTCCCCGGCGGCCTTGATCTGACCGGAGCGACGGCGCTCGAGTTCTGGGCGCGCGGAGCCGAAGGGGGCGAGACGGTGAACTTCCTGGTCGGCGCAATCGATCGGGGAACGTATCGCGATACGGGCAAGGGGGAACTGCGTGACGTGCGGCTGACGAACGAATGGACCAAGTATCGGATTCCGCTCGACGGCCGCGATCTGTCGCGCATCAAGACCGGCTTCGGCTGGTCGCTTGCCGGACCGGGCAAGGGAGTCCGCTTCTTCCTGGACGACATCCGCTACGTGAACGACTGAGGGACGAGTGACGCGTCGACGAGCAAGCAGGATCTGCCGCTCGCTCGTCGACGAGGCCGACGTCCAGATTCGATCGCGCTACGCCAGCAGCTCGTCGATCGGAGTCGGATCGTCGAGGACCGACGTGGGGCGCCCTTGGTGATCGAGCAGCTGGAGTTTCGGGTCGATCCCCAGAGCTCGATAGATCGTCGCGTGGATGTTCTCGGGACGAACGGGGCGCGAGATCGGCCGCATCCCCTTGGCATCGGTTTCGCCGACGATCATCCCCCCTCGGATTCCGCCTCCGCCCATCAGGCAGAACATCGCGTCTCCCCAGTGGTCGCGCCCCGGAGTCCCCATGCTCCCCGGCGGTCCGCCGTTGCCGCCGTCGTTCATCCGCGGCGTGCGGCTGAACTCGCCGCAGAGCACGACCATCGTCGATTCGAGCAGGCCGCGTCGGTCGAGATCGGTCAGCAGGCCGGCGACTGCCGCATCGACCATCGGCAGATAGTTCTCCATCCCCTTCTGCAGATCCCAGTGGTGGTCCCAGCCGCCGAAGTGGACGGTGACGAAGGTGGTCCCTGCCTCGACCAGCCGCCGCGCCAGCAGGACGCTCTGTCCCCAACTGTTCCGGCCGTACAGTTCGCGCGTCGCTTCGGGTTCGCTGCTCAGGTCGAACGCCTGCCGCGCCCGTTCGCCGGTGACGAAGTCGAATGCGTCCTCGTCGAAGCGATCCCGAGCGACGAAGCTGCCGCGCGCATCGATCGTGCGATTCAGGCGGTCGAGCGAACTGACCAGCGAACGGCGATGCTGCAGCGACTCGATCGTCATTCCCGAGGGGAGATTCAGATTGGCGACGCGAAAGTCGGCGGAGTTCGGGTCGCCGCCGGTCGCGAACGGATCGTATTGGGCGCCCATCCAGTTGCCGCCGAAGTACCCCGGGTTCAGGCCGATGCTCGAGGCATAGGGGATCGCGGCGTAGGCCGGCATGCCTCGCTCGCGCGGTCCGCGCTGGGCTGCGACGATCGAGCCGATCGACGGGAACTTTCCCGGCGTCGCCGCGCCGCCGACTCCCATATCCTTGGTCGTCAGCATCCGATGGCCGCCGGCGAAGTGGTCGCCGGTGTCATGGTGCAGCGAGCGGACGATCGAGAACTTGTCGGCGACCTGAGCCTGCCGCGGAAAGAGCTCGCTGATCTCGATCCCCGGCACGACCGTGCGGATCGGCTTCCAGATGCCGCGGTACTCGGAGGGGGCCTGAGGCTTCAGATCGTACAGGTCCAGGTGACTCGGACCGCCGTCCAGCCAGATCAGGATGACCGACCGATCGTTCCGCTGCGGGCTGGCCGCTTCGGCTCGCAACAGATTCGGCAGACCGACCGACGCCATGCCGGCGGTCCCCAACTGCACGAAACTCCGTCGAGTCAGACCGTCGCAGTAGCGCGAGCCGCCGCCGGCATGAATCCGCAACATCTTCCGTACTCCCGTTTCGCCGTCCTGGGCAGGTAGCCGACCGGCGATCGATTGTCCGGTCCCGCGAAGGTCGGGGGCAAGCGATTTCCGGAACGACGCGTGCCGTGGGGCGGTCAGGCGGATCCCTCGGACGAGCTTCGGACGAGCTTCGGACGCCCTGCGGATCGCCGCTCGAACGGGCCGTGCGGCGGTCGGACGAGGGGAGGCCGATCGCGATCGCGCTGCAGATCGGAGCTCGAATCGGGGTCGAAGCCCTCGCCGCGCCGACTAGGATGAACAGGTCTGACGCACGTCGATTCCGGGAGCGCGAGATGCGAACGAGCAAGCGAACGAACACGGCCCTGCTTCCTCTGGCGCTCCTCGGCTTCGCTGCGCTCCTGTTCGCGCTCCCCGCCGACTCCGCTCGGGCTCAGCTCTTCGGATCGCCGCGCAACACCGGATCACCGCTGCAGATTCGGCCTCGGCCCGGAACGACCACCGACGCCGCGGCTCAGGCGCAGGTCGGCACGCTGCAGGGGAACGAGCGGTTCATGCGCGAGAATCGAGCCGCCTCGGACTTCGTCGGCGGGAGTCGCCAGGAGAGCGGCGGCTTCATCGGCTCGGTTCAGGCGCTCGGCGCGGGGCGCGTTCCGGCGGCGACCGAATCGCTGGTCGCGCCGACCGACGACAGTCGGCGACTGAATCGTCCGCTGCCGGCGATGTCGCGCACCGGTCTCTACCCGCCGAAGCTGATCGTCGACTTCGGCGACGTCGCGCTCGATGCGACCATCGTCCGTTCGGTCGCCACCGAACGACTGCGCCGACTCAGCGGAGATCCCGAGTCGACGGTCGAGGTGTCGGTGGAAGGCCGTCGAGCCATCCTCCGGGGAACGGTTGCCGACGAATCGACGTCCCGCCGTCTGGCGATTCTGGCGTCGTTCGAGCCGGGAATCGACGATGTGGAGAACCGGCTGGAGATCCGGCCCGGGGGCGATCGGTGAACGTCGTCGCGGTGCCGTCGGTCCCGGTCGAGAACGGCCGTGACGGCGGCAGACCGGTCGGCTGATCGTTCGACTCGACGGTCGGCGCTGCCGACTCGTTCGGAGCGACCGAGACCGTGCGGCTCTCCGCTCGCCCGCCCCTCCCATCGTTCGTCCGGTCGTTCGGATCGGCCGCCAGATGTCGCGAGAAGCTCGGCGGCAGATCGATCGTCTCGACCTGTCGCGACGGCACCGCGCGTTCCGAGGTGCTGCGAGCGATCTCGGACGATTCGAAGCTCGCGCGGCGCACTCCGGAGTCGTTCGTCGAGCGGCTGCCGATCGTTTCGCTGTCCGAGGTCCGAGGCCGATTCGATCCGGGGAGGAGCTTGACGACCGGGTCCGAGATGACGGTCCCTCCCTCGCGCCCTTCGAACTTCACGACCAGACTCAGGCTGCGCGCCTCGCCGCCGACCTCGTCCCACGGCAACCAGACGCTGTAGCTGTGGCCGAGCGGAGCGCGACTGTAGAGTCCGGCCAGCTGATCGGCGGTGAAGGCGTATCGCTGCAGCGGCTGGGGATTCGACGGATCGTAGGCGTCGGCATCGAAGACGTAGACCATCACGCCGCCGTCGATCTGAACGGGATCGGTGTCGGTATCGCTGTAGAAGAACAGACGCCCACCGAAGCCGCGCACGCCGGGCTGTCCCGGCTGATGCAGCACGGTGTCGCTCCAGATCGCCAGAATCCGATCGGGAAGGACCTTCGCCTCCGGCTCGCGATCCCACGGAAGCTTTCCTTCCGGAACGATCGAACGACAGCCGCTCGACATCGCTGCGGCGAGCAGCAGCAGAAGCGACAGAGGCGACAGCGAAGAGGCTTGCATGGCGTTCGGCTCGACGAGAGGTTCTCGGGGCCAACGAGCCTTTGGAGGCTCGCGAGCGGTTCGTGCTTACCGGCTGGCTCTGGCGGAAGGCGACGCCATCCGACGACGCGTCCTACCGACCGCGATACGGTTCGCCGATGTCGGTCGGAATCCGATCGGCCTGCGGCAATCCCGGCGCGTCGAACTCGTTGCGATAACCGGCGGGGCCGAGGTTCGGATCGAAGATCGGCATGCCGCGCGGATCGCCGCCGACCGGGCCGTTCGGGTTCGGAGCGGCGGGCCACGGCATTTCGGCGCCGGCCTGACCGACCGGATACGACGGCATGCCTTGCGGCGAGCCGAACGGAGTTCGCGAGTCGCGCACTCCGAACGGATTCCCCATCGACAGCGCGCGTCCGTCTCGCGGATCGACCATCGGCGGAAAGCCGGGTTCGCTCGACGAGCCGGGATAGCCGAGCGGCTCGGGGAGGACGGTCGGTCCGCTCCCCGGCTGCTCGACGGCACGGCGCCGGGACGAGTTGCCTCGCGGGTCGACCGCCGGATAGACGACGTCGGCTTCCTCGGGATGGTCGTACATGAGATCCGGGGGCAGGACGTACTGCAGATCGCCGTGCAGGTCGTAGACGTCCGCAGCGCACCAGCTCATCCGCGCCAGTTCGGTCTGCTTCAGTCGCTCTTCGTCCGATTGGCTCCGAATCACCCGCGGCGTCAGGATGATCAGCAGTTCGGTCCGCTTCTGGATCAGGCTGTCGAACCGGAACAGGCGATCGATGATCGGGATGTCGCCGAGGATCGGCACCTTGCGATGGATGTCCTGCGTGCTCTTGGTGATCAGACCGCCGAGAATGATCGTCTCGCCGTCGGCCGCGCTGACGGTCGCCTGAGCGGTCGTCGTGTCGATGCGCGGAGCGCGAATCACCGTCCCCTGGTTGCTGACCGAGACGGGGATCCCTTCCAGTTCCGGACCGAGTGCCGACTTCTCGGCGTCGATCTCCATCACGACCGTGCCGTCGGGACCGATGCGCGGCGTCACCGCCATGATCAGACCGACGTTCTCGAGCACGACCTGATTCGACTGGCCGTTCTGGTTGGTGGTCGATTCGGCGATCCGCGGCACACGCTGGCCGATCTGGATGAAGGCGGGTTGGTTGTCGAGCGTCCGGACCTGAGGTCGGCTGAGCACTTCCAGTCGCCGGGATTCCTGCAGGGCTCGGATCAGCACGCTGACGTTCTGGCTGCTTGCCGACAGAACGAGGCCGCCGAAGCCGAGTTCGGAGCTGCTCCGACCGACCGAGAAGTTCGAGATCCCCTGCCCGCCGATGACGTTGGCCGATCCGAGCGACTGCTGCGAACCGCTGTTGCCGAGCGGCTCGCCGCTGTTGAAGCCGAAGCCCGGAACGTTGGTCGCCGCCTGGATCACCTGCGAGTTGGTCGTCGTCACGCCGGCCGGAGTCGAGACCTGGGTGGTCTGGTTGGTGGTGACGAGATCGCCGAGCAGACTCCGGTCGAACAGGACCGAGTCCTGGATGCCGAGCTCGACGCCGAACTCGTCCGCCTCGCCCAGCGTCACCTCGGCGATCAGCACCTGGATCATCACCTGCGGCAGCTCGGCGTCCAGCTCGGCGATCAGGCGCATGATGTCCGCGTAGTAGCGCGGCGTGGCGCTGACCAGCAGCTTGTTCTGGATGGGGTCAGGCACCACCACCACCTCGCGCTCGATGTCCTGCCACGGCGTCAGC
>CAZZBI010000008.1:37264-38532 GCA_964652385.1 uncultured Pirellulaceae bacterium | reverse complement strand
GCCGAGAAGGAGCCACCCTTGATGCTCATGCGGCATACGCACCCAGAACTTCAGTTCACGCACATGTTGCCCTACGGGGCGGTCGTCCACGAACGGGGCGTCCAGTTCGTCGTCTTCAGCCGCAATGCGACGCGCATGCGTCTGTTGCTCTACGGCAAGGTCGAGGATACCGAGCCGTCGGAGATCATCGAGTTCGACCGCGACTCGGATCGCTGGGGGGACATCTGGAGCATCTTCGTTCCCGGAGTCGGCGCCGGACAGCTGTACCACCTGCAGGCCGACGGGCCGTTCGATCCGTCACGCGGCCTCCGCTTCGACGGCCGAGCCCGGCTGATCGATCCGTACGCCAAGGCGCTCGCCGGACGGTTCCAGCCGGCGGTGGACGGGGTACTCCGGCCTCCCAAGTGCGTGGTGATCGACGATCGCTTCGATTGGGAAGGGGATCGCCACATCCGCCGCGAGCTGTCGGACAGCGTCATCTACGAGATGCACGTCCGCGGCTTCACGGCCGGCCCCACTTCGGAATGTCGTCATCCCGGAACCTACCTGGGGGTGATCGAGAAGATCCCGTACCTGAAGGAACTCGGCGTTACTGCGGTCGAGTTGATGCCGGTCCACGAGTTTCCGATCCACACCTTCGACGGCCGACCGTCGACTCGCCCCAACTACTGGGGTTACGACCCGCTCGCGTTCTTTGCGCCGCATCGAGGCTATGCCGCCGACTCGCGCCCCGGAGCGCAGGTCGACGAGTTCAAGCAGATGGTCAAGGCGCTGCACGAAGCGGGGATCGAGGTGATTCTCGACGTCGTGTTCAATCACACGTGCGAAGGGAACGAGAAGGGACCGACGCTCAGCTTCAAGGGGCTCGAGAACTCGGTCTACTACATGCTCGAGTCGGACCCGACCTACTACAAGAACTATTCGGGTTGCGGCAATACGGTGAACGGCAATCACCCGATCGTCCGCGAGATGATCTTTCATTGCCTTCGCCACTGGGTCCACAACTATCACATCGACGGCTTCCGCTTCGACCTGGCGTCGATTCTCAGCCGCGATCGGAACGGCAACCTGGTCCCGAATCCGCCGCTGGTCGAGGCGATCGGCGAAGACCCGCTGCTGGCCGATACCAAGATCATCGCCGAGGCGTGGGACGCCGCCGGTGCCTATCAGGTCGGTTCGTTCGGTGACGAGCGCTGGGCCGAGTGGAACGGCCGCTATCGCGACGACGTCCGACGCTTCTGGCGAGGGGACGGCGGATTGCTCGGGCC
>CAZZBI010000008.1:28794-37254 GCA_964652385.1 uncultured Pirellulaceae bacterium | reverse complement strand
TCGGGCCCATGGCGACTCGCATGTCCGGGTCGAGCGATCTCTACCAGCCCGGCGGTCGGCATCCGTATTCGAGCATCAACTTCATCACGAGCCACGACGGCTTCACGCTCAACGACCTGGTCACCTATCGCGAGAAGCACAACTTCGAGAACGGCGAAGACAATCGGGACGGAGACAACAACAACTACTCCGAGAACTACGGGGTCGAAGGGCCGACCAACCGCCGACTGATCGACGATCTGCGACTCAGGCAGATCAAGAACATGCTCGCCACGCTGCTGCTCAGCCAAGGCGTGCCGATGATCGTCGCCGGGGACGAAGTGCGGCGAACGCAGCGAGGCAACAACAACGCCTATTGCCAGGACAACGACATCTCGTGGTTCGACTGGCGATTGGTCCGCAAGAACGCCGAGCTCTTCCGCTTCGCCAAGACGCTCATCCATTTCCGCCGCCATCAGCCGACGGTCCGCCGACGCACGTTCCTGACCGGGCAGTCCAACGGTAACGGCCGTCTGCCCGACGTCAGCTGGTACAGCCCGGTCGGTACCGCGGTCGATTGGCTCAACGACCAGGCGATGATCTGTCTGCTGACGCCTCCGCCGGCGGAAGCGGATCCGGAAGGGGCCGGACGGGCCGTGATGCTGCTGATGAACGCCAGCCCTTACGGCCGTGAGTTCATCCTGCCGCCGGTCGCCAAGGGGCACGCGTGGAAGCTGCTGGTCGATACGGCCGAACGTCAGCCGTTCGACGCCTATCCCGACGGCAACGGACCGCCGCTTCCGACCGACGGGCGACTGACGCTCCCCGATCGGAGCTTCTGCTGCTACGTCGAGGCGGACCGTTCCGCCTGATCGACCCAGCGGCACGAGCGAATGCGATCTTCCGAAGGCCACGCCTGTCCTCGACGACCGGCGTGGCCTTCGCCGTTGCGGGCGCGATGGGCCGGGCAATGGCGACTCTTGCGCCGGCGAACCGGCGTGCCGCGCACGCGACGACACGCTTCGTCGCCGAACGATCTCGGAATTTCTCGGCCGATCAAGAAACCATCGGTATCGCGCCGGCGAACTTGATCACGTCGCCGGCAGACGGAGGACGCCGATCACGTCCTCGCACCGATCACCGCTCCGATCGTTATCGGAGCAGCCGAACCCCCCAAGACATTCGAGGTCGAATCCGATGCTCAAGCTCGCCATGACTGCCCTGGTCTTCGTCACCGCTCCGCTCGCCTTCTACAACGGCGAGACCACCTGCGCCCTGTCGAAGAAGGCCGAAGAGAAGAAGACCATCGTCGCCACCGCCGTCGGTGCCGAGGACTTCTCGACGCTCGTCGCTGCCGTCAAGGCGGCCGGTCTGGTCGACGTCCTCTCCGGCGACGGCCCCTTCACCGTCTTCGCTCCGACCAACGAAGCGTTCGCGAAGCTTCCCGAGGGGACGGTCGCCGATCTCCTGAAGCCCGAGAACAAGGAAAAGCTGATCGCGATCCTGAAGTACCACGTCGTCCCGGGCAAGGTCATGGCGGCGGACGTCGTCAAGCTGACCGAGGCCGCGACCGCTCAGGGTCAGAAGGTCACGATCAAGGTCGAAGACGGCACCGTGTTCGTCGACTCGGCCAAGGTCGTGAAGACCGACATCGAGTGCTCCAACGGTGTGATCCATGTCATTGACTCGGTCATCCTGCCTCGCTAGTTTGCCCAAGACGAGCCGGCCGCGAAGGCCGCTCGATTCCGGGTATCGATGCGGAACGGATATGAGTCAGTCGGAACAGGCCGAAGGATCGCTCGCGCTCATGGCGCAGGGGGATCGTTCGGCCTTCCTTCCGTTCGTGAGGCGGCATGAACGACTGGTGTCGTCCATCGTCTCGCGATTCGCATCGGACCCCTCCGATCGCGAAGATCTCGCTCAGGAGATCTTCCTCGAACTCTGGCGACAAGCGGAGCGGTTCGATCCCGACCGAGGGTCCGAGCCGGCCTTCGTTGCCACCGTCGCCCGCCGTCGGATGATCGATCACATCCGCCGAACCGGCCGACGCACGCTCGCGGGCGCTGCCGAACCGATCGAACAGCTCCCTTCCGCCGAATCGGATCCGGTTGCTCGGCTTGAAGGGCGAGACGAATATGAACGGGTTCGCGCCGCGATGGGGCGGCTGCGGGATGACGAGCGCCGGGTCATCGAGTGGTCGATTCTCGAAGGAGCGACTCAGAGCGAGATTGCGACTCGACTCGACGCCCCCGTTGGAACGATCAAGAGTCTGGCTCGGCGCGGCATGATGAGATTGAGAAGTCTGCTCGGTGCGTCGCCGGGCGCAGTCGACGATCCGGGTTTCGAAGAGCGAGGGGGACGATGAAGCCGACGAACGAAGGTCGGCCCTCCGAGGTCGACGAACGTCGAATCGACGCCGCGCTCTTCGAGCCGCTCGATACCGATCCCTCCGACGAGTTCCAGATGCTCGCCGGACTGGTGTTGGCTGCCGAATCGGAACCGGGGGAGTCGCTTCCCGAAGGTTGGTTGCGCCGACTCGAAACGCGATTCGATTCGGAGCCGGTACGTTCGACGCGACAGGTCGGTTCTGCGGAGCGTTCCCGATCGCAGGCCGCTCCCTCGCTTGCTTCGGCCAGTTCCGCGCCGAGCGGTTCGGCGGCCAAGCTCGGCTGGCTGCTCGTCGGCGCCGTCGCGGCTGCCTTCGTGGTCGGCGTCGCGATCGGTCGCTGGACGATCGGGACGACCGTTGTCGACCCGATCGCGGAGGCGACCGATCCGGTAGCCGAACCGACGTTGGCGGAACGACTGGCGAAGCTCGAAAGCGAAAGCGATTCGATCCGAGTCGACTGGGCTCCCAACGGGGACGGGGACATCTCGGGATTCGTCGTCTGGAACGATCGCCTTCAGAAGGGCTACATGGCCTTCGATCGTCTCGCTCCGAACGATCCGGCGGTCGAGCAGTACCAGCTCTGGATCTTCGACGCGACTCGTGACGACGAACGTCCGGTCGACGGTGGTGTCTTCGATGTCGATCTGGCGGGGGCAGAACAAGTCGACGGTCGAACGGTCGTCGAAGTCGATGCGAAGCTGCCGATCGGCCACGCCAAGATGTTCGCGCTGACGATCGAACGACCCGGTGGAGTCGTCGTGTCGGGGCGTGAACGTCTCCCCGGCCTCGCGGTCGCTCCGTAGCGGTACTTCGCGATCGACTCCGCCGCATTCTTCGCTCGGATCGGCACTCGGACGGCCGAGTGACGAGGCGCCACTCTTGCGTCCGGTCGTCCGGCGGGCGATCCTGGCTCCCGTGGATTCCCCTTCGTCTGACCGTTAGAGTCGGTCGTTGCGTCGTCTCCTTCTCGACTCGCTTCCGTCCGTCACCTTCAGCGAGGTTCTTTCCGTGCTCCGTTCGCTTCCGAAGCTCGCATCGCTGTTGGCCCTCGGCATGATCGCTTGGGGGGCATCGTTCGCCGTGCCGGTCCGTTCTCAGGAACACATCGACGTTCTGTTCCTCGGGGACAACGGTCATCATCAGCCTCTAGCGCGCTTCAAGCAGCTCCGGCCGGTGCTCGAATCTCGCGGCATCTCGCTGACCTATACCGACGATGTCGCTCAGCTTCGCACCGAGACGTTGGCGAACTACGACGCGGTCGTGCTCTATGCCAACATCGACACGATCGCACCGGAACAGGCCGATGCGCTCCTCGCGTATGTCGCAGAAGGAGGGGGCTTCGTTCCCCTTCATTGTGCCTCGTTCTGTTTCCGTAACGACGACCGGGTCGTCGCGCTGATCGGAGCGCAGTTTCTCAGGCACGGAACCGGGGTCTTTCGGACTCGGATCGAACTTCCCGAGCATCCGGTCATGGCCGGATTCGGCGGATTCGAGAGCTGGGACGAGACGTACGTCCATCATCTGCATGCCGAGGAGGGGCGGACCGTTCTCGAGTCCCGGGTCGACGACGAGGGAGCCGAGCCGTGGACCTGGGTCAAGGAATATGGGCAGGGGCGAGTCTTCTACACCGCCTGGGGGCATGACGAGCGGACGTGGAAGCAACCCGGCTTCACGAACCTGGTGGAGCGAGGCATTCGCTGGGCAGCCGGTCTCGATCCTGCCGGAGCCGGGGCGTTCGTCGAAGATGCTCCGTTCCCGGTACCGGCCATGACGCCGCTGCCGACCGATCTGGAGCCGTTCCGCTATCAGGATGTCGGCAACAAGATTCCGAATTACACGCCCGACGCGCAGTGGGGGACCCAAGGAGAAAATCTGAGTCTGATGCAGCTACCGCTCCCTCCTGACCAGGCGATGCGGCACTACTCGGTTCCTCAGGGGTTCCGCCTCGAATTGTTTGCCTCGGAACCCGAAATCGGCGGCAAGCCGATTTGCATGACCTGGGACGAGCGGGGCCGACTGTGGATCGCCGAAACGGTCGACTATCCCAACGAGCTGCAGCCGGTCGGCAAGGGGCGCGATCGAATCCGCATCTGCGAGGACACCGACGGTGACGGGCGGGCCGATCGATTCGTCGTCTTCGCCGAAGAGCTGAGCATTCCGACGACCATCGCCTTTGCCGGCGGCAGCGTGATCGTTCAGGACGCGGCACGCACGCTCCGTCTGACCGACACCGACGGCGACGATGTCGCCGATCGAAGCGAGGTGCTGTTCAGCGGTTGGGAGGTCGGCGACACCCACGGCGGCGTCAGCAACTTCCAGTACGGACTGGACAACTGGATCTGGGGGATGCAGGGGTACAACAACAGCGCTCCGGTCGTGCGAGGCGAGCGGACGCAGCCGTTCCGTCAGGGGTTCTTCCGTTTCCGCGGCGACGGTTCGGACCTCGAGTTCCTGCGCTCCACGGACAACAACACGTGGGGCTTCGGCATGAGCGAAGAGGGAATCATCTTCGGCTCTACCGCGAACCACAATCCAAGCGTCTATCTGCCGATTCCCAATCGTTACTACGAAGCCGTTCGCGGATGGGCTCCGAGCGTTCTCGGCACGATCGCCGATACCTACAAGTTCAAGCCGATCACCGACAAGATCCGTCAGGTCGATCAGCACGGCGGCTATACGGCCGCCGCCGGCCACGCCCTGTACACGGCGCGAACCTATCCTCGCGAGTACTGGAATCGGACGTCGTTCGTCGCCGGGCCGACCGGACATCTCGTCGGCACCTTCGTCCTCTCGCGGGATGGTGCCGATTTCCGCTCCACGAGCCCGTTCAATCTGATCGCGGCCGATGACGAATGGGCGGCGCCGATCATGGCCGAGGTCGGGCCGGACGGCCATGTCTGGGTCATCGACTGGTACAACTACATCGTGCAACACAACCCGACGCCGCGCGGGTTCGAGACCGGTCGCGGTAACGCCTATGAGACCGACCTGCGCGACAAGCGTCATGGACGCATCTATCGCGTCGTCTACGACGCCGGAACCGCCAGTCCGACTCCGAACCTCGCCGATCCGGCGGAGCGGGTCGAGGCGCTCGGGAACCCGAACCTGCTGTGGCGACGACATGCCCAGCGGCTGATCGTCGAGGGCGGCGATCGCACCGTGGTTCCTCGGCTGGTCGAGTTCCTGGCCGAACCTCGGCTCGACGAGATCGGACTCGACGTCCGTGCGATCCACTCGCTCTGGACCCTTCATGGGCTCGGTGTGATCGATCCGGCGAATCCCTCGGTCTGGCAGGCGGCCGTCGCCTGTCTGAAGCATCCGTCCGCCGGCGTGCGAAGAAATGCCTGCCAGGTGATCGCCGGTCACGTCGACGCGGTCCAGGCGCTGATCGAGGCGGACACGTTTCGGGATCGGGACGCGCAGGTCCGCATGGCAGCTCTGTTGGCGACCGCCGACAGTCCGGTCGGAGCGGAAGTCGGAGGAGCGATCGTCGGGCGACTGACCGATCCGAACGACGCGTTCGATCGGTGGATTCCCGATGCGGCGACCGCAGCCGCTGCCAAGCACGACACGCGGTTCCTGGCAGCACTGTCGACGGCCGACGAGATCGGTCCCGCGTTGTTGCGGGCCGTTTCGATCGTTGCCGAACATCATGCCCGTTCGGGTGATCGCACCGACTCGGAACGGATCTTCCTGGCGATTCCGACGATGCCCGCTCGACTCGGCCAGGCGGTGATCGACGGCCTGACCGAAGGCTGGCCTGCCGACGAGCGATTCGATCTGGCCGAGTCGACCGAAGAGCGTCTGTTGGCCGGCCTGGCCGAGATGCCGCTCGAAACGCGCGGCCAACTCGTGAAGCTGATGGCGCGGCTGGGCGAAGACCGCTTCGAGAGCTTCGCTCAGGAGATCGTCGACGAGCTGATGAAGGGGATTCTCGACGAGACGCTCCCGAACGAGCGTCGCATCGCCTTGGCGAACGAGCTGATCGCATTCCGTTCGGCGGACGCTTCCACCGTCGAGTCGCTGCTGGAAATCGTGACCCCACAGACCGACCCGGGGCTCGCCGAAGGGCTTCTGACGGCATTGCGCAGCAGCACGTCGGCCGAAGCGGGCGAGATGATCCGCTCTCGCTTCCCGGTGCTCGCCCCCGGCGCGCGAAAGGTCGCCATCGCGACCCTGCTGCGCCGCGGCGACTGGGTAAACGACCTGCTCGACGCGATCGAGGCTCGGGAGGTCGGTCTCTCGGAACTCAGCCTCGAACAGCAGCGAGGGCTCGCCGCGATTCCCGATCGCAAGCTGGCCGAACGAGCCGAAGCGATCCTGGCGAGCGGCGGCACGCTGCCGAGCGCCGATCGCAAGCTGGTCATCGACGAGTACCTGGCCTCGATCGAGATGGAGGGGAGCGTCGACCGCGGACTCGAACTGTTCAAGACTCAATGCGCGAACTGCCACACCTACAAGGATCTCGGGAACCGTGTCGGTCCTGACCTGACCGGCATGGCTCTGCATCCCAAGGCCGAACTGCTCGTGCACATTCTCGATCCGAATGCGAGCGTCGAGGGGAATTTTCGCGTCTACACCGTCGCGACCTTCGACGGCCTCGTCCTCAACGGACTGCTGGCGAGCGAGACCAAGACGGCGATCGAGCTGTTCGACTCGCAGGGCAAGAAGCAGACGATTCTCCGCGAGGATATCGAAGAGCTGGTCGCGTCGCCGCTGAGCCTGATGCCGGTCGGATTCGAGAAGCAGCTCGACGTCACGCAGATGGCGGACCTGCTTGCCTTCCTCACGCAGCGAGGCAAGTACGTGCCGCTCGACATCGCCAAGGCGGCGACGATCACCAGCGTGCGCGGCATGTTCATCGACGAGGAGAACGACGTCGAACGCCTGGTCTTCGACAAGTGGGGCCTGGTTCAGCACAGGGAGATCCCGTTCCTCGTGCTCGATCCCAAGGGGGGCGAGGTCGCGAACGCGATCCTGCTCTACGGTCCCAACGGTGAGGTCTGCCGCCGAATGCCTCGCTCGGTCACCGTGCCGTGCCAAGGACCGGTGGCGCGGCTGCACCTGCTCAGCGGCGTATCGGGCTGGGGCTTCCCCTACGGTGAGCCCGAGACGGTGTCGATGATCGTCCGACTCAAGTATGCGGACGGCACGACCGAGGACCATCCGCTGCGCAACGGCGTCCATTTCGCCGACTATATCCGGCGTGTCGACGTTCCCGAGAGCGAGTTCGCTTTCCAGCTGCGCGGCCAGCAGATCCGCTATCTCGCGGTGACGCCGAGCCGCTCGGAACCGCTCGAGTCGGTCGAGTTCGTCAAGGGACGGGATCAGTCCTCCCCTGTCATCATGGCGATCACGATCGAATCTCCCTGATCGGTCGTTCGATGCGGAATCGGGAGGAGCTCACTTCGGAACCGCGGTCGCGTTTCGGCCGACCGCGGTTCCGATCCGTCCGGCAAGGCGATTGACGTTGCCTCGGCCGTCCGGATGCAGGCGATTGCCCAGGAAGATCACGTAGCGATCGCAGCCCGGATCGACCCAGAAGCTCGTCCCCGTGAAACCGCCGTGGCCGAACGCGCGATCGGTAAACGACTCGCCTCGATTGCTCGAGAAGCCGCTCCGCTTGTCCCAGCCGAGACAGCGCACCTGGTCGCCCGGTACCGGACGATCGGCCGTCATCAGCTCGACCGTTTCGGGAGCGAGCACGCGGACTCCTTCGCGAGTGCCGCCGCCGAGCAGCGCTTCGGCGATTCGAGCCAGGTCGCGGGCGGTCGAGAAGAGCCCCGCATGACCGGCGACTCCGCCGAGCGCATGGGCGCGCGGATCATGCACTTCGCCGCGGATCCACTCGCCGTTTCGGCGCTCGGTCGTGATCGCTCGTCGTCGTCGCTCGTCGTCGGGAACGAAGCCGGTGTCGGTCATCCCGAGCGGCTCGTAGAACCGCTCGGCGGCGAAGCGGTCGAGCCGAACGCCTGACACCTGCTCGACGATCCTGCCGAGAACCAGAAAGCCGACGTCGCTGTACCGAAATCGAGTGCCGGGCGGATCGAGCGGCGGCAGCGCATCGATTCGGTCCCAGGCGACTTCGGGTC
>CAZZBI010000008.1:1032-28784 GCA_964652385.1 uncultured Pirellulaceae bacterium | reverse complement strand
GGTCCGTCGAGATAGTCGGACAACGCGTTGTCGGCCGTCAGTCCCGACACGTGAGTCAGCAGCTGTTCGATCGTGACCGACTTCTTGCCGGCCTGGCCGAAATCGGCGAGATGACGCTCGACGGGCGAGGCAAGGTCGATCGCTTGCTCTTCGATCAGACGCATGATCGACATCGCCGTCGCCAACGGCTTGGTCAGCGAGGCGAGGTCGAACAACGTGTCGAGCGTGGTCGGAACGGGGCGCGGCTCGAGCGCAGCGAAACCGAACGCCTCGTGCAGCAGAGGTCCTCGAGAGTCGCCGATCAGCAGCACGCACCCCGACAGTTCTCCTTCGCCGATCCGGTCGCGGATGTCGCGGCGGATCTCGTCCGCGACCTGCGGATCGAGCGAGCGTCGTGCGTCGTCATTTCGGGACAGGTCGCGTTCGTCGTTCGCGAATGCTTCGCGATATCGAACGAGCGGCATCGCGATCGGGCCGCAGAGAGCACCGGCCAGCCATGAGCGACGCGTGAGCATCGGATCCTTCCCGTCATCATCGAAGAGCGCGGACGCAGGTGCGACTTGGCCGGAGCGAAGCCCGAGCGACGCGGTCACGATATCATGTTCCGCGGCAGGGGAGGGGGAGCGAGGCATCGTCAGGAGCGCCGGACCGTGATCGTCTTCGTCTACGGAACGTTGAAGCAGGGCGGATGTCGGCACCATCATCTGGGCGCTGCCGAACCGCTCGGAGTCGGTCGTACACGCCCCGAGTTCCGACTGTACGACTGCGGCGAATATCCGGCGATGGTCCGCGCCGCGTCGGGAGTCGCGATTCTCGGAGAGTTGTGGCGAATCGATCCGTCACGACTGTCGATCCTCGACGATCAGGAGGGAGTCGATATCGGACTTTACGAGCGAGCGACGATCCCGATCCGGACCGATGCGGACGAGGAAGTGGCGGCGATCGCCTATCTGTACTGCCGATCGATCGACGGCTTGGCGGACCTCGGCGACCGTTGGTGATCGGGTCGATCGGCGAGCCGAGACGAAACAGGAGGAGGACGAGGTGTCGCTGTTCGAGAACGAGGAACGCGAGAATCTCCGAGCGGTCCAGCCGCTCGCTGCCCGCATGCGCCCCGAGACGCTCGACGAGTTCGCCGGCCAGTCGCATTTTCTCGGGCCCGGCAAACTCCTCCGACGGGCGATCGAGTCGGATCGCCTCGGATCGGTCCTGTTCTACGGCCCGCCAGGTTGCGGCAAGACGACGCTGGCGCGATTGCTGGCGACGGCGTCGCGCCGACGATTCCGTCAGTTGAGCGCGATCGACACGGGGGTCAAGGAGCTTCGCGAGGCGCTGCAGCAGGCGCGGGACGAGGTGACGGCGGGCGGAAGGCCGACGCTGCTCTTCATCGACGAGATCCATCGCTACAACAAGGCACAACAGGACGCGCTGCTGCCGGACGTCGAGGACGGGACCGTCTCGCTCGTCGGCGCGACGACCAGCAATCCGTTCTTCGCCGTCAATCCGGCGCTGGTCAGCCGGAGTCAGATCTTCCAGTTCGAATCGCTGTCGGTCGACGATCTCGTTCGGTTGATGCAGCGGGCGCTGGCCGATTCCCGACGCGGTCTCGGTAGGACGAAGGTCGAGGTCGAACCCGGCGCGCTCGAGTGGCTCGCCGAGCAGTCCGACGGCGATGCCCGACGCGCTCTCAATACGCTCGAGATCGCCGTCCGCTCGAGCGGGCGGCATCCGGTCCGACTCGACCGCGAACTTATCGCCGACTCGATGCAGAAACGCGGGCGATCGTTCGATCGGACCGGAGACGAGCACTACGATCTGGCCAGTGCACTGATCAAGAGCATTCGCGGCAGCGATGTCGATGCGGCGCTCTATTGGCTGGCGAGAATGCTCGAAGCAGGCGAGGAGATTCGCTTTCTCTGTCGCCGGTTGGTGATCCTGGCGAGCGAGGACATCGGCAACGCGGACCCCGCGGCATTGACTCTTGCGGTTTCGGCCATGCAGGCGTGCGAGTTCGTCGGCCTGCCCGAATGCCGCCTGACCTTGTCTCAGGCGGTCGCCTATCTCGCACTGGCGCCCAAGTCGAATGCCGCGACTTTGGCGATCGGCGAGGCGACGAACGACGTCCGGACTCGCGCCGTTCTGCCGGTCCCTCGCCATCTGCGCGACGCCCACTACGGCGGCGCCAAGGAACTCGGCAGCGGCGAGGGATACCGTTACGCGCATGACGAAGCGGACGGGATCGCCGAGCAGGACTATCTGGGAGTCGAACGGACGTACTATCGTCCGGTCGATCGCGGGTTCGAGCGCGAGCTGGCTCGGCGTGCTGCGCTGATCCGACAGCGACTCGGTCGGTCCGGATCCGGCGGCGAGTCGGGCTCGGGCGAGTAGGAGCAAATGCGGCGCGACGTTGTCGAGCGGTGCTTCGTCATCGCACGGCGCAAGGAAAAGGCCCACCGCATCGATCGCGATACGGCGGGCCTTCGTGCTTCTCGATCAGGGGCGACGCCCGAGACGGACTCGGACGCTCAGTGCGCCTCGGCTTCCTTCTCCACGACAGCTCCGGTCGGCTTGACTCCGAGCACCTTGGCAACGACGAACGCGACGACCGCGGCGCCGAAGCTGCCGAGCGCACCCATCTTCACCGAGTCGAGGGTCGGCCCCGGTTCGGTGAAGGCGGCGGTCGACACGAACAATGCGACCGTGAAGCCGATTCCGGCGACGCAGCCGAGCGTGACGACGTGTCGGTAGGTCATGCCGGCAGGAATCTGCAGGCGGAAGACCTTCTCGGCGATCAGCGTCAGCAGCGTGATGCCGACCGGCTTGCCCATGATCAGGCCGGCCAGCACCAGCCAGGTACCGATGCCGACATTCGAGAACGCGACGGCGGCATTACAGAGGCCGAAGAAGCCGAGCAGCACCTCGGTCGGATTCTTGAAGAAGTGCTCGAACTCGCTCAGCGTGTCGTGCCGTCCCAACTCCTTGACGGCGAAGATGCCGAGGTCGCTCTTGGCATGCGGCAGCGTCGGGATGATCGGAACCAGACCGAGCGCGGGGTGGACTCCCGCCATGTAGAACGAGGTCCAGCTCATCGCTCCCGGAATCAGCAGGTACCACCAGAAGCTCTGCAGGCGGAGCTTCTTGAAGACCACGCCCGTCACCATTGCTCCGGCCGAAAGGAGCAGCCACATCGGCTCGAGCGGAGCCGAGGGGTAGAAGATCGCCAGGATCACCAGGCCGGCGGCATCGTCGGCAATCGCCAACAGCAGCAGGAACGCGATCGCGGGATGGCCGTTGCCGAAGATGATTCGGGCGACGAGGTAACTGAACGCGATGTCGGTGGCACAGGGAATCGCCCAACCGCGTCCCAGGACCGACCACTCGCTGAACATCAGCACGCCGACCGAATAGACGATCGCCGGTCCGACGACTCCGCCGAGCGTCGCCAGCAACGGCGTCGCCGCCTTGCGCGGATTCGACAACGCACCTCCCGGCAGCAGCGACTCCCAGACCTCCTTCGTCGCCATGCCGAAGAAGAGCGCCATCAGCACGTCGTTGATCAGGAAGTGAAGCGTCAGGCCGTGATGGGCTCCGGACGACTTTTCGGCATGCTTGTCGCTCTTCTCGGCCTGGGAGCCGTCAGCCGGAGCTGCTTCGGATCCCTGGGGCTCGCCGGCGGCCGGTTCGGCTTCCGACGGTGTTCCCTCGGAATGGGACTCATCCGAGTGATCCGGCTCCGCATGATCGTCGGCATGAGCGCCGTCGGCATGTGCGCCGTCCGCATGCGACTCACCCGCATGCTCGCCGTCATGAGACCCGCTCTTGCCGGTCACCAGTTCGACCAGATCGGCGTGGAAGAGCTGATGATGCGTGTGGGTCCCGACTTGGGCGTCGACATTGGCCCAGACCAGGGCGAGGATCGTGCCGCTGATCAGGAACAGGCTGTTGCCGAACAGGAACTGGATCAGTCCGTTCGGCTTCTTCTCGTCGTGGCTCATGAGCGTTTCCCGGCGGGGTCGCGTCCCGCAAAGCCGCCGAGGCTCGCCGACGCGACGAACGGTGGATGGATCGAACCGGACGGTGCTTCCGCCGCCGACAGTCCGAGTCGGTAGCGGTCCTCGATCGCAAGCGAATGCGAGAACGGAGAAGACCGGAACGTCGCCAACCGACGATCGGTCCCCACCCTTCAACGGAACATAGGACACGACTCGGACGCCATCAGGCATCCGAGCGGTTCCGCCGAAGGTTCCTCGGGATGGTCCCGTGCGATCGTCTCGCAGGGACTCAGGAGGAGATCTCGCGCCGAGATCGACATCGGCGCGACCGCTTGGTTGTAGGAATCGGGGGGAAAACGGTCAACGCCACCCGCGAAATCGTCAGATTTCGAACGACCGCGAGACCAAGTCTCGGTCGACGCGTCATCGGTTCGGGGCGACGTCAGTTCGTGATCGACGGAGGAGCAGGAGAACGCAGCCCCTTCAGATCCCCCGGGACGAAGTACTCGACGTACTGAGGCATCGAGATACCTCCCGAGACGATCGCCTGAACGGTGTCCTGGACGTCCCAAGAAATGTCGAAGACGTCCTCTTCCGGAACGAGAAGCATGAAACCGGAGGTCGGAACCGGCGTCGTCGGACAGTAGACACACAGGATCGTCTTCCCCGTCAGGCGATCGACACAAGTCGACGTGACGAAGCCCGGAACCTTCGCGCCCGGATGCGGAAAGGTCACCAGGACGACCCGCTGGAACTGCGGACTCGGACCGCTTCGCTGGATCGAATCGATCACCTTCATCACGGCCGAGTAGATCGTTCTGACGACCGGAACCTGCAGCAGGACCCAATCCATCAGGCGATGGACGCGCGATCGAAAGAACATTCCCAACAGGAAGAGCGTCGAGAGGATCAGGACGATCGCGACGATCGGAGCCAGAGCGTTGACCACCCAGCTCTCGGCTTGAACCAGTTGCGTCGTATCCCACCAACGAAGCACGAGCCGTGCGATCGGCGCGATCAGGTTTTCGGAGAGCAGGTCGTAGGTCCACTTGATCACGAACGCCGTGACGAGCAGCGGCAGCGCCAAGAACAGCCCGCTCAGGACTCGGTTGCGCAGGATCAGCCATGTCTCGCGAAACGCTCCTCCTTTCGACGCCGGCGCGGCGGGAGAAGTCTCCGGCGAAGATTCGGGGGAAGGGGCGGAAACCGGGGGGCCAACGTCCGACATCTCGATTCGACTCCTCGAGTTCCGGCATCGGGAGTCCGGTCGACGGCAGGCGTCGGAACCGGCTCGCTCGGCCGCGTCGACCCATCGGGGGATCCGCAGCACGATCCGGAACGGCCTCAGCAGAGTAGCACGTCGGCAAGCGGCGTACCGACGGGCGAGGCGCAGAAGAAGGCGAGGCCGAAGCGACTCGCCGCGAACCGAAGTCCGCGGCCCTGTCCCTTCGTTCCGGCGACGATCGTTCGCGGTCGCATCACCCCTGGCCGCTCGACAGCCTGAACTGGCCGATCATGGCCCAGACGGCGACGAACAGCAACGTCATGGCGAGGTCGAGAACTCCGGCAGACATGGGAAGCCCTTGCGCTTGGTCGACAGCGGGGCTCTTCCGTGAGATGGCGACATCCGTGGTACTGGACGATATCGACTTGCGCCCGGCGGAATTCCAACGGTCGCTCGCCGCGCGATATCACGGGCACTTCGCCTCAGGCTTCGCCGACCCGATTCTCTTCGCTCGTCGACAGCATCGATTCGCTTCGCTCTTCGGTGATCCGCGTCGAAGCGCGCCAACCGAGCCATGATTCGGCCATCGAAAGCACGAGCGCCGCGAACAATCCCCAGCGCCAGTAGCCCTGGGTCCGCTCGAGCGTCTCGTCCTCCAGACGCCGATTCGTGACATTCCGTTCGAGCTCCGAACGAGTCGCATCGGCATTCGGCAACCAAGTCGCGATCTCGGCCGATTCGTCCGCATGCTCATCCAACTCGCTCGTCGGAATTCTCGCGACGATCCAGAGATCGGTCCCCTCCGATTCGTCGGCGACCGAATAGGCTCCGGGAGCGGGCATGCCCCATCCGCTCCAAGTCGCCTGGGCATCCGCAATCGTCCGGCGCGCATCCGATTCGGCCCCAGCCGAATCGATCACGATCCGATCGAGCGACAGCCGATCGCAATCCTCGATCGCATGATCCGGAAGCGCCTCCGCGAAACCGATCAGCGTCGTGATCAGCGGGGCGAAGCGACTGCTCCTGCCGAGTTCCGATTCCTCACGCGTCCAGCCGGTGGTCAACAGCACCACCGTTCCCTCGCCGACATTCGCCGCGACGATCCAGGGCGAGCCGTCGTCGAACTCCGCCACGACGCGCAGGCTGTCGTCGCCCGCGGGCTCGGCATCGCGCCAGCTCAACCGCCGCTGACGCCAGACATGGATTTCGCCGAAGTCGCGGAACGACTCTACCGCGAACTCACCGAGCAACGGATCGTCCCGCTCGGCACCGCGGATCAGCAGAAAGTCGTCGAGGGGCCTTTCGTCGATGCGCAGTTCCGCCTCGGGGAGCAACGAATCGAACAGAGGTTCCCATTCGGTGGCGTTCGCTTCGTCGACGGGGCGATCGAGCGCGATCAACAAGCGTCCGCCTCGTCGAACTCGCGATACGATCGTCTCGACCGCGTCAGCCTCGGGAGGATGCAGCAGCAGGGTGCAGGCAAGATCCCCCCGCGCACCGCTCGACGAATCTTCCGGGGCATCCCCGATTTCCTCGCTCCAGGTCGGCCGCGGATGTTGCAGACTCTCGATCGCCGTGCGGATGATCCAAGCCGATTCGTCCGAGGGATCACCGTTCCAGCGGAGCGTCCCCTCGCGGGTTCCGATCGGCGGCAGGAACAGGCGGTTGCCGAACTCGGTCGGGTCTCCGTCAAGTCGCAACTCGAAGGGGAATTGCGAGCCCGGCACCATCACGATTCGAGACCTTCCCGGCGGCAGCGTCAGTTCGATCTCCGGTCGGCCGAGCGAGTCGACCAAGCGAAAACGGTCGTGTGACGAGTCGTCGGCATTCGACACCCGTACTCGATACTCGGTCCGATCCGCCGAACCTTCCGGCGCAAGAAGTTCGAGCCAGGCGTCGTCGTGACGCATCGGGCGCTCGACCGGGTGCAGTCGGACCGAAACGCCGGTGGGCCATTCGATCGATCGCCACTCGGCCGAGTCACCCGAAGTGAAGTCCGAAATCAGATGCAGTTCGAGCTCCGTTCCTCGGCCGTCGGCATCGGCCAGCGACGCATGCCGATCGAGGACCTGACGCACCGCATTCGGCAGATCGTCCGCTCCCCAATCAGGAGTCGCCCGATCCGACGGCATCGCCGCGCCGGCGGTTCCACTTTCCTCGCCCGCAATGTCCCAGCGATCGATTCGCGAAACGAGATCCGAGCCGGCCAGCCAGAACGCGATCGGCCGATCCGGCGGCGTACCGCGAATCAGGTCGTCGGCGATCCGCTCCCCTTCGCTCCATCGTTCACGGCGACGCATGCTGGCGCTCGCATCCAGCACCACCGCGACGTGACGCCGAGCCGACGGCTGGACCACCGTCCGTTCCGATCGCAGAAAGGGGCGAGTGAAGGCCAAGGCGATCAGCGCGAGCATCAGTGCCCGAACGAGCAGCAACGGCAGATCCTCGAGGCGCGAGCGACGCGACGGCAGGGGAGGAGCCGCGGACAGGAACATCAACGTGCTGATCGGTCGCTCGTTGCGTACGGTGCGACGGATCAGATGAAAGAGGACCGGCAACGCGATCGTGGCTGCTCCGACCAGAAACCAAGGGGCAAGCAGACTCATCGGCTCCCCCCGATCCGCTCCCGCCGCAGCACGCGGCCGGCCAGTCGTCGCGAGCGAGCGAGCAGCGCCGCTGCCAGGGCCTCGTCGAGCGGGCGGTCGGTCATCACGACGAATCGATCGGCTCCCAGGCGTTTCGCGATCTCGTCGAGTCGCCGCTGATGCGCCTCGAAACGCCGACGGTACTCTTCCGCCGCACGCCGCGGGTCGATCACGATGCGTCGCCCCGTTTCGAGATCGCGAACCTGATAGGGATCTTCCGGAGCGAGCGCCGCTTCGCGCGGGTCAAGCAGTTGCAGCAGGATCAGATCCTGGCCTCGACCGCGCAGCATGCCGAGCGAACGCTCGAGTCCCTCGGGATCGGTCAGGCAGTCCGAGACGAGTACGACCAACCCGCGGCGATTCACCAGGCGACTGAAGTGTTCGAGCGACCGAACCGGATCGGTCGCGTCTCCGGTCGGCTCGGTCGCCAGCGTCGCAAGCAGATGCTGCCACTGGCGGACACGGAATCGAGCGGGAACGAAACGCTCCACATCGCCCGCGAATCGAGCGATTCCGACCGCATCGTGTCGCTCCAGCAGCAGATACGCCAAGGTCGCGGTCAGCGTGCGCGCGTACTCGAACTTCGTGAGCCCCTCCGATCCGAACTCCATCGAACGACTGGCGTCGACCAGGAACCAGCAACGCAAGTTCGTCTCGTCCTCGAATCGCTTCACATAGGGACGATCCGAGCGGGCGAATCGTTTCCAGTCGAGGAACCGCAGGTCATCTCCCGGAGCATAAGGACGGTATTCGGTGAACTCGATCGACAGTCCCGGCAGCGGGCTCCGATGAAGTCCGCGATGCAGGCCGGCGACGATCGTCCGAGCGCGCAGTTCCAGATCGCGGATCCGGACCAGGGCTCGGGGATCGAGAGCGTCGCGAGGCGCAGACATCGGCCGACTCGTCGCGAAAGAGTGAGAGATCCGAAACGCCAGGTGCACTAGGGGGCCGGCACGTGCTCCACGAGTCGCGCGACGATCTGCGCGACCGAAATGCCGTCCGCTTCGGCGCGATAGCTCGGCAGGATCCGATGTCGGAGCGCCGGCAGCGCGAGGGCTCGAACGTCGTCCACCGAGACGTGCGAGCGGCCGTAGAGCAGGGCCCTCGCCTTGGCCCCCATGATCAGACTCTGCGCCCCTCGCAAGCCGGCGCCCCACGAGACCCATTCGTCGACGAAAGGCGGGGATCCCTTGCGATGCGGGCGACTGGCCGAGGCCAGACGCACGGCATAGCGGACGACCGGGTCGCCGACCGGTACCCCGGCGGTCACCTTGTGGAACGCCGCAAGGTCCTCGGCGTCGAACATCGGCTCGAGCGTCGGCAGTTCGCCTCGCGTCGTCCGACGTACCACCTCGACTTCGTCGTCCTCCTCGAGATAGTCGACCACCACTTCGAACAGGAATCGATCGAGCTGCGCTTCGGGGAGCGGATAGGTCCCCTCCATCTCGATCGGATTCTGGGTCGCGAGGACGAAGAACGGGCGCGGCAGCGGCAAGCGCTGGCCGGCCGCGGTGACCTGTTGCTCCTGCATCGCTTCGAGCAGCGCCGCCTGAGTCTTCGGCGGCGTGCGGTTGATCTCGTCGGCCAGAATGACGTTGGCGAAGATCGGACCTCGGACGAATTTTAGATGACGCCGTTGGTTCTCGTCCTCCTGCAGGATCTCCGTGCCGACGATGTCCGACGGCATCAGATCGGGAGTGAACTGGATGCGGCGGAACTCGAGTCGAAACAGCTGCGCCAGCGTTCGGACCAGAAGCGTCTTGGCGAGCCCCGGAGCGCCGGTGATCAGACAGTGACCGCCGGCGAAAAGGGCGATCAGCAGCTGCTCGATCGCCTCGTTCTGTCCGACCAGGATCCGGCGAAGCTGTTCGTCGACCGTGCGCCGCGATTCGCGCAGCCGCTCGACCGCCTCACGCTCCTCCCGGAACGGATCCGAGTTCGATTCCGATTCGCTCACGTCGCTGCTCCGAGGTTCGTCAGGTTGTCGTCGCGCCCGTCCGATCAGTGCGTCATCGCATAGACGACGATGTTGATGCCCATCGGGTAAGCCAATCGCTCCGAAAAGGTCTCGAAGTACTCGCGGCTTTCCCCTTCGCGCTCCCAGCCGTCACCCAAATCGGTGTTGTGGCAGATGATCATCACCATCCGCCCGTTGTCGTCGAAGTAGGCGCGGTAGTGGACCTCGGTCGCGTCCTCCCGTTCGTAGGTCAGGCCGGTCCGTTCCCAGCTGTGGATGCTGGGAACCTGAGGCTTGAACGGAAGATCGTATACCAGGTGAAAGATCGGATGCTCGAACGGCAGGTCGAGCGGCTCGCGGTCGGGAAAGACCCGCGACATCTCGGCGTGGAAGTTCTGCCATTCGTACTCGCCCCAGAAGTCGTCGACCATCATGAAGCCGCCGCGATCGAAATAGGCGCGGAGCGCCACCACCTCGTCATCGTCCAGTCGGATGAACCCCGGCTCGATCATGTACAGGAACGGATACTCGAAGAGCCGCGGGTCGGTGATGTCCAGCCAGAGCGGATCGGGATCCACGTCCATCGTCGTCAGCTGTTTCAGCCGAAACGAAAAGTTCAGATCGCTGTCGGGATAGTCGGTGAACCAGAGGCCGTTCGGACCTCGCCGTCCCAGCGAATCGAACTTGACTCGAACGAAGCGAAAGGCGTCGGACCGGAATCGCCGATCGAACTCCCACTCCGGAATGCCCATGCGGTCCGGCACCGTCTCCTGCGGCACGAAGTCCCAGCCGTCTCGACGTCGACCGATCTGTGCGGCGAACTCGCTCCCGATCGCGATCTCCTCACGCTCGCCGTTCACGGTCGACTCCGGTGCGACGACGGTCGCCGGCGAACCGCCGTCGCGATCGGGATCCGAGACATCGACCGCCTCCGATCGGCACCCGGCGACCATCGTCAGCATCAGCAGGGCTAGCGGCGCGAATCGGTTCGGCAGCGCGATCGTTGTCGTCCGCCTCGATCGGCGATCCGTTGCGGACAGCGTCATTTCCCTCGCTCCTCATCGCTCGCGGAAGTGCCGGTCGAATCCGGGACGTCGTCGTCGCGAGGGACTGCGTCGTTCATTTCGCGACGAGTACGGAGCTGTTCGTAGGAGGCCCAGGCGCGACGGAACCGAGGTGCTTCGGCGAGCAATTCGATCAGTTCCTGCTCGGCCTGATCGTCATCGCCGGCCGCCATCAGTTGAGTCGCCAATCGATAACGGAGCAGGACCGAGTTGGTCACCGGAAACTCTCGCATCCGACGCAGCGAGACGATGGCATCGGCGGCTCGTCCGAGTCCCTCCGCAGCCGCCGCTCGATCGCGATGGGTCGCTTCCGACAACGGATCGACTCCCAGTCGCCGCGTCCCCCACCACCAGGCCCGCTCGAAGTCCGATCGCTCCAACGCCAGTTCGCATCCGCGAGTCAGGGCGTCGACATCGTCGGCATCCGCATCGATCCGTCGCGCGATCACGTCCCATTCGGACTCGACGTCGCCGCTCCGGCGCGCAGCGATCGACCAAGGTCCGAACCAAGGGCGGCGATCGATCTCCGGCGGCAAGCGTTCGTCGAGTTCGCGAAACGCCTCGGTCGCCCCTTGCCAATCGCCGATCGCGAATCGCCCCTCGGCCTCTCGCCGCAATTGCCGGAGCGATTCGACATCGTTCTCCGCCGAACGCACCTCGGAAGCGTCGGGCAATTCCCCTTCGTCTTCCGGTGTGCCCGGCGCGGTCACGCTCGCCGGTTCGTTCGCGGCGTCGGTCGACCGCTCGCCGGGCAAAGCCGATGACGATTCGTCGTCATTGCCCGTCGGAGTCTCACCGTCGCCGGCCGGCGACGACCCGACCTCCCGCGCCGTTGCCTCTTCCGATGGCTCGGCATCGCTCGACACCAGGTCGACCAGCCCTTCCGCCTCGGCACGCTCGCGCGCGTAGCGCTCGAAGTCGGCATCCAGGAACTCCGGCGATCCCCAGCGTCGGGCCAATGCCTCGTCGATCGAGATGCCGGCCGCCAGATCGTCGAGCGCCCCGAGCAGCGATTCGAGGTCGCGCTCGGCGATCAGATACTCGACGACCCAGGAGGCTTCCAGGTAGGCAAAGTCGAGATCGGCCGGCGAGCCGGGGCGCAGGAACGCCTCGCTCAGACGACTCACCGGCACCAGCCCGCCGGCCAGGATCCGACGTCGATCGGCGGCGCCGGCCCGACGCCCCCAGCCGCTGTCCCGCAGTCGCTCTTCGTAGACCGAGATTCCTTCGCCGAGCCATCGCGGGATGCGGTGGCGACATTTCTGCAACGTCGCGGTGTGGCCGAACTCATGCCACAGGACCGACTCCCATGACGACAACGGAGCGTTCTGAGCCGCGGGACCGTTGACCGTGATCAGGTTCCCGAAACAGACCCCCAGATAGCCCGACACGCCCGGGACACCGAACGTGCGCACGGCGAAGTCCGACGGACGCGAGAAGATCTCGACCAGAATCGGCTCCGCGATCGCGACGGCGTATCTCGATTCGTAATGACGCCGGGCTTCGCTCAGGCAGTTCAGCACTTCCTCGCCGTAGAGAGTCGCCTCGCGCCGCGTCATCCGGACGACGAACCCGTCGCGCTCGAGCGTCTCGAACGACGCGAGCTCGTCTCGAAGTCCGATCAGGTTGTAGGCGGTGACTTGGTACGGATCGGCCAGCCGGACCTTCTCGATCCAACTCCACCCCTCCGCATCGCCGCTGCGGAGCAGGTCTTGCCCCAACTGAAGTGCCGCTTCGCGATGCGACGGATCGAACGCCAAGGCTCGTCGTTGATGGTCGATTCCGTCGGCGAACCGGTACTTCTGCGACAGCTTGCGGCCGATCAGGTGATCGACGTCGGGATCGGATTCCCAATCGGCCAAGGCTCGCGCCCGAAACGCATCCCCTTCATCCTTGCGTTCCGCCAGATAGGCCAGCACCGCCCGATAGGCCCACAGTTCCGAGCGTCGCGGATCGACCGCTTCGACACGATCGAGCAGCGCCGCGGCCCCCTCGCGATCCTCGGCGTCGATCGCCCGGTCGACCAGCGACAGCAGGCAGGGGACGAAGTTCGGATCGATGGCGAGCGCATGCGACCATTCCCGAACCGCTCGAGCCGCATCGGTCGGCGCAAACGCGACTCCCAGCATCCAATGCGCTTCGGCCGACTCGGGGTCGAGTTCGATCGCCTCGGCCAACTCGTCCGAGGCCATCGCGGCATCCTGCTTCGACAGCGCCAGTTCGGCGGTGACCAGATAGGCGTCGACGTACCGCGCGTCCTGCTCCTTGACTCGATCGAGCAGCGACTCGAGCACCGATTTCGGGTCGACGCCGCGCGACAGGAGAAAGCGAGCCGCGACGATCCGATTGGCCCGATCGGTGTAGCGCCAGGCCGAAGCCTCCAACAACGCTTCGATCTCGACGAGCCAGCGCTCCGCCTGGTCGATCTCTCCGAGTCGTCTCGCGACACCGACGCCGAGCCAGCGGAGCTGGATGCTCGACGCATAGCGCGAGAGCCCCTTGTCGACGGTCTCCCGAGCCGCTTCGAGATTGCCGACGGTCGCTTCGGCGCGAATCGCCAGCAGGTACCACCGCTCGTTCCAGATCCCTTGAGCGACCGCCCGCCGCGCCTGGTCGAGCGCTTCGTCATAGCGACCGTGACGAAAGGCGTCGTCGGCCAGCCGAAGATCGGGAGCCGGGACGCGCGGTTCGTCGGTCGTCGCGGGAGGGGACTGGACGGAAGCGGCTGCGGTCGCCGAGGGGATCGCGATCAACCCGACGAACAGCGCCGCGGTGATCCCGACGAACGCGACGCACGATCGAGTCGGCGACCCTTGATCGCTCCGTTGTGGCCGACGAAGGCTACCGACGCGACACCGCGATTCGGTCGATACGGATCGGTCGGTCATCGGATGACTCCGGATCGTCCGCCGAACTCAGACCGCCTCGGCAGTCGTGCGGGGCGTTTCGGACGGAAGAGAAGTCGGCGCGTCATCCGCAGGGACCTTCATTCGGAGCGCCATCAGCAGAGCGATCGCGACCGAGCCGCCGCCGAGCGCCAACCAGGTTGCCGGCAGGTGCTTTCCTTCGGCGACATCGAAACCCCATTGTTGCAGCTGCGGCTGGTAGTAGGCGAGCAGCAACAACCCCGAGTTGTGGATCGCATGGACGAAAGTTCCGGGATAGAGGCTCGCGGTACGCCAGGCAATGACTCCCAGGACCAAGCCGGCGAAGGTCGACGGCAGGAACCGCTCCGGAGTCAGCTGCAGTCCGCTCACGACGTGAAAGGTGCCGAACGCGAGGCTCGACGCCACGATCGCTCCCCACGGACCGAAACGGGAAGCGATCGCCCGAAACAACAGTCCGCGAAAGAAGAACTCTTCGACGATGGGGGGGACGATCCCGAATGCGACGACGATCAGCAACGGCGAAACGCTGCGCCACGACGCGAGCAGCGTGCGGACCCGATCCCCCATCGCTTCGATGTTCACCCAGCCGAACCACTCCGACAGAAGTACCAGTTCGTGGGCCAGAGTCCACATGCCGAGCGCGATCGGCAGTCCGATCGGAATGCTCCAGAGGGGGGCGGCGCGAAGACCGAACGCCGAAGGCCAACGGAGTCGGAGCCAGATCGCCATCGCACCGGGAATGCCGAGAAAGATCATGGCGCTCGCGGATGCCGCCACGATCAGCTGAGGAGTCGGATCGACGGTACCCCGGGCTGCGCCGCCGGGAGAAGCGAAGCGCGCCATGACGCCGTAACTCAGGAAGAACGCCACGAACAACACCGCCAGGCAAGTGAGCGCGGCGGCGGGCGTCGCGGTTGCCGCCGGTTCGTCGGGACGACGCAGGTAGTCTCGCCAGCCGATCGAACTGCCGTACAGGACCGCATCGGTGCCGAAGATCGATGACGCGATACCGAGTGCAGCCGCCGCGTAGATCGTGGTCGAGGCGATCACGAGCAGCCCCCAGGTCGGATCGGCGTTCCCGGCGAAGAGGTCTCGCGCCAACAACGCGATGTTCACCAGCGGCGTGACCGCCAACGGTCCGGCCAGCGACAGGTCGGGAGCGAGCGTCAGGATGCCCGGCGCCAGGGTCAGCAGCATCAGCGGAATCAGGTACGCCTGAGCCTCCTTGAAGCTTCGCGCGAACGAGGTGATCGCGAGCAGCACCGCCGAGAAGAACGCCGCAAAGAGGATCAGCAGGCCGAAGACCTGGCCGATCACCATCAACGACAATCCCTGGTCGCCGAAGACGAGCTTCTCGAGGCCGCCGACCATCAGCGTCGCCGACATCGCGACCAGATTGGCGACCGCCGTCAGCATCGCGACGAAGACGACGGTGACGTATTTGGCGAACAGCAGACCGCTGCGCGGAATGGGAGCGGCAATCAGCGCTTCGAGCGTTCCGCGTTCGCGCTCGCCGGCCGTCAGGTCGATCGCCGGATAGACGGCGCCGGTGATCGTCATCAGGATCAGCATCAGCGGAATGAAGGCGACGAGCGTCGGTCCGCTCCCCTTGGGCGGCTCGAGCAACAGGCGGTCGTACTCGACCGGCAGGAATGGCGGCTGCCCCGCGCGGCGAAGCAGACCGTCGACGACGCGGCGGTTGAGCGCTTCGAGACGACGCGTCAGGATGCGTTCGGCCCGGTCGCCGCGATCCCCCCCCGGCAATCGCGACAGACGCCACCGCGGAGGCGCCGTCGCGGAGCCTCCCAGCATCTGCACGCCCAGATCGACACGCCCATCGGTCACCTTGCGATCGACCTCCGAAGTCGTATCCGCCTTCCATTCGACCTGATCGAGATCGGAGACCTCTTCGCCGAGACGTTCGAGCTGCAGATTCCCGGCGGCGATCGTCCGCCAGAACTCTTCCGCCTGGGCATCGCCGTCGAACGCCAGGATCGTCGCCGGCGTCCGATCACCGCCGACCAACGTCGTGAGGACGAAGCGATTGAAGACCAGGCTCAGGAGCGGATAGACGAGCAACGGCATGCCGACCAAGGTGAAGATCGTGCGGCGATCCCGGAGGATCTCGCGGAACTCCTTCAGGCAGAGTCGGACCAGGCGTCCGAAGATGTCGATGCGCCGCAGCGGTGGCAGTTCACGTCGAGTCGAAAAGTCTGCGGTCGCGCCGAACGAGCCGTCGTCGGGGCGATCGTCGCGAGTCGCGTCCATCAGACCGCCTCCTTGCGACGATCGTCGGCCATCAGCCGAACGAACATGTCGACGAGCGACTGTTCGCCGGTCGACGATCGGAGTTCCTGCAGCGTTCCGTAGTGCCGCAGCGAGCCGCGGAAGATCAGGCCGAAGCGATCGCAGAACCGCTGCGCTTCATCCAGACGGTGCGTGCTCAGGATCACCGCCTTGCTCGCGGCTCGAAGGTGCCCCAGATACTCGAAGACCGCCTGGGTACCGACGATGTCCATACCGCGAGTCGGTTCGTCGAGCAGCATCACCGGCGGATCGTGGACCAGCCCGCGAGCGAAGAGGACGCGTTGTCGCTGACCCGTGCTGTAGGTCGCGCAGCGCCGGTCGATGAAACGGGTCAGATCGAATCGCTCGGCCAGCTCGTCGATCCGATCGCGAGCGACGGCCGTCGGCACTCCGTACAGATCGGCGAAGAAGGACAGCAGCTCGCGCCCGGTCAACCACGGATAGATGCCGTCGTTCGCCGAGACCAGACCGACGCAACGCCGCACCGAGACCGGATCGCGGTCGGTCCTGTAACCGCCGAGCTCGGCGAAGCCCGAGTCCGGCTTGAGCAGACCGAGCACCATCCGGAGCGTCGTCGTCTTGCCGGCCCCGTTGGGGCCGAGCAGTCCGAGGACTTCGCCGGGCGAAACGGTGAACGAAAGACGATCGACCGCCAGGACGGAGGCCCGTCCCGTCCCGAACCGTTTGGTCACCTCGTGAACGCGAATCATGCCGAGGGTTCGCCGCCGCCGAAAGCGAGAGGTCGATCGCCAGAAGAGATTCGGCATTCTAGTGGTCGAGAGGAGGGCGGGGAGCCGATTTTCGCCCCCTTTCCTCGTTCGAGGCGAATGGCCGTTGCTGCGAGCCGGCCGAGCGACGGCCGCGCGACTTGGTCGACTTTCCCCTCGGTTGCCTCGCTGCCGTTTCGCGGACGTTTCCGACGAGGCGGTCATTCCTGAAGCGCGTAGAGCAGGACGTTGATGCCGATCCGTCGGGCATCCTCCGGCGAGTATCCGACGCACTCCAGACTCGAACCGTTCTCCCAAGCGCAGCTCAGGTCATACGGCGAGAGCACGGCAACCAGGCGTCCGTCCAGAAAGAACCCCTCCAGGACCGCTGCCGTCTTCGATTCTCGCACCGTCGCCCCGTCGGCCGCATTCCGATCGGGGCGTCGCAAGGTCACGGCGGTCAGATCGAAGCCGCGCGTCGAGCGACCGAGCAGCGGGTGGTCCGCCGGCAGCAGATCCCATCGTCCCGCGGGGACCGCCGCCGACAGTTCGCGCCGCAGAGCCGACGCGAACTCGTCACTCCCGCAGATCGCGTCTGCGAACAGGAAGCCCTGGATCTCGGCGCTCAGGAACCGACCGATCGACTCCCGTTCCGAATCGCTCCAGACGAAGTCGCGCCGTCCGTGCAGGAAGGCGAGCGGAAAGGCAGGTAGAGCCGGATCGTCGGCCGCGATCGGACTGCGACTCGTTTCGATCGGCTGATCGAGCCAAGCCGAGGCTTCGCGGAGCAGGTTGCTCCATGCCGCCGCCGCTTCGTCCGCGCCGCCGCCGTGAGCGAGCTTGGGAATCTCGAGCCGGAACCGCGAACGCTCGTCCGGCGTCTCGACCACCTGAGGCCGATCGAGCTTCTCGCGCAGCTGTCGTCCCGTCGCGTACGTCAGCACGTTGATCCCGAGTTGGACCGTCTCTCCGACTTCGCGCCGTACGTCGTCCGAGAGCTGTCGCAATCGAGTCGGTTGACTCCATCGCCAGGCACAGGCGAGATCGCTCGGGCAATAGACGATGCTCGTCCGACAGCACGCCTGGACGCCTAGCAGCGGACGATCGGGATGCGGCAACAGCGGCTTGTCGGATGACCAGATCGGATGGTCGGGCGGAAGGACCTGGAGCGGGCTGTCGGGGAAGAGTTCCGCGACCAACGCACGGAACTCGGCATCGAATCCGGCCGCATCGCAACCGGGCGAGGCATCCGCCCAAGCGAAGATGAAACCGCCCTGCTGAACGTACTCCCGCAGCAGTCGGCGCTGCTCGGCACCGATCGGCAGCGAGTCGCGTCCCGAGATCATCAGGACGGGAGACTCCAGAAGATCGTTCAGGTCGGCTCGTTCCCCTTCGATCACCTGCCACGTCAGCTTGGTCTTCCACGCTCGTTCGACATCGCGCACCAGAAACGTCATCCCTTGCGGATGAGCGTCCCACGCGTTGCCCGCTCCGTGGCGATACTTCGCGGCGACGACCGGCCATCGCCCTTTGGACAGGAACAGGAGCGCGAAGCTGGTCGCGATCTCGGGGACCTTTTCGGCCGGATTGTTCTGCACGCCGATCCAGCCGCCGGTGACCTGCTTCTGCAGCGAGAGCAGATGCTCTCCCGCTTCGCGATACCAATCGTGTTCGCCGAAGAAGCGGCGAGCCGACAGGCGTCCGGCTCGCTCGACGCCGTACAGGTAGTAGTACAGATAGCTGTCGCCGATGTCGTTCGGGGCGGTCGGATTGCGTCGGGCCGAGAAGCGAGTCCCCCAGTACGCCAACGCCCGTTCGAGCGCCTCGCCTTCGGACGAGCCGCCGCAGCAATCCAGATCGCGGATCGATGCGGGAGCGGTTCGCCGTCGATTCTCGTCGATGATGATGACCGACGAGATGCCGGCGCACGTCATGCTGCCCGACGGCGCGTCTCCCGCCACGTAACCCCAGCCTCCCGAGGCGTGCTGTCCGGTCAGCCAGTACCTCGACGCACGCTCCCAGACTTCGGGATCGACCTCCGCGCCGACCTGCACCGCCTCGTGCAGCGCCAGCAACGCGAACTGACTGTTCGAATTGTCGGCGCGACCCACTTCGCCGTACGACCAGCCTCCCTCGCCCGCTCCCTGATGGACCTGCACGTTCTCGAGCCAGCGGACATGCTCGCGTATCAGCGGCAGGTCCTTGTCGGGGCGGGCGCGGCAGAGCGCCATCGTCACCAGCGACGTGGAATAGACATGTCGCCGCTCGGCGCCGATCGATCGCAGGAACTCGAGGGCCCGCTCGATGGTCGGATCATCCGGAGCGATTCCCGATTCGAGCAGCGCCAAGGTCACCAGCGCCGTGATCCCTCCGTCCTGACCGGCTCCCCATTCGATCCAGCTGCCGTTCGTGTCCTGGCGATTCTTCAGGAACGCGGCGCCGTTGGCGATCGCCTCGCGCACCTGTCGAGCGGTGATCTGCGCGTCGGTCTCGCCAAACGGGGTCCCGATGACGACTGCGAAGCTCAGCAGCACGAGAAGCCGTCCGACCAGCGACCGACCGAGGGAACCTGTCGCGGCTCGGGGCCATGCGAACGTGGAAAGCGGACGACACCGAACGGGGACACCGCTCCGGCTTCGGTCGCCCGCCGGTGCGTGCGTGCGACGATCGGGCGATTCGCGACGGACCGATGAGCTCATGCGACGCGAGGCTTCCATGCGAAGGGGCGCGGGGGAGCGTCGAACGCGATGCGACTCTCGGACAGCCGAGTCGCATCGCCGCTCGTCGCGGCGAACGCTTCTGGTATGTTAGGGAACGCCCCCCGCACCAGCAACGCGACGCCACGGAAGGGAGGAACGCGTGTCGAGCAAGCAACGCAGTCTCGGCGAAGTCCTACAGGAGTTCGCCGCTCAGCGCCGTCTGATGCAGGCCGAACTGCAGAAGGTGATCGTCGGCCAGGACGAAGTGATCGAACAGGTCTTCGCCGCGGTCTTCACGCGCGGTCACTGCCTGCTGGAAGGTGTCCCCGGTCTGGCCAAGACGCTGCTCGTGAGCACGCTCGCCAACATTCTCGACGTCGGCTTCAAGCGGGTGCAGTTCACCCCCGACCTGATGCCGTCGGACATCACCGGTACCAACGTTCTCGACGAAGACGATTCGGGAAAGCGGCAGTTCCGGTTCGTCGAAGGACCGATCTTCACCAACATCCTGCTCGCCGACGAGATCAACCGGACGCCGCCCAAGACTCAGGCGGCGCTGCTCCAGGCGATGCAGGAACGCGAAGTGACGGTCGGGCGGACCACCTATCAGCTCCCCGACCCCTTCTTCACGATCGCGACTCAGAATCCGATCGAGCAGGAGGGGACCTATCCGCTCCCCGAAGCGCAGCTCGACCGCTTCATGTTCAACATCAAGGTCGGCTATCCGTCGGCCGACGAGGAAGAGCGGATCCTCGCGTCGTCCAGCCGGAACGAGAAGCCCGAGGTGCGGAAGGTGCTCTCGGGCAAGGCGATCGTCAATCTGCAGCGGCTGGTCGGGTCGGTCGCCGTCAGCCCCTACGTCATCCGCTACGTCGCGCGACTGGTCCGCGCGACTCGCCCTCGCGATCCCGAGACGCCGGCGTTCGTTCGCGAACTGGTGGACTGGGGAGCGGGGCCGCGAGCCGGTCAGTTCCTGATTCAGGGCGGAAAGGCGATCGCCGCCATGGACGGACGGTTCTCGGTCGCTCTCGAGGATATCCGTAAGATCGCCGTCCCGGTTCTCCGCCACCGGATCGCCTGCAACTTCCAGGCACAGGCCGAAGGGGAGGACGCCGAGTCGATCGTTCGGCGACTGCTCGAAGCGGTCCCGCAACCCGAGGTCGACAAGTACGCCGACGCCTGAGTCGACGAGCGAGCGGATGAGGTGCGGCGACCGGCACGCTCCTCACGCTCGCCTTGCCGAAAGCCGACGGTCCGACCGCCGAACGGCTCGATCGCCGAGCTGGGCCTCGGAGCGTTCGCCGCGGATCGGTGACGGATGCGGCAACGCCGCGGAATCGGCAACGCCATGGAACGTGAACGATGAGCAACGTCGAGAAGTATCTGAAGCCGGAGGTGATCCATCAGATCAAGCGGCTCGATCTTCGCGCCAAGTTCGTCGTCAAGGGCTTCATGCAGGGGCTGCATCGGAGTCCGTTCCACGGCTTCTCGGTGGAGTTCAGCGAACATCGGCGCTATGCGCCAGGAGACGATCCGAAGGACATCGACTGGCTCGTCTACGCCAAGACCGACAAGTACTACGTGAAGAAGTTCGAGGCCGAGACGAACCTGGTCGGCTACCTGGTGATGGATCTCAGCCGCTCGATGGGCTACACGTACCGTCAGGAGCTGACCAAGTTCGACTACTCGATCTGTCTGGCTGCCGCGCTCTGCTACCTGATGATCTCGCAGCAGGATCCGGTTGGTCTCGTGACGTTCGACGATCGGATCCGCGCGAGCCTGCCTCCCAAGAGCAAGCGGAGTCATCTCGGGGCTCTGCTGGCGCTGCTGTCGCGAGCTCGCCCCGACGGCTCGACCGATCTGGCCAAGGCGCTCTCGCAGATCGGAGCGATGTTGCGGCAGCGCAGTCTGGTGATGATCTTCTCGGACCTGCTGGTCGACACCGCTCCGGTCGTTCAGGCGCTGCACCGTTTGAGACATCCCGGACATGACGTGATCCTGTTCCACGTGCTCGACGAGGCGGAGGTGAACTTTCCGTTCGACGGGCTGCGCGACTTCGAGGATCTCGAGACGGGAGAACGGATCGAGGTCGACGCGGACGCCTACCGAGCCGACTATCTGGCCAAGGTCGCGGCGGTCCGGGACGAGTGGCGAGGGATCTGTGCCGACTCGGGAGTCGACTACGTGCCGCTCGATACCAGCCTGCCGTTCGACAAGGCGTTGCTCGAGTATCTCCACAGCCGCAAGGCCAGGTTCTGACGATGATCTTCGCCAATGCCTGGATCCTGGCGCTCGGAGCGCTCGCCGCGGGAATCCCCGTGGCGATGCATCTGATGGCGCGGCGCCGACCGAAGCCGACGCCGTTTCCGACGATCCGTTGGCTCTCCGAGACGATGGCGGCTCACCGGAGTCGCCATCGACTGAAGCATCTGATCCTGCTGATCCTGCGCGTCGTCGCCGTCCTCTGGCTCGCGCTCGCCTTCGCTCAGCCGAGCGTCGCCGAGCAGGATGCCGCCCGTTGGGTCTCGGCGGCCTTCTGGGGACTTCCTGCGCTCGGCGCTCTGGGGATCGCGGCCGGAGTCGCGATGAGCGACCGACCCGGCAAGCGATGGTGGCTTGTCGGTTCGCTGGCGGTCGCGCTGCTGTTCTCGGGGGTCTCGTCGGTCCTCGCCGCGCTCGCCTGGCTGCGGGGCGGCGGGGGCGAATCGCTCGGCGGCGAGGGGCCGGTCGCGGCCGTCGTCCTGGTCGACGTCGCGCCTCGCATGGAATACCGGCAGGGGGGAAAGTCGCGTCTGGAGACGGCGCTCGAGTTCGCCGACCGGATCCTCCAGCAACTCCCGCCGGACAGTCGCGCCGCGGTGGTGCCGAGCGGCGGAGGGACTCCCTTCTTCGCGGTCGACGTCGCAGCGGCACGGCGGCAACTCGAATCGCTCCGGATGCGCCCCCGGCACGACGAACTCCCGGAACGGATCGTCGAGTCGCTCGATCTGCTGGCCGAGGCTCAGACGATGCGGCACGAGATCTACGTCCTGACCGATCGCTCGCGGAGCGCCTGGCCCGAAGGAGCCGCCGCAGAGACTCTCCGGCGGCGGCTCGAGGCGCAGGAGGCGTCCCTCTACCTGATCGACGTCCGCGCCGACTCGGACGAGAACGTCCGTCTCGGACTCCCCCGTCTCGAACGCGAATCGATCACGACTCCGGGCGTGCTCGAACTCGAGATCGATCTGATCAATCGAGGAGGGGCCAAGTCGATTCCGCTGTTGCTCGAACTCGAGCAACCCGATCCGTCCCGCCCCGTCCGTCGCGACGACGTGACCCTGGTTCCCGATCGCTTCTGGACCCGGAGTGCGATCGTCGACGTCCCCGAGAACGGAGCGGCGACCGCCCGCTTTTCGATCCCCGACTTGCCGCCGGGGGTGCACCACGGATCGGTCTCGATCGAAGGGAGCGATCCGCTCGCTCTGGACGATCGACGCTGGTTGACGGTGGCGGTGCGCGAGCCGTGGCGCGGACTGGTGCTCGCCGACCCGACGGCTCGTCCCGAGATCCTGACCGAGGCGATTTCGCCGGCGGCCGAGCGGGCGGCAGGGCGAGCCGCCTTCGAGTTCGAGGTGCTGGAGCCGGAGCGGATCGGTCAACGGGCGCTGCAGGACTATGATGCGATCTTCCTGCTCGACCCGCGGGCTCCCGACGAGGCGACTTGGGAGCTGCTTCGCGACTATGTGGTCGCCGGGGGGGGCTTGGCGATCTTCTTCGGACCGTCGGCCGAGTCTCCCGATGCGGACCCGCTCGGATACCGACCTGCCGCACCGGCGTTTCGCGGTGAGGCGGCGGCGCGACTGCTGCCGGGGCGGCCGACCGAAGTCTGGGATCGCCGCCGCGCGCCGGTGTCGCTCGCTCCGACCGAACTCTCGCACCCGCTGCTCGCGCCGTTCCGCGGGCTCGAATCGAGCGTGCCGTGGAACGACTTTCCGATCGCCGTCCATTGGGGATGGGAGACGTATCCGCCCGACGAGTCGAACGGCAACGATGCGCCGCAAACCGAGGAGGACGAAACCGCCGATGCTGCAGTCCCTTCGGTCGATCGTCGCTCCGAGGTAATGCGCTACACCGACGGAACGCCGGCGATCGTCGAACGGGTACTGGGAGCGGGGCGAGTCGTCGTCTGGACCTCGCCGATCGGCGAGCGGGTCGGAGCGTCGGACGCGGCGCGTTGGAGTCGCCTGACGGTCGGCGAGTGTTGGCCCTACTTCCTGCTCGCCAATCGACTGGCCGAGCATCTGGTCGCGATTCCCGACGCGCGTCTGAATCGACGTGTCGGCGATGTCGTCGATCTGGAATGGGAAGGGACGGAACCGCCCGAGACACTGACCTATTTCCCGTCTGACGGCGGCGAGCCGGAGCGGGTCCGCGGCCAGCGCCAGCGTTGGACGATCCGTTTCACCGACTCGATCGGCCACTATCGGTTCAAGGGAGGGGACCCGGTCAGGACCCTCGGCTTCAGCATCAATGTCGACGAAACGGAGACCGATCTCGCGCCGATCTCGGACGACGAACTCGACGAGCGGCTGGGTGCCGAGAGGTACCGCGTCGCTCGCGAACTGGACGAGTTGCGGCGCGAACAGGGATCGGCGCGACGGGGGGAGAGCTTCTTCGGTCTGCTGGTATCGATCCTTCCATGGCTGATGGCGGCCGAGTACCTGTTTGCGCAGCGCTTCCATTCGACCGCAGGACCCGCGCGGTCGATCGCGGCGCGAGGGGAGGCGAGCCGATGAGCGATTGGACGCTCGAACCGGTCGCTCCGGTCTGGCTCATCCTGCTCGTCACCGGCCTGGGGCTGGCGCTGCTGGCCGTTCGCTCGACGCATCGACCGCTGGCGCTCGGACCGACGAGAGCTCTGGGCGCGATTCGGATCGGTCTGATCGTCATGATGGCGGTCGCGATGCTCCGGCCGGGGTGCGTGCGGACGGTTCAGCGGCCGCAACGCGTCACGGTCGCTGTCGCGATGGACGTCAGCCGCAGCATGGAACTGCCGCATGAAGCGGGGGGCGTATCGCGACGCGAGAAGCTGGCGGAGGCGATTGACGAGAACGCCGATCTGTGGCGACGCATCTCGGAGCGCTTCGAACTGAAGGCGTTCGTCTATGACGGCGAGCTGCGCGAAGCGTCGGTCGTCGACGGTATTCCGGCCGTTCCCGATTCGTCGGACGGGGCGCAGACCGATCACGGCCAGACGCTCGATCGATTGGCCGAGCAGTTGCGAGGCGATCGAGTCGCGGCGCTGTTGCTGTTGGGAGATGGCGTGCAGAACGCCGACTTCCCGCGAGTCGAACTTCCGCGCGCCCTGCGCGAGATCGAGCAGCTCCAGGCACCGCTGTTCGCGGTGCCGTTCGGACGCACCGGAGCCGACGAGGCGTTCGTGGACGTGGCGGTCACCAACCTGCCCGATCAGTACGCCGTCTTCGTCAAGAACTCGCTGACCGTTCGCGCGACCGTTCGCGCCCGCGGCTTCGTCAACCGGACGCTCCCGGTGCGTCTGATCCGGATCGATGCGTCGGGCGCCGAAGAGACGGTCGGAACTGCCGAAGTGACTCCGAAGAAGCCCGATGACGAACTGCCGATCGAGCTGAACTACGCGCCGCAGGAGCCGGGAGAGTATCGATTGGTCGTTCGCGCCGACGTTCAACAGCGCGAAGTGGTCGAGCGGAACAACGAGCTGACCGCCTTCCTGACCGTCCACGACGGCGGCCTGAAGGTCCTGTACCTCGAGGGGCGACTGGACCTCGAGCAACGCTATCTGCGGCGTTCGCTCGCGGCCTCGCAGGATCTGCAGATCGACTTCCTGTGGATCGACCATCGCGATCGTTCGCGTTGGCCGCTGGACCTGACCAGCGCGCTGTCGGATCCGAGCTACGATGTGGTGATTCTCGGCGATCTCGATTCGCGTGCGCTGCATCGCGAAGGGGCGACCGACGGCAATCTGAAGGTGTTGGCGGATCGGGTCGAGAAGGGAATGGGACTCGTCGCGCTCGGCGGGCGTCATGCGCTCGGGCCGGGACGCTATCAGCGGACGCCGCTCGCGGATGTCCTGCCGATCCGGATCAACGAGTTCGAGGCGCAGGATTTCGATGCCCCGCTCAACGGCGCGCTGCACCTCGATCGCGAACTCTCGTTGCGGGTGCGCGAGTCGCACTTCCTGACGCGACTGGGAGGTGATGACGACGAACAGGCTTGGCGTTCGCTCCCCGAACTGCTCGGCGCGAATCGGATCGCGGGCCTGAAGAGTTCGTCTCGCGTCCTGCTCGAGACCGATCGCGAGGAGCCGATTCTGGTCGTCGGGTCGGCGGGGGGACGAGTCGCGGTCTTCGCCGGCGACACGACCTGGCGCTGGTGGACCTTCGGGCGGAGCGAGACGCATCGGCGATTCTGGAGACAGATGGTTCTCTGGGCTGCCGGACTCGATTCGTTGGGGCGCGACGCGATCGTCGTCGATCTCGATCGGCGGCGCTTCGTGCAGGGGAGCCCGGTAACCGCCGAGATCGGTGCGCGGACGGCGGCCGGAGACCCGCTCCCGGATGCCGAGCTGAAGGCGCGCCTGATCGGTCCGGACGGGACGAGCGACCTGACGGTGCCGACCGTCGGCGCGCTCCGAGCGATCGAGGTCTCTCCCGAACTGCTGACCGCTCCGGGGGACTATGCCCTCGAGGTGTCGGCGGCGTTCGACGGCAACGACCTGGGGAGTCGCCGAGTGGAGTTCGTCCTGTTCGACGACGATCGGGAGAAGGGAGTCGCGGCGGCCGATCCCGAACAGCTCGCTCGCATCGCCGGAGCGACTCGCGAGAACGGAGGCGATCTGGTCGCTCCCGAGCGACTGCGCGAACGACTCGAACTGATCGCCGATTCGCCGATCGAGACCGAGATCGAGATCCCGCAGCGGTGGCGTCTGGGAGACACCACCGCCGACGCCGCGATCTTCGTTCTGCTGTTCGTCGGATTGTTGACGACCGAATGGGGGCTTCGACGTCGCTGGGGACGCGTCTGACGGGCAGGTCGTCAAAGCGATGGCGTCCGGTTTTCTCCGCCGTTACGCTCATCTCATGATCCGTTGTCGCAAGCTCACGAAGATCTACGATCGGACGGCGCGACGCGTCGTTGCGCTCGACGGAGTCGATCTGGACGTCGACGCAGGCGAACGGGTCGCGCTGATCGGTCGGAGCGGCTCGGGCAAGTCGAGTCTGCTCAATCTGCTTGCCGGTCTCGATCGTCCGACCTCGGGAACGATCGAGGTCACCGGACGATCGCTCGAACGGTGTTCCGCCGCCGAACTGGCGTACTACCGGCGACGCGAGATCGGGATCGTCTTTCAGGCGTTCCGACTGGTCGGCCATCGGACCGCCTTCGAGAACGTCGAGTTGCCGTTGTTGCTCGACGGAATCGAGCGATCCGAGCGACGGCGCCGGGTCGGCGAGGCACTCGAGCGAGTCGGGTTGGCGGATCGCATCGGACATCGGCCGGACGAGCTTTCGGGGGGAGAGCAGCAGCGAGTCGCTTTGGCTCGTGCGATCGTTCATCGGCCTCGCCTGTTGTTGGCCGACGAGCCGACCGGCAATCTCGATCCGGTCACGGCGGAGCGGGTTCTCGAGCTGTTCGACGGAGTCGCGCGAGAGGGAGGAACGACGCTCTTCGTCATCACGCACGACCCGAAGGTCGCGGCCCGCTCGTCGGATCGCCAGCTTCGGCTCCATGAAGGTCGACTTCAGATCGACCGGGACTGTTCGGTACCGGTCGATGATGCGGAGGAAAGATGAGGACGACCGATCTGATCGGCATGGCGCTCCGCAATCTGCGGGCGCGCCCCGTAAGGTCCGTCCTGAATGCCCTCGGCATCCTGCTCGGATCGCAGATCGTCCTGCTGACGCTTGCCGGGACGCGCGGCGCTGCCGACTCGCTGTTGGCGTTGGTCGGGCAGGCAGAAGGGATGCGCCGTATCGTCGTGATGGCGAGCGATGCCGGGAACGAGCCTCCTCCGGACGCGATTACGGTCGACGGAGAGCAGGACGAGAAACGCCGTCAAGCGATCGCCGGACGTCTGCGGGACGAATGGATGGCGAGCAACGGCGTCTATGCTCCGGTGTCGGCCGACCAGCTCGCGATGATCGGTCGGCTACCGCATGTCGTGGAAGTCGTTCCCGAGCGCCGGATAGCGGTCGAGTTCCGTCGAGGCGAGACGACTTGGGCGACCTTCGTCGATTCGATTTCCGATTCCGG
>CAZZBI010000008.1:0-1022 GCA_964652385.1 uncultured Pirellulaceae bacterium | reverse complement strand
GCTCGAGGAGCAGCTGATCGCCGGACGACTGCCGCGCCCCGGAGCGACGGACGAGGTGTTGCTCAGCGAGTTCGCCGCCTATCGCCTCGGCGGTACGACGCGTCGCGAGGCGGAGATGCTGATCGGCCGCTCGTTCGACGTCCGCTTTCGACGCGAAGGGGGGCCGACGGCCGGACTGTCGCACCTGCTCTATCGAACCGGAGAGGAAGTCACGACCGACGATGAGATGCTGCTGGCCGAGTCGGTGGCGCGACTGATCGAGCGGCTTCCCGAAGCGAGTCTGAGCGAATCGCAGCGGGCGATGCTCGAAGCGATCTTCACTCCGGCGGCAACTGAGGTGTCGGCGTCGCCTCGCGAACCGGCAGCGCCGATCGAGCCGTATTTCGAGCGGCGCCTGACCGTCTGCGGCATCGTCGAGATCGGCGATGAAGCTCCGGGGTTCCTGCAGTTCCTGACGCGGACCGCTCCGGACGTCGGCATGAACCATCGGGGCATGGAACCGCTTTCGGACGAAGCGGATCAGATCGTGCCGTTCCGGACCTGTTTCGTCCAGGTCGACTCGGTCATTCACCTTGCTTCGACCGTTCGATCGCTCGAGGAGGCGGGGCTGCATTTCTATTCGAATGCCTGGTTGATCGACGACATCGAACGGCAGATCGGCATCGCAAGGTGGGGCGTGATCGGTGTCGCGTCGATCGTTCTGCTCGTCACGGCGCTGGCGATCTCGAACACGTTGGTCATCAGTGTCCTGCAGCGGATCCCCGAGTTCGGCATCATGAAGTCGATCGGAGCGTCGAACCGCCAGATCCTCGGCATGATGCTCTTCGAAGGGGGCTGTCTCGGGGGGCTCGGCGCGATCGGTGCGATGCTCCTGTCGTGGCCGTTGGCGAGTCTGATCGAGGGGCGGGTTCAGGCGTACATCGCCTATCGGATCGGCAGTCCGTTCGACGGATCGGTCTTCCGGTCGGAGGTCGGTGACCATCTGCTCGTCATCGCCGTCGCCCTGACGATCGGTACGGCGG
>CAZZBI010000007.1:511-39552 GCA_964652385.1 uncultured Pirellulaceae bacterium | reverse complement strand
CGCAGTACTTCGGGGGCGTGCAGCGAGCCGTCCGCCGCACGAGCCAAGAGCGCCGCGTCGGGAGGACGGCTCCACAGGAAGTAGCTCAGACGACTCGCCAGATCATACGGATCGACCAGGTAAGCCTCGGTCGCGTCCGGATCGATCTTCTCGATCCGAATCAGGAATCGGGGCGAGATGAGAATGCCGCGCAGCGCAAGTCCGATCGAATCGGGAAACGAACGCTCCGCATCGCGAGCCCGACGGAAGACCGTCATCAGTCGATCGATCTGTTCCGGTTCGACCGGCCGACGATAGGCCCGCGTCGCGAAGTCGGTCAGGATCGCGCGAGCGGCCGATTCGGGATCGTCGAGCGACCAGGCGCCCTGGTCGTCGAGCGCCGGAGCGAACAGTCGCCGGAACGCCTCCGACGCCGCTCCGGTCGGATCGGCGGCATCGGGACTTCCGGCGAGCAGCGCCGCGACGATGCTTCGGGCCGACAGATCGTACTGCTCGACCTGGACCGGCGCGAGCGTCAGCGCGTCGCCGTTGTTGTCGAACCCGTAACTGCTGGGATCGGGCGGGAACGACTCGGCCAGCCGCAGGTCGAGGCCGGTCAGATCGAGCACCGTCAGGTCGTACTCGGTCCGATTCAGACGACGGAGGATCGGGCGCCCCGGATCGTCGACCTGGTCGCAGTCGAGTTCCAGCAGCGTCGACTCGAGGAAGCGGATCATCAGATCGCGTTCCTCGGAGCTCGGCTGACGCTCATCGTCCGGAGGCATCGCTTCGTCGCGCAGCGCCTGAAGAGCATTCTGCCACGTCTCGAACCGCTCGCGGATCTGGCCGGGATGCTCGGCGGTCAGATCGACGTTGCCGCTCGGATCATCCCCGTCATGGCAACGTACGCAGTAGCGACCGACGAGACCGTGGATCTTCCGGTCCCACGAGAGCGCTTCGTCCTCCTGTCCCGGCGCTTCGCCCGAGACGATCATCGAGAGGAAGGCGACCAGCGACACCGCGGCGGCCGATCGGAGCGAACCGCGAAATTTCGCGAGCATCAGCTCAGTCCGCCGAGCCGACCGGTGCTGTCGCCGAAGCGTTCCAGCGGCAGACCGGCCCGATGCAGCATCTCGAGATACAGATTGCAGATCGGCGTCTTGGACTCGAGCGCCAGATGCCGCCCTCCGCGCAAGCCCCTTCCCGCTCCGCCGGCAACCAGAATCGGCAGATCGTCATGGTTGTGGCGGTTACCGTCGCTGATCCCCGAGCCGTAGAGGATCAGGACGTTGTCCAAGAGCGAGCCGTCTCCTTCGGGAATCGCCGCCATCCGCTCGAGCATGCGGGCGAACAGCTCCATGTGATGCCGATTGATCTTCGTCAGTTCGGCGTGGTTCTCGGCCTTGTCCTGATGATGGGACGTGCTGTGATGCGATCCCGGCGCGCCGATCTCGGGGTACGAACGCCCCGACTTCTCGTACGAGAACAGGAACGATGCGACGCGAGTCGTGTCGGTGCGGAAGGCAAGCGTCAGGATGTCGAGCATCAGCTCGACATGATCGCCGTAGACGCTCGGAATCCCCTTCCCTTCCGGAATGATCAGCGGCGCGATCTCCCGTTCGTCGGCATCGGCGGTCGGATCGGCCGCGAACGCCTCCTGATGGTGCGAGTGGGCATCGCGCTCGGCGATCGCGATCCGGCGTTCGATGCCGTGCAGCCCTTCCAGGTACTCGGCCAGCTTGCGGCGATCCTCGTAGCCGAGCTGCCGCTGCAGCGTCGCGGCATCCTCCCGGACCAGATCGAGAATGCTCGCGTCGATCGAATCGCTCGCGGTCAGCCGATCGGTCGACGAACGGTTCCAGTCGGGGCGGCGCAGGCGTCGCGAACCGAAGAGCCGCTCGTAGAGCACCTTGGGATTGAGATCGAGCGACGCGGGAGTCGTCCGGCTGCGCCACGAGATGTGCGACATGTAGGTGCCGCTGTAGCCGTGGTCGCCCCGGTGCCCCGGGTCGATCCCGAGCGCCAGGCTGTCGACCGGCGTGTGCATGCCCACTTCGCGCGCCATCAGCTGGTCGACCGAGATGCCGCCGACCTCCGGTTCCTCGGAGTGCTTGCACGGAGCCCCGACCAGAAAGCCGCCACCCGCCGGTTCATGCGCGGCGGTGTTGCTGTTGCAATGGTCGGCCGCCAGACCGCTGATCACGACGACCTGTTCCTTGATCGGATCGAGCGGCTGGAGGATCTCGGGGAGCGCATCGAGTCGATGTTCACGTCGACCGTCGGCCGAGACGGTGACGTTCGACTCGTCCGCCGTCGCCGGACGCCAAGCCGGCATGTGCACGCCGTTGGGGACGTAGAAGTAGGCGAGGCGGACCGGCGGCTTACCGGAGGTGTCGTCCGAGTCGCCTCGTGCCGAGGTCGGAGCCATCGCTTCGAGCCACGGAAGCGCCAAGGCGGCTCCGGTTCCGCGCAACAGGGTGCGCCGCGTGATGCGAGGCGATCGGCTCATCATGTCGACTCCGGACGGTTCGGGCGGGATCGGACCCGCTCATCGTAGTCGAATCGATCCCTCGCGAGAAAGTCGAACGAGAGGGGCCGACATGCGAACGTCACGGATCGTTGCGCATTGCCGTCGTGCGACCGCCCTCGGTCGCTGTGCATTGGCGTAGTGCGACCGCCCTCGGTCGCAGCATTTCAGCGGTCAGAGACACGGGGACCCCTGCGCTTGGCGCTTCGGGCTGGTGAGGCACGGGGGACCGGGGAGCACGGGGACCCCTTGCTGACGCTGCGGGCTGGGGACGCTGCGGGCTGCGCCGTGCAGAGAGAGAGCACGACGCCCAACGCGTTCATTCCCGAGGGATCTCGTTCAGCGTGTAGTAGGCGTCGACGTGCAGCAGCGATTCTCCGTCGGCCGAACGCAATGGCGAGAGATCGAACTCGTGCACATGCCCCTTCACTCGACCGTCGACCGTCAGATGGACCCGTCGACCGTCGGCGCTCACCGTCGCTCGGCTGACCGTCGGCACCGTCCGATCGACTTCAGGGCTCCCGTATCCCTGCTGATAGACGTGCGTGAAGGTACCGAGTCGATAGGTCTCGGGGCGCGAGGCCGATTCCGTATCGACCGGCAGCGTGAACTCGAGATCGAAGCCGTCCGGGGCCGCCGTGATCCGTTCGATCTCGAACGGCGTCTTGCCGGTCCAGTCCAGACGCTGGAGCGCGTAGTCCTTCGGGCCGCGAACCGGCCATCCGCGATTCGTTCCGCCGACGATCAGGTCGCCTTCCGGAGTGAACTCGCAGGCGAGCAACCCGGTCGCGAGTCCTTCGCGGAACGGATAGCAGGCTCCTTGCCAGACGCCGTTGACCTGCTCGGTCGTCGCTCGCATCACGACGCTCAAGCTGAAGTCGCCGATGAAGATCTGATTCTCGAACGGCCCGAACTTTCCGCCGGTCCGATCGATCGTGAAGCCCGAGATCGAACGCCCCATGCGGATGTACGGAAAGACGACGGCGTAAGGAACCAGTTGCGGAACGCGTTCGCGCTGCACCTCGATCCGAGAGCCGCTCTCCGGCTCCGGCGGCTTCGGTCCCAAGGCGTCGGTCAGGTCGTACCAAGCGTAACTGGCCGGATGCCCCATGAAGCCTCCCTGCTCGAGCACCTTCAGCGAGCAGGAACCGTTCCACGGACCTTGGCTCTCGGCGTAGAACATCACGCCCTGTTCGTTGGGGCCGATGCCGCACGGGCTGCGGATGCCGCTGCAGACCGGCAGCGTGCGCCCGTCGGGAGTCACCTTCACGCACCAACCGCGATACGGCACCTTGGCCTCGTACGACTCGCTCAGGCAAAGCGCGACCCAGATGTTCCCTTCGGCATCCGGTTTCGAACCGAACGCGAACTCGTGGTAGTGTCCGAACCCCCAACCGTCCGCCAACGTCCGAAAGTCGTCTGCTTGACCGTCGCCGTCGAGATCGCGAATGCGAGTCACCTCGGTCTGCTGACAGACCCAAAACGAATCGTCGCGCCAGGCGATCCCCAGCAGTTCGTCGAGGCCGCTCGCGAACGTTCGGAACGTCGGTCGAGGGTGCTCGGCGAAGGCCCCTTCGACCAGCAGCAGATCGCCTCGCCGAGTGCCGATCGCCAGCCGCCCGTCCGGTAGCGCTTCCAGACTCCCCGCCTCCAACGCCAGCCCCTCGGGAATCGGCAGGTCGACGATCCGGTAGTACGCCGCTTCGCGTTCCGCCGTTCCCCAGGAGTCACCGAGCGGCTGGGCCCGAGCGTCAATCGCCGTTACGCCGAGCAGCAACAGCACCAGCAATCCGCAGCGCAGCCGTCGCGAACCGACCCTGAGCAACGAACCGCTGTTGCCGTCGAACGAGCTCGGCTGCCGATGGTCGTCGTTCTCGATTCGTCGCATGGGGCGCCCACCGTTCGGTGTCGTGTCGTGTTCGGTCGTCGTCGATCGTTCCGATCGCGCAAGACGTCTCACCAGTCGTAGTCGATGATCCACGAGCGTTCGAGCGACGTGCGATCGACCGGCAACTGCAACGAGATCACGTCGCCGTCACTCGTCCGCTCGACCTCCGGCCCCTCGACCACCGAGACGCGCCAGCGATCGTCGATCACGTAACCCTTCGCTTCCGCCGGTTCGATGCTCGTCCCGACCGCCAAGCGGAACGTCAACGGTTCCTCCGGCAGGTTCCCGGCGAAGGTCAGCGTTCGGGTCAGTCCCAATCGTCCGTCCGATCGGATCGCCTCGCGAATCGAGTCGGTCACTTCCAGTTCGCCGAAGGCATAACGAAAGGTCGGCCGGCGCTCGGCATCGAGCGCATAACCGCCGAATCGCGGCTCGCTCGGTCGTCCAAGTTCCGGTCGCCACGGATTTCGGGCGTCCTGCAGTTCGGGGCCGGCGGGGAGCTTCACCAGTTCGCTGCCGAGCGGTCGGACATTGCCGTGTCCTTGGCCGAGCCAGACTCCGGCCGGATCGGCGAAGTCGCCGTGCCACAGCAGCGCCAGACGCATCCCTTCGGCGTCCCACACGTAGTTGATCCCCGACGGCAAGCCGACGCCGATCCCGCGCTTGCCGACCTCCGGGTACGAGCGACGCAGCATCACCGCAACATCGCCGGCGGCCAGCCGGAGCGGTTCGCGCTTCTGTCCGCGAGGAGGATTCGCCTGACGCCCTTCTTCGAGATAGACCCACAGCGCTTCGATCTGGCGATCGGTGTCGCCTGCGAGGATCTCGGTCCGGATCGCCTGCCCGCCGGGCCAGAACGACGGCATCACGGTGTTGGGGTGATATCGCTGAGGGGCCTTCAGGAACTCTTCGAACCAATCTCGCTGCAGCCGCTCGGCCATCTCGGTCAGATCGACCGCCGACATCGTCTCGGACGGTTCGAGCCGAAAGGTATGGCATGCGATGCAGTTCAGGCCGGTGTTCCCCGCCAGTTCGTGGCCGGCGCGGCGCGTCTCGCGTTCGTCATCCGGTGCGGCGCGTTCGCGATCGGGTCGATCGTCGACCTCGGTCAACAGCGCCAGCAGCCCCTCGACATTCTCGGCACCGAACCTCGGCATGCGAGTCGCCATGTAGGGACGGATCGATCGGCCGCCGACCAGCACCTCGCGGAGCCACTCGGGGCGGAGCTTGTTTCCCACGTTCGTCAGGTTCGGAGGGAGTCGTCCTTGAGGTCCCAGATTGATGTCGGACGTCTGAAAGAAGAGATCCCGTGCCGAAGTCACTCCTCCCAGGCCGTCCCGCTCATGGCAGGCCAGGCATCCGAGCGTCGCCATCGCGAACTCGATCCGACCGCATTCGGTCGGTTCGGTCGTTTCCGTCGCCAGCGTCTCGGCGATCAGCGATCGCTCGTCGTCGGTCAGCGCGTAGTGCGGCCAAGACCCCGCCTCGGCACCGAGGCATCCACGGTCGAGTCGCGCGATCGGAATCGGCGGCTCCGACTCGGCAGGGATCGGATCATGGCAGCGCGAGCAACCGATCGACCGGAATCGTGTTTCGCCTCGTTCCGCCGCCTCCCTGTCGCTCTCGACGCCGACGACCTCGGTCGACAACTGCTCCTGCAGCAGATAGTTCGCGATCGCCGACGCGTCGAAGTGGTCGAGTTGCAGGTCGGGCATCCGCCCGGCAGGCCGGACCTCGTGAGGATGCTCGAGAAACTCCGTCAGCGACTCGATCGAGTACTTCGCTGCAAGAGACCCGAGCGGTACCGAATCGGGAATCCGAAGTTCTCGAGCAAGCGAATCTCGCGGCGCATGACAAGCGACACATCCGACTCGCGCGAAGATCGCTTCGCCTTGATGAGCCGCTTCAGCGTCGACCGGATCGCGCCGAAACGGTCGATCTCCCTGGGCGACCAAAAAGGCGACGAGATCGTCGACCGCCGACTGGCGCTCGTCATCGGGCAGATTCTTCAAAAGGTCGGGCATCGCGGTTCCCGGCTGCGTCAACGCCGGGGCGAGCAGAAACGACTCGAGCCATGACCGATCGACGCGATGGCCCACCTGTTCGAGTCGCGGCGCTCGAGCGGCAGTGACCGCCCCGGCGGCATACCGATCCCATGCATCGACCGCGTGGCAGGACCGACAACCGAGCCGATCGATCAGCGTCAGTCCGAGTACCGTTCGGTCGAGTTCGCGCCGGCTCGGCTCGCCCGACTCGGCGATGTCGCTCGCGGTCGATCGGTCGCGCAGTTCGATCAGGTACCGGACCAGGTCGAGGAACTCGCCACGGTTCTTCAGTCCGTTCGGCAGCGACTCGGGCATCGACGACACGCGGCTCGTCTCGATCGACTCGATCTCGGCCGCCGGAATCTCGCGACGTCGATAAGGAGAAGCGATCTCGCGACCGACCAGCAGAGCGTCATCCTGCGACACGGCGCGAATCGCGATCGAGTTGCCGTCGATGGTCGTGACGATCGTCGTCGCGAAGCCGTCGCGCAGGATCCGAGACGGCTCCAGAATCGACTCGATCAACGCTTCGTCGGTCCGGTCGCTCGGCAGTCGACTCAGATCCGGCCCGACCTGATCGACTCCGCCCGACGAATGACAGCCGGCACAACCCTGATCCGATCGAGCGAAGATCACCGACCCGCGGATCGCATCTCCTTCGCGACGAGCGGCCGCGGCCAATTCGGCCGGCGGTTCCTGCTTCAATCGCTCGGTCAGCGTCTGAGCCGCCGCGGGGAGAGCAAAAGAAGCCGAAAGCGACAGTCCGAACGCCAACAGGAATCCCGAGACGAAGGTCGATCGAGGCCGCGTCATCAAGAGTCTCTTCGGACGGCAGAGGGACGACGCCGGGAGCGCCACGGAGCGAGCGGACCGTTCGAGCGAGTCGAAAGATCGACTCGGAATGAGGCGGACGCGCGAGTGACGACCACCTCCACTTCGACCGGACGATTATGGAGCGGCGACCCGCTCGTTCGCTACCCGCTCGTCAGGACGGAGCCGGGGCTGCTCGATCGACTCGCGGAACGAACGACGTGCCGTCGGGCGACCATACTCGCCACGGAACCTACTCCAGCACGATCGCCACGTGAACGGCGATCGGCGGAGCGGTGACGATCGTCGATTCGCCGTCCCGTCGCATCGTCAGCGATAGGTCCCCCGGCTGCGCGACGGCCGAGCGGAACTCGCGTCCGCGGATCCGGAGCTCGAGCCCGTGGATCTCGATCGCCTCCTCGCGGAGCGGTACCTCCACCTCCTGACGTCCGTGATCCGCGGCGGTGTTCAGGCCGTTCCACAGATGGACGACGGTCCGCTCTCCCTGCGTCCAGAAGGTCGACTGGACGCACATCGGTCCGCGCACCTCGATCGGATACGCCTCGCGAGCGGCCCACTGCAGCGCGCGAGCCATCATCACGCGCTGATAGGGAAAGGCGTAGTCGAAGAGTGCCGCGTCGACTCCCGCACCGAAATAGACGACTCGCCCGGCGCCGTACTCGCCGGTCGCCGCGCACGGAAATGCCTCGCGCACTCCTTCCGGAAAGTACATCAGCGCCGGCCGCATTCCGGCGCCGAACTCGGTCGTCCGGATCATCGGCCCCTTGAAGGTCGCCTGGAGTCCCGGGACCAGATGCTTCAGTCGCGGATCGGTCGCGAAGATCGAATCGGCGTGATCCGAGAATCGAAACGCACCGGCGTGACTCCGCTGAGCCCAGTACCGATCGTCGATCGCGATCCGGAAGTTCGCGTCGAGCTCGCGCGGTCGCGTGTCGCCGGTCGCTCGCCCCGCATAGCTCGCGCCGAACAGATCGGCGAGCGCAAAGTCACCTCGTGAGCGTCCGAGTTCGTCGCACAAGGACGTTTCGCAGGTCGCGACTAACCCGCCGCCGTCGCGCACGTACCGACGAATCGTCTCGCACTGCTCGTCGCTCAAACAGGCGACGTTCGGCAGGACCAGGACTCGAAAGCGAGCCAGTCGTTCGGGCTCGAGATCCTGTTCGGTGATCAGCGTCACCGGCAGATGCTCCTCCATGCCGACTCGATAGACGCCGAGCGCATGCGACAGCCAGCGATCGACGACGTTGCCGTAGGCGTAGAACTGTCGCGTCGCTTCGCTGACCAGCAGGGCGCACCACGGCTCGGCCTCGAGTCGGACGAACCAGTCGCGTCGCGCGGCGATCTCGACGAGCGCGGCCCGAGTCGCTTCGGGGCCGGCCATCTGCGCCAGCGGCGTGAACGAGCCGTTGGTCATCGCTCCCAGGCAGCGGACGATCAGTTCGTGCGGCGGAAAGCTGTCGGTCGAATACGGATTCCCTCGCGACATCAGATACGGTTCGCTCGCGCCGACTCGCCCCCCCGAGACGGCGCGAACGTAAGCGGCGCCGAAGTACGGTACCACCGTCGCGCCGAGGTTCACCTCGTCCAGCCACCATTCCTGGACCGGACAATCGATCAGACGGTTCATCCGCGCCGACATGACGCGCGGACTCGTCAGAAAGTGCCCGTAACGCCCGGCGTTCGTCGTCCAGGTGTAGATCGCTCCCTCGGGATTCGTCTCGCGCAGTCGCCCCCCGAGTCGTCGGTACCAGTCTTCGAGCTGCTCGTCGGCCCAGAGCAGGTAGATGCGATACGCCTCGTCGGCCAGATCGATCCGCTCCGGCAGTTCGCGACCGGTCGCGTCGCGATACGCCTGGCGCTCGAACGGACTGAAGTTGAGCGGTTGATGGTAGCAGCCGTCGAACGAGACGCCGTCGAAGCCGAGATCGGCCATCAGTTCGGCCAGCGCCTCGATCGCCCAATCGCCGTAAGGCGTATTCAGCGGCAGCGATCGGACGGCGATGTTCTCGGGGAGCGTCAGATCGAGCGACGCTCGCTCGCGATGCGCCGGGTCATCGGTCGGATGGTGGATCCACTCGGGATGGGCGCGCACGATCTCGATCGGGGCGTACGGGGAAATGCCGAGCACGACGCGCATCCCGAGCGACTTGGCGTGCGCGATGCCGGCCGCCAGCGGCTCGCGCACCTCCGGCGGAAGGCCCGAGGTCGGATCGTCGCGGCGGAGCGGCGAGTAGAGTTCCGGTCCGCCGGCATGCAATACCGTCGCTCCGAGTTCGGCCGCTTGCGTGATGGCGGCGTGATCCTCGAGCGACAGAAAGACCTTCACCGCTCCGTCGAGGACCCAGTCCGGCGGAACGACGCCGACGAAGTCCCGATCGGCCGTCAGGAACGGAAACGACTCGGAGCGGCTCGTCGAGACGCCGGCCGACGCGCCGCCCCCGACGCCCGCGCCGGCCACTACCGCACCGGCCGATGCCTGCAGGAAGCCGCGTCGATTCCAATGTCGAGGAGACATACACGACCCTTCTCGGACGGTTCGTCCGCGTAGGGGGAGCAATCGGGCCGATCTGACCCATGCCGCGCAGGCAGTTCGAACGTCAGGGGCCGTCGAGCGAAGAAGCCCAGGGCGCCTCGACGACTTCGTGAAAGAGCGGTGCCGTCTCCCAGCCGAGTCGTACCCCACTCTGCATCGATAACGGATCGGACTCGCCGAGGATCCGCCGGACCCAAGTCGTTCGGCCGGCATAGCGCTCGGCCGGCTCGTCCGATGCGTTTCATTCTCCTGCCTCAGGATCGAGTTCGATGACGAGCGAACCCTGTTCGATCCGCAGCAGCCGCCCTTGCGTATCGAAGAAGAAGCGGTTCGAGATCGGTTCCACGTCGCACCAACGGCCGGCGACGGTGCGATCTCCCCACGTCAGTTCGGTCGTCGGCCCGACGCGAAAGGTCAGTCGCAGGATCGTCATCGTCGAGGCGTGATAGGTTTCGACCGAGACGGCTCCCTCCTGCTCCAGCACCCAGCCGTAGCTCATCAGCGCGAAGCTCGAGATCAGGTTGTTGTCGAAGAATCTCGTCGAGGGATCGACCTCGAGCTCCAGTCGTCGATCGCGCAGGTTCGCGCGATTGCGTCCCGTGACGACTCTCTCACCGAACTCGCACTCCAGCGTGGAACGGAGCAGGCCCTCGATCGTCCGGTCGAAGCGTCGGACCGAACCGTCGGGGCGAGCCGTGATCCTGACGTGCGAACGATGACCGGAAAGCCCCTCGCCGAGTTCGACATCCGCTTCGAGTACGATCGAGTCTCCTTCCCCCGCAGCGAACTCGAACGTCTCCTCCCCCAGCACCTTCCCGGCGACTCGATACTCGTAGCGATATCGCTCTCCGAGGCGATAGGGAAGCTCGCGCGTCTCATCCCGGATCGGGTCGGAGGGGGGAGCTTCGCGGGGCGCATGATCGATCACTTCGATCGTCTCGGGGATCACGCCTCCCATCCCCTCGAACAGCTTCAGGTGAGTTGCCGAAAGGCGATCGAACTCGCCGGTCGTCGGATCGAAGGCGAACCAACCGGCGTCACCCAAATGCACTTCGACCCAGGCATGCTGGCCGAAACTGCCGCCGAACGACGGCGTATAGACGAGCCCGCCGACCAGTCGCGCCGGAATGCCGAGCGAGCGGAGCATCGCGACGGTCAGCGTCGCATGCGGACCGCAGTCCCCTTCCCCGCTGCGTAGTGCCGCCAGTGCAGAAGGAGTTTCCGCGATCCGGTACCGGATCGATTCGAACGTCCATCGGCCGATCGCTTCGGTCACCGTCCAGCGATCGGTCGCGTCACCGATCAGCGACTTGGCCTTCGCGATGATCTCGTCGGCATCCGATTCGATCAGCGGTTCGGGACGCAGATAGCGCTGCAGCGACTCGTCGGTCACGTCGATCGGGAAACTCGCGATCCCTTCGGCCGGGCGTTCGATCGTCGAAACGGTCAGGCGGCCGGTAACTCGCTCCTGCTGCTTTTCCCCGTCGAACGACTGCATCGGCGTCGTCAGGATCGACGCCGGATTCTCGACTCCGGATCCGATCACTCGCACCTTCAGATCGACGACCAGTCGTGTCACCTGAGTCGGGTCATCGAAGCGAACCGGACTCCGGATGAAGTGCCGAGCGAGCAGATCGACCGGAGCGGCTGCGTCGAACTCGTCGACGATCGATGCATCGGCCCGTTCGACCCGAGTCGCCTGAGAGGGGATCTCGAGAGCGAGAAAACGTCCCGTGGTCGAATCGATCACGATCGTCAGGTCGTCGAAGCTCCAGCGCTGCGAGCCGAGGGGGTCCCGTTCCGTCGAGGCGACTCGCCTGCCGCTCGACTCGACGACCGCACCGCTCCCCTCGGGCGTGAACAGTCCGAGCGCGATCGAATCCCCTTCGACCTTGGCCAGGCGCTCGGCAATGGTCGCGAAGTGGCCGAAGTCGTTGGAACCGAGGAGTGCCCAAGAATCGGGCAATTCGCGGGTGCTCGTCGTCGCCGGCGCTCCGCTGCTGTCGCGCCGCGAGATCGTGACCGCTCGGCCGTCGAACGTGCAGTCGACTTCGCTCCACACCTCGCTCTGGCGCGCGTGCGACAGATAGGAACGGACCGCCCCCTGAGCGTCGTAGCGCGTCCGGCCGTCGATGGCGATCTCGCGCACCTGATCGCCGAGAGCGATTCTCAGACGCACGCGGCTGAGAACCTCGCGCTCCCCGGACTCGGGATCGATCCCCGAGTCGATCGTTTCGGCATGTCCGATCAGTTGATCGTTCATGCGGATCGCCAGCCGGTCGGTCGTCAGGGCGTCGCTGCGACAGCTCACCGATGCGATCAACAGCAGCGACGCTGCGCATCGCCGCACGATCCGATGCCCGTCAGCCGGGTTCCGTTCTCGTCGCATGATCTCACCTCTTCCGTAGCACGCCGGTTTCCGGCTTCTCCCGAGAAGCGACTCGCAACGCGAGACGGAGCGAGCCGTGCGGCGCCAGTGCCTTGACGCCGGCCGATTCCCGCCGCATCAGTTCTACGGGAGCGTGCGACCGTCGACGAGTTGAATCGCCCGGGAATCGATGCCGGCCGCTCGGATCGATCCCGAGGAGTCCCTTCGCCGCCGCTCGATTCGATCCTCGAAGTCGCTCCGACTACCGACGCCCTGCGTCGCGAACTAGACAGGGGGCTCGGAAATCGAACCGACTGTCAAGCCGTCACCAACTTGTCGCCGAGTCCAGCGACCATGGGAGAGTCAGTCCCGCCCCCTGAAGACCACGAGCCGACGTTGCGGATCGACGCGCAGGCGTTCCCCGAACCAGCGTCGACCGTCGATCGTTCGCGCGTCGATGCGTCGCTCGAGTCGACGGCGCCGATCGGTCCACGATTGTCCGACGGCTCCGCGACGTATGTCCCGGGAATCCGTATCGACAACTACGTGCTGGTTCGCGAGATCGCGCGAGGCGGCATGGGAGTCGTCTTCCAGGCGCGCCAGCTGCCGATCGATCGGATCGTAGCGCTCAAGATGATCCTCGGCGGGACTTTGGCGTCAGGGGAGCAGATCCGTCGGTTTCATGCGGAAGCGCGAGCGGCGGCGCGACTGAATCACCCTAACCTGGTACCGATCTACGACGTCGGCGAGTTCGACGGCACCCCTTACTTCTCGATGGAGTACGTCGACGGGCACAGTCTGGCCGACGGATTGCGAGATCGTCCCTATCCGTCGCGGCGAGCGGCCGAACTGATGGCGGTGATCGCGGATGCGATCGCCTGTGCCCACGACGCCGGGGTTCTGCATCGGGATCTGAAGCCGTCGAATGTCCTGATGACGAAGGACGGACAACCGAAGGTGACCGACTTCGGTCTGGCCAAGCAGGTCGAGGAGGACCGAGACCTGACCGCCAGCGGTTCGGTCCTCGGCACTCCCGGCTACATGCCTCCCGAGCAGGCGCTCGGCCGCCGAGACGCGATCGGCGTCGCGAGCGACATCTACTCGCTCGGAGCGACGCTCTACGCGTTGCTGACCGGTCGTCCTCCGTTCGAGTCGGACTCGGTCGGCAGCACGCTGCTGATGGTGATTCGCGAAGCACCGTTGCCGCCGAGGCGACGGGTCGCGAGCATCGATCGGGACCTCGAGACGATCTGCCTGAAATGCCTGGCGAAGGAACCGGCCGAACGCTACGCGAGCGCCGGTGAACTGGCCGACGAACTCCGTCGCTACTTGCGCGGCGAGACGATCCGGGCGCGGCGGGCGACCGTCGTCGAGACGGCGTGGCGTTGGTCCCGTCGCAACCGGATCGCCACGGCGCTCGGCGTCGCCGTGCTGCTGGCGGTGATCGCCGTGTCGACCGCCGTCATGCTCGAGCTTCGCGGCCGGCACGAGCGTCGGATCGGGACGCTCGAACGCGAGATCCAAGAACTTGCCGAACGTTCGGAACCGAGCGCAGCCCTACTTGCCGACGTCGCCGCAAGGCGCGATGCGCTCCGGCAGCTCGATCCCGCAGCCGCCGAACGGACCGAGCGAAGGTTCGCCGCGGCACTCCGCTCCCGCTTGGAGAAACTTATCGATCGACCCCGTCTGGAGAACGCCGCGCGAGCCGAACTCGAACGGATCTTCGTGGCGCTCGACGACCGGTCGTTCGGAATCGATGTGAACGGACTCCGCCAACGTCTCGAGCAGTCGGTCGGGCGCTGGCAGGTCGCGGCGCGACTCGCCCCTCCGTATCCCGAGCTTTCCGAGACGTTCGCCCCCGAGACGCTGACGACCGACGGGTTTCGGCTGCTGCCGACGATCGTCGACGGCGGGCGCGACGTCACGATCGACTCGCGCCTTGATTCGTCCGGCGACGTCGAGATCGAGGCGGCCTTTGCCGCCGACTGGAGCGAACGCCGGGTGATCGGTCTGGCGATCGACCGTCCCGAGTCGTCGAGCGTCGAAACCTCGAGCGGGCCTCGATCGGCCGTCGACGCATCGGATCGCAGGGGATCCGAGTCGGTCGTGTACGAGTTCCTGCTTCACGGACCGCGTCGATCCCCCCGAGAACTCCCCGACTCGCTGCCGCCAATCGAAGATCGGACCCACGACGGACAGGTCGAGCTGCAGATTCGACGACAGGGAGTATCGCTCGGGAGTCGGATCGTTTCGCTCGCGGCGAAGGAGCCGCTGAGAATGACGGCGCGACGATCGGGGCGGACTCTGTCGTTGCAGGTGCAGAATTCGCCGCCGCTGGAGATCGATGAACTCTTCTCGGTTCGCGCGACCGAAGGAGTGCGCCGGATCGCGATCGTCGATCTGCCGTCGAGCGGGACCGCAGATCCTGGTTTGGCGCTGACGGAACTGACGGTGCGACGAAGAGAACTCGCTGCACGACCTCATCCGCTCGAGCGAGGAGATCATGAGTTCGCGGCGGGAGCGTACGATCGGGCGCTGACGCTGTATCGGGAACTTCCGGCCGGCGCGACCGACGACGAGCGGAGTGAGGCGCGATACAAGCAGGCGCTCTGCCTGACTCGCCTTGACCGATCGCAGGAGGCGGAAGAGGTGTTGGTCGAGGCGGGCGACCAGAGCGATCCGGCCTGGCGATTCCGCTCGCTCGCCCAACTCTGGTTGCTCTATCTCGATCAGGGCCGGCGCGACGAAGCGCAGCTGCTTCAACAGCGGCTGACCGCCGATGTCGAGTTCGCTCGTCTCGTACCGCAACTCCCTCGCCCGACCATCGATCGGCTCATCGAGCACGCGCTATCCGACTCGCTGGAGCGGACGGACAATATCGTCGTGACTCCGGCGCGGATCGAGGAGCTGAAGCGGACGGTCGACCTGCTGGACGTTCTCGCCGCCTCGCTCGGACTGCGACTGGATGCGCTCTGGATGCTTTCCTCGTCGTGTCAGTCGGTCGGCGACTGGCAGGGCTCGCTCGAGGCCGCACGATCGGCCCTGGACGAGGAGCTGCGCGGTGCGAACCGCTCGGACTTTCTGCATCTGGCGATCGTGGCGCTGGTCCGACTGGAACGGCTCGCCGAGGCGCAGGAGCTGCTCGTCGAGATGCGTAACGACCCCCGTGCGACCCCGAGGGAAGTGGCCGACGTGCGACTCGAGGAAGCGTTGATGGCGACGGCGATCGGGGAACCGCTCATCGTCCTCGAGGCGCTCGACGCGCGGTCGCGGGTCGCGAGCGATTCCGACGAGAGTCTCGCGGTCGCGCAGGACCCGACCGCTTCGGTACTGCGCGGTCTGGCGCTGGAGCAACTCGATCGAACGGACGAAGCGTTCATGGTCTGGCGAGCCGGTCTCGAGTCGGCCCGAGCGGTCGAACGGCATGATCCGTACTCGGCCGCCGGCTACGCGCTGCTCGGCTCGCTCGCGGGCGATATCGACGAACGGGACGTGGAACGGATTCTGGCCGCCCAATCGGCCGAATCGCTCGGCGGAGCGGTGATCGACGCTTTGCGTCGCGAGGTGATCGGCAACGACCGGATCGCGATCGTCATGCGATCGACCTACGACGGGGTCGAAGGAAGACGGATGGCGCGTCGCCAGCTGTTTCCGCTGGATGATCCGAGCGAAGAGAATCGCGCGATCGGCCGCCGCCTGACGCTCGTCGTCGGTCGTCATCTGATCGGCGGATTCGGTTCCGAAGGAGCCCCGGCGCTTTCCGACGTCGAGACACGGACGCTGTTGTCGGCTTTCGATGAAGGGGTGCGGAGCTTCGAGGCGGGAGAGATCGGCCAGTTCGAAGCGACTCGGCTGTTGGCGACCCTCAAGGGAGTCACGGGACTCTTCGGCTGGAGCGGACTGGCTCGCAAGCTGTCGCCCGAGGTGCGCATCGCAGGGGCGTACGTGCTCGGGTGTCATCTGGCGAACGAAGGCAACAGGGCCGGTGCACGGGCCCTGCTGACCGACGCGCTCGATCAGGCGGGGGCGGAGAATCCTCTGAGACCGTTCGTCGAACGACGCCTTGCGGATCTGCCGACCGATTAGAGTGTCGACAAGAATCGACCAGTGCGGCGCTTTCCGGGCGGCGCGACAGGTACTCGTCCTGTCGCGACTCGTTCCTGTTGGAGGCCCGTGGCACTCGTTCGATCGGCGCGTGTCGTGCGACGGCTTCGACCGATCGATTTCGGGCCGACGTCGACCTTGCGTGTCCGCGGTGACTGGGCGTCGGTCCCATCGGCAACCATCAGCGAGATCCTTGCCCCATGAGAACGCTGCTTCGATCGCTCGTACTGCTGCTTGCCCTGGCGACTCCCTCGCCCGGCGTCGAGAAGCCGCTGAAGATCTTCATCCTCGCCGGCCAATCGAACATGCAGGGACACGCCGACGTCTCGACGCTCGACTATCTGGCCGACGATCCCTCGACCGCCGTGTTGCTGGACGAGATCCGTGCCGAAGACGGAACGTTTCGCGAGATCGATCGAGTCCGAATCACGTCGGTCGGCAGCGCCGGCGATGGGTGGTCCGACGTCATCGAACAGGTCGGTCCGCTGACCGCCGGTTTCGGCGCCTCGACCGAAAAGATCGGTCCCGAACTGACCTTCGGCATCACGATGGCTCGCTCGGTCGACGGCCCGATCCTGATCATCAAGACCGCCTGGGGTGGTCGGAGTCTGATGACCGACTTTCGTCCGCCCAGTGCCCGGCCTCGTCACTTCGGTTCGTACATTCGCGATCGCTGGCGCGAACAGGGACTCGATCCGGATGCCGAAGCGGAGCGGCACGAGCGGGAGCTGAACGGCGTCTTCTATCGCCACATGATCGATCACGTGAAGCGAGTCCTCGCCGATCTGCCGCGAGTCGTTCCGGACTACGATCCGGAACAAGGGTACGAGCTGGCGGGCTTCGTCTGGTTTCAGGGCTTCAATGATCTGGTCGACGGTTGGTCGTATCCCGACGGCGACAAGCCCGACGGTTATCGCGAGTACGCCGATCTGCTCGGTCACCTGATCCGCGACGTCCGTCGCGATCTCGATGCCCCGCAACTTCCGGTCGTGATCGGGGTGATGGGAATCGGTGGAGCCGACGAAGCGGTCGACGCGTCGCAGCGGAACTTCCGAACGGCTCAGGCGTCGGTCGCCGAGCTCCCCGAGTTCCGCGGCAACGTCGTCGCGGTACCGACCGCGCCGTTCTGGTCCGACGAACTCGGTGCCATCGACCGGAAGCACGAGCAGGTCGGACAGATGCGGTGGTTTCTGGAGTCGAAGCACGCCGAGCACGCAAACGCCGACGGAAAGATGTCGGCTGACGAGATCGACGCGTCCGTTCGGAAGTTCGAGCAGGAACTGATCTCGCCCGCCGAAGCGACGCTCTGGAAACGGGGCGCGTCGAACGGCGGCTACCACTACCTGGGCTGTGCCCGCACGCTCGCCGCGATCGGCCGAGCGTTTGCCGAAGCGAATCTCGAGCTGATGGAGAAGAACGAAACGCGGTGATCGCTCGCGCGAACCGATCGGGCGATCGGATGGATGGCGACGACGGACGACGACGCAAGCTCCAGTGGAGGAGCGAGGCGATGCGATGGCGACGCGGGAACTTCGAGATCGCGTACTGCGAGGGTGCGAGCAGACGAGACGGAGCGATCCGCGGCTTCGCGCTCGGGTTGCTGCTTGGCGCGACGCTCGTCGTCGGCACCTCTTCGCAGCTCGCGTCGCAGACGGCGAGTCCGTCCCGGTCGGCGGACGCCGAAGCGACGCCAGCCCGCTTCGCGGCCGAGGGGCCCGATCGCGAGCGGCCTCCTGAGCCCGAACGACTGGTCGGCGCCGTGAAGGTCACCTTCGACCGGCAGCCGATCGGCATGTCGTTCGATCTGCCGTGGCACTTCTGCCAGGTCGCCGAGAACGGGCTGAAGTTCGCGCATTTCGCCGCCGAAACGTACGATCCGCGCGACTGGGACGGGACCGGAGCCGATGCGTCGTTCGAAGCGGGAATGGACGAACAGGCGCGGTTCGCTCGTGTCTGGATCGAGCATCAGTCGCCGGCGCGGATCGTCGTCCGCGTCCGCTACGCGCTGGTCAACGCCGAACTCGAGATCGCTCACGACGATCTCCCCACCGGCTCTCCGTACCTGGACGGCAAGGGGGACTGGGGGGAGGAACGCTTCACGATCTATCCTGACGGCGTTCATGTCCGTCACATGACGATCCACAGCGGTCTGGCCGGTTCGAGTCAGCCGTTCGGGTTCTACCGCGAACCGCCGGCAGTCGTGCACGAGTTCATGGAGACGGTGGTGATCGGTCCGGCCGGCCATGTGCCGACCGACGATCTCGAGACCGATCCGGCACTGACGCTGATCCGGATGTTCGGCAACGAGCCCGGTTCGGTCGAACCCCAAGGGCAAGCGCAGGGGATCGCCTACGAGATGCCCGAAGGGCCGCCGAGCGACTTCGGCGACTTTCGCGACGCGAACATCCTGCTCGTCCGGTCCAAGTCGCGCTATCGACCGTACGTCGTGGCGCTCCCGTACGGAGTCGCGGCCTCGCCCTACGGTTGGGAGGAGGATCGTCGCTTCCCGTTCGCGACCTGGACCGGCTACGGCGACCCGAGCATCGGCTACGTTGCGGCACTCGGGCATCTGGTCAATTGGTGGCACTATCGCCGAACCGATGCGACGATCGAGCAGATCTACCTGCACGGCATGACCGCCAGCGCCGATCCTCAACGCGAGATCATGCCGATCGCCTGGTCATGGATCACGCCCCCCGAGCTGCAGCTTCCCGACGATCGCCTCTCGCCGAACGGGAGCGCCGGTCGATACGACCGTCCGACCTACGATCCGACCCAGCGAGCCTATCTCGTGCCGCGGACGACCGCAGGCCCCGAGACGATCCGTTTCGCCCTCGACGCGATCTACGACGACGAGCACCTGCACGGAACCATGTGGCTCGCCAATCCGGCCTTCGTCGTTCCCGACTGGAACGACGAACGGACGCCGATCGACCTGGAGGTCGACGGCGTGCGGCTGACCGAGGGGAAGGACTACCGTCGCGGCTACGAAACGGACGCGACCGGCACGTCGCTGATCATCTGGATCGACCGAGTCATCGATCTCAACGATTCGGATGAGCATCGCGTCGAGGTCGAGATCGCCGTGCGTCGCGACTGAAAGCTGCCCTCCCGCAAAACTCTCGACCAGGTCAGGGGTGAGTCAACGCTGTCGTTCCCGTCGACGAACGACCGCAGACTCGACGTCAGACAGCAGCGATCGCTCGCTGCGGTTGAGACGATTCGCTGCTCCTCGGATTCGTGGTCGAGATCTCGGCGATCGCCGCATCGGCCTGGCGGTCGCCGACCAGACGACGATCGATCCGGTAGACGAGCCACGCCGTCGCCAACCCGATCGGAAAGGCGACATATCCCTTGGCCAAGATGAACACGATGCCCGCCGGCGGAGCGGCGAGCGACGCGCCCAGCAGCGGCGACAAGGCTCCGAACCAGAGCCAGGTCGACCTGCTTCGTCCTCGCAGGAACAACGCCGCACTGCACCAGAGAATGATGCTGGCGCCGACGACGTAGTTCGTCCAGAAATCGCCGAACATCGGCACGTAAGGAGAGCCGGCGTACATCAGCGCCAGGCCGAACCACCCCATCCCGATCGCGACCAGCGCAACGAGCGGAAAGCGAGCCAGGCGAAGGAGGAACCGAGGGGACATGGACGAGCCTCCGAGGGTGCGCTTCGCGGACGTCGAGAGGACCGCGAGCCCCCCGTCCGCTTAACGCCCCTTCCCCGCCGCAGCGACGGGAATCCCTTTCGACCGGGATCGATCGGGCAAGAACGCGCTGTCGAGACGACTCAGGCCGCCGCAGCCCCGCACAGTTCCGTCAGCAGGCTTTCGGCTGCGGCGCGACCGCTCGCCAAGGCTCCCTGGATCGACGGCGCTCGGCGATGGTCGCCGCAGCAATAGAGCCCCTCGGCCAATCGCGGCGAGAGCGACGCGTTCGTTCCCGGATTCTTCAGCGGTACGGCGTGCGGAATCGTCTGTTTGGCGAGCGGCCTCCAGCGGTCGACCTGATCGCCGAACCAGGCTCGCGCCTGTTCGAGCGCCCGCGCCTCGAGCTCCTCCGCTGGCCCCGGACCGACGGTCGAGAGGCTCACCAACGCCTGTCCCTGAGGGGCGTAGCTTCGCGCGACGTTGCTCGGCACGCACAGATGATTGATCGGGCCTTGTCTCGTTCCGTCGAGCATCAGCCATGCGCCGGCAAACGGCGGCGCCGGAGCGGCATACTGCAGACAGCAGGTCGAACCGAAGGTCGGCGCCGGTACGAACGTCGGCAACAGTCGATGAGCGGCGAGGCCGTCGACCGCGACGACGATCGCTCGCGCGTCGATCCGCTCGCCCGATCCGGTGACCAAGTGCCCGGGAGCGATCTCGGCGATGTCGGTCGACAGTCGAAGTCGTTCGCTGCCGATCGGTTCGGCCAGTTGGTTCGCGATCGCCTGCATGCCGTCGGCCGGCAGAGCCGCGTCGCCGGTCGCGAACATCCGAAACGTGAAATCGAAGAATCGGCGACTCGATCCCAGTGACGACTCGAGAAAGACGCCGGCGAACCAGGGACGAAAGAATCGCTCGATCATGTCGTTCGAAAAGCCGCATTCGCGACTCAGGTACTCCGCGGTCGGGAGGTCGGGCTGACGTTCGAGTTCGTCGAGCGACGATCGAGTCACGCGGCGGCGCAGTCGAGCCAGTCGCCAGCGATCGGCGAGCGAACCGATTCCGTTGAAGCAGGTGCCGAGCAGGCTGGCCGGGGATCGCCATGGATCGACCATGCGAACGGTGCGCGAGTCGGTGCGGATCAGCGCCCCGGGCTCGAACGGTTGAAGGTCGAGACGACGGTAATCGAGCTGCGCGATCGCTTCGGGGTAGGCCGTCTGCAAGACCTGAAACCCATGGTCGACGCGAAAGCCGTCGATCAGATCGGTCCGGACGCGGCCACCGACTCGGTCGTTCCGTTCGACGACGACGACGTCGACCCCGCGAGCCAGGAGCGTGCGTGCGCAGGAAAGGCCGGCGAGGCCGGCGCCGACGATCACTACCGGTCGGTTGCTGAGGGTCGTCATGCGAAGGTCGAGTTCATTCGAGAGGCTTGGCGAAGCGAGCGAACGGCCGCTCGTCGGCCGGCGGTTCGGAATCTAGCGACGAGCGAGCACATGACCGAGACCGCCGTCGATCCCGAAGACCTGACCGGTCACCCAATCGTTCTGCGGATCGACGAGCCACTGGACGAGCGACGCGATCTGATCGGGATCCCCCAGACGCTTCAGGGCGTGCATCGATTCGGAAGCGGCGGCGGATGCGGGGTTCTGCCAGATCCGCTTGGTCATCTCGGTCCGGACGAGGCCGGGACTGACGACGTTGAAGCGGAGATCGTTGCCGGCATAAGTGGCGGCCGCGGAGCGCGCCAGTCCGATGACGCCCGCCTTGGCCGCCGCGATCGCCTCGTGATTCTGAATGCCGATCTCGGCGGCCGCGCTGGCGAACAGCACGATCGAACCGCCGGTGGAACGGAGGAGCTTGCCGGCTGAGCGAACCGCCGCGAACGAGGTGAAGAGGTTCGTCTCGACCGTCTCGCGGAACTCCTCGTCCGAAGTCGCGTGAGCCCCCTTGAGCAGCACCGAGCCGATGGCGTTGACGATGCCGCCGAGTTGCAGGCCGCTCGCGATCCGCCGCTCGAGAGCCGCTTCGAGATCGGCGCTGTCGCGAAAGTCGACCCTCTCCATCGGTTGGTCGAGCTCGGCGGCGAGCGGCGCCAGACGCTCGGCGTCGCGCCCGACGAGGAGCACGGGGCGGCCGGCCGCGACCAGCCGCCGCGCGACGGCACTGCCGATGGTCCCCGAGGCGCCGAGAATCGCGATGCCGTTCATGCCGAGGTCCGACGATCAGTGGGAGCGAGTGGAAGCGGGAACGGCGTTCCGAGCCGAAGTCGCTCGAAACGCCGACCTTCTACCGTTGGCCGATCGGGAGCGGTTGCCAAGGGGGATCGCTTCGATCGTCCCGGCCGACTTTCGGCCGACCGGAATCGGTCCCGCTCCGTTCCCCGATGTCTCGCCCGTATCGTCCGCTCGGGAGCTCTCGATGCGCTATTCCCCCTGCCCCAACGAAAAGCCGGGCGAGCCGTCGAAGGTGTAGAGGTTCTCGGTCTTGATGACGCGCAGTCCGGCCTGATCGATCCGCTGCAGCAGTTCGATGACCCGTGCGTACGGAATCTCGTCGGTATCGGCCTTGAAGCGACAGCGCCAATGATCGGTCCGGAAGGTCTCCGGGAGACCGTCGGGATAGACCTTCACGCCGCGGTTGGTGATCAGCCCCAAACGCAGTGTCTCGGTCGAGGCCTGCTGCAGCCGCTCGGCCAGCACGTTCGGGTCTCGCCCTTCCTGGTCCCAACCGAGAAAGACGTCGACGCCGACCAATCGCTGCTCGGTCGGCAGCGATCGATAGCTGACCTGAATCGGACGAGTCGTCCGGTAGCGGACCGGTTCGAGCACGCGCGGTTCGCTTCCCAGCCGCTCGATGATCGCCTGAGCGAAGTCGTCGGTGCCGACCTTCCGCGAACTGATCGCTTCGCGATGGACATCGGGGGTGTGGATGCCGTCTTCGAGGGTGCGGAGCCAGGCGTTCTTGATGACCGAGGCCTGTTCCGAGAGGCCGACGTGGACGAGCAGCTGCGTCGCGGCGATCAGCAGACCGGACGGATTGGCGATGCCGCGTCCGGCGATGTCGGGCGCCGATCCGTGCACCGCCTCGAACATCGATACCTGTTCGCCGACGTTGGCGGACGAGGCGAAGCCGACCGAACCGGCGATCTGAGCGGCGATGTCCGAGAGGATGTCGCCGTACAGGTTGAGCGTCACGATGACGTCGAAGATTTCGGGGCTGGCGGCCAGTCGCGCCGCGCCAATGTCGATGATGTAGTGATTCGCCTCGATCTCGGGGTACTCCGCCGCGACCTCGTCGAACACCTGATGAAACAGGCCGTCGGTCTGCTTCATGATGTTGTCCTTGGTCATGCACGAGACCTTGCGGCGTCCGTAGGCGCGCGCGTACTCGAACGCGTAGCGGATGATCTTCTCGCAGCCGGGGCGGGTGACCAGCTTCAGCACCTGCCGCACTTCGGGCGTCTGTCGGTGTTCGATGCCGGCGTACAGGTCCTCTTCGTTCTCGCGAACGATGACCAGATTCATGCCGGGGTGCGGCGAGGCGACGAAGGGCGCGTAGGCCTTGCAGGGGCGGACGTTGGCGAACAGGTTGAGCGCCTTGCGGATGGTGACGTTGACGCTCTTGAAGCCCTTCCCCTGCGGCGTGGTGATCGGTCCCTTGAGCAGCACGCCGTGCCGACGGATCGTCTGCCAGGCGTCGGCGGGGACGCCGGAGGTGTTCCCCTGTTCGTAGATCGCCTGGCCGACCCGAATCGGTTCCCAGTCGATCGGCGCTTCGGCCGCGCGGATGATCTTCAGGACCGCGCGAGTGATCTCGGGACCGACTCCGTCACCTTCCGCCACGACGACGCGCACGCTCATGGACCCCTCGTTCGTTTCGAAGTTCCGGGACGCCGCCGGCCGACCGAGCGGCGACCGACGTGCGCCCATTGAAGCACGAAACGAATGTCGTAGAAAGGGGGTGTTCGGAATCGGGGGCCGAAGAGCGAGCGATCGGGTTCACGCCGGTCTCGGACCCTCCCGACCCGGTTCCTTTCCCGAGGTCGTTCAAGTCCTTGCCAACCGCTCCCGGACGATCGCCAAGTGGTGCTCGACGTGGCCGACGAGCATCCAGGCCAAGGCGCGGACCGTTACCGGATGCCCCGAGGCTTCCCCGCATGCCGACAGGTCCGCCGCTCGCAATCGACTCAGCAGCAGCACATTCGCCTGCCGCAGCAGCACCAGCTCGTCGACCAGCGCCGCGAACGACGGCGTCTCGTAGTCGGCATGCGCGACGTACTCCTCCTGGTTCATGCCGGGCAACGGCTGGAGATCTCCCATCGCGAAGTGATGCAGCCGTTCGGCGAAGATCCGCTCCGCATCGATCAGATGGCCGACCACCTGCTTCAGCGTCCAGGTCGACGGCGGATGCACGATCGCTGCCGTCTTCTCCGAGACGCCGTCGAACGTGTGCCGCAGCGAATCGATCTGCCCGGCCGCCAGCTCGCGAATCTCACCCTCCGGAACGCGATCGACGTACTTGGCGTAATACTCGAAGTACTCATCCCGTCGCGGCCGCTCGCGAAACTCCACCATCGCTTCCCTCTTCTGCCTGCATCGTCGTCGTCACGCGAGTCCGCCGGCGCGGCGGAGCCCGGTCGTCGAGCCGCGTCGATTCTTCCTGCGCCGCGACCTCGCGTCGAGCGGTCGGTCGAGATCGATGGACAAGCGTCTCGCCGTACGTGCACAATGCCGTCTCGATCGCCTCGTCCGACCTCCCGCACGGACGAACTCCGAACCCATGCCCGACGAAAGCCGAAACATGAGACGCTCGCTCGCCGCGCTGCTGCTGACCTTGGCACTGCAAGGTTCGGTTCAGGCCGAACTCCCCGCCGGACTGCGCGAAGCGATCGCCGCCGACTACGAAAGCCATCTGGGCCCGCTGTTCGATCACTTCCATCGGAATCCCGAACTGTCGCTGGCCGAGACGAAGACGGCGGCGCGACTGGCCGAGGAGCTGCGCGCTGCCGGATTCGCCGTACGCGAAGGGGTCGGCGGTACCGGAGTCGTCGCGATCCTCGAGAACGGCCCCGGACCGACGGTGATGATGCGAGCCGACATGGACGGCTTGCCGGTCGAAGAGAAGTCCGGCCTCGACAACGCCTCGACGGTCCGTCAGGAAAACCCGGCGACCGGCGAGATCGTTCCGGTCATGCACGCCTGCGGCCACGATGTCCACATGACCTCGCTCGTCGGGACCGCGCGGCGCATGGCGGCGATTCGCGATCGCTGGTCTGGCACGCTGATGCTGATCGGTCAGCCGGCCGAAGAACGGGTGATGGGGGCCCGGGCGATGATGCAGGACAACCTGTGGGAACGCTTCGGACGTCCCGACTATGCACTGGCGTTTCACGTCTGGTGCGGCGGCGAAGCAGGGAAGCTGGCCGTCTCGTACGGCAGCCCCTACGCCGGCAGCGATGCGGTCGATCTGATCGTGCACGGAGTCGGAGCGCACGGTGCGTCGCCGCACCAAGGGAAGGACCCGATCGTGCTCGGTGCTCAGATCGTCATGGCGCTCCAGACCCTCGTCTCGCGCGAACTCCCGCCGCGCGATCCCGGTGTCGTCACCGTCGGCTCGTTCCACGCCGGCACCAAGCACAACATCATCTCGGACCGCGCCGTTCTGCAACTGACGGTGCGTAGTACGAGCTCCGAGAATCGGAAACTGCTCCTCGACGGCATCAAGCGGATCGCCGAAAACCTGGGACGAGCCGCAGGGCTCCCCGAGGACAAGCTCCCCGAAGTGATCTACTCCGAGTCGACGCCGCCTACGACGAACGATGCCGACCTGGCACGGCGATTGAGGAGTCGCTGGGAAGAGGAACTCGGCGCCGAGATCATGATGGACGACGACTTCGTCGCGGCACGCCAGAAGGGAATGGGAGCCGAGGACTTTCCGTTCTTCACGACCGATCCGCCGATCCCGAGCGTCTACTTCACGGTCGGCGGCACCCTCAGGGAAGAGCTCGATGCCGAAGCGGCCGGCGGGCCGCCGGTCCCCTCGCATCATTCCCCCTTCTTCCGCATCGCTCCGGAACCGTCGATCCGAACGGGAGTCGAAGCGACCGTCGTCGCGCTGCTGGATCTGATGAGTCGCTGATCACGCGATCGCGTTGCCCGCCGGTCTTCACTCGCGCTTCGTTCCCGATCGATTGGGAAGGACGAAACGAACCTGATGTCACCGATATGCCGGCACCAATCCGAGACATCTTGGCTCGAGACATCGAATCCCTATCGGACTCCCGGACTCGCTGAGCCAACCGCTCGTTCAGGCGCCAGGTTACCTCCGTGGGCTTTCGGACTCCTCGCGATCTTGCCGGCGGCGGCCGCCGTTACTGTGGTCATGCTCTTCGTCCTTGCCGTGCCGACGGCTCTGATGCGAATCTCACAGGGGGTAGCGCCGCCGTCGCCAGGACTCTTGGCTGCGAACAAGCTGGGCCTGCCATTAGGATGGATGATCATCAGTGTCGCGGCCGTGGCAGAGGTCTCGTTGTTCTTCTCGCAGTTTCTTTGGCGCAAACGGCTCAATTCGGCGGCAGGCCTGCTTACCTATTCGATTCTGACCATCGGACTCACATCATTTGCGGCTTGGGTCGCCTACTCGGTGATCGGTCGCGTCCCTTCCATGATGCCCGGAATCTTCAGTCCAACCCACTTCTTGGGATGATGCTGTCCCGATGCAGCCTCGCCGTCGTAGGGCCAACCATCGGAGAAGAACCCCTCACGCTCACGTCTGGTCGATTCAGTTCTCGGATCAGCGCGAGGTCTCAGGAGCGTCGAGCAGCTCTCGCACCTTGCCGGCCAGGCGCAGCGGGGTGAACGGCTTCTGCAGGAACGCATCGGTCGCTTCGACGACTCCGTGCAGCAGGACCGCGTCGTCCGTATAGCCGCTCATGAACAGGAACTTGATGTCGGGGCGTCGCGTTCGGATCGCGTCGAGCAGCTGGCGCCCTCCCATCTCGGGCATCACGACGTCGCTGATCAGCAGGTCGATCGTCCCCGGATAAGACTCGGCCGTGCGTACGGCCTCGGGACCTCCGGATGCCTCGAGCACTCGGTACCCCTGCGACTCGAGCGCCACGCGGGCGATCTTGCGCACCGACGCCTCGTCCTCGACCAGCAGGATCGTCTCGCTCCCTCGCTCGGATCGCTTGGCGACTGACGAAGCGGCGCGAGACTCGTCGCTCGGCACCAACGGGAACGATAGCCGAAATGTCGTGCCGCTGCCGAGGCGACTCTCGATGTCGATCGTCCCGCCGCTCTGAGCCACGACGCCGTCGACGACGGCCAGGCCGAGCCCCGAACCTTTGCCGAGTTCCTTGGTCGTGAAGAACGGCTCGAAGATTCGCGAGCGGATCTCCTCATCGATTCCGTGGCCGGTGTCGGTCACCGAGAGGCGAGCGAACCGCGGAGAACCGTCGTCCCCCCGCTCGTCCGCCTCCGTCCGAATCGTCAATCGTCCGCCGGTCGGCATCGCATCACGCGCATTGAGCACCAGGTTCATGATGACCTGTTCGAGTTGCCCCGCATCGGCTCGAACCCGCAACGGAACGTCGGTCGTCCGAACCTCGATCGCGATGTCTTCGCCGATCAGACGTCCGAGCAGGCGAGTCGACTCGACGACCAGCGCGTTGAGATCGAGTACCCGCGGCTCGATCACCGCCTTGCGGCCGAGCGCCAACAACTGACGCGTCAGCCGCGTCGCTCGCTCCCCTGCTTCCCGGATTGCCGCCGTCGATTCCCGCCGTCGCTCTTCGTTCAGGCTCTCGGACATCAGCAGCAGCTCGCTGTAGCCGTTGATGATCGTGAGCAGGTTGTTGAAGTCGTGCGCCACGCCACCGGCCAGACGTCCGACTGCTTCCATCTTCTGCGCCTGGATGAATCGCGTCTGGAGCGCCTTGCGTTCGGTGACGTCGATCGACATCCCGGTCAGGCCGCTCGGCTTCCCCTCGTCGTCTCGGTCCAGATAGCCGTACTCTTCGAGACAGCCGACGGTCCCGTCGGGGCGAATCACCCGATAGGAATTGCGATACTCGCTCCCCGATCTCAGACAGGCCTCGAGGTTCGCGTCGAATTCTTCGAGGTCGTCCGGATGGATGCGAGCGCGGACGTCGTCGAGCGACGCGAGTTGGTGTTCCGTGATCGGCAGCGCCGGTTCGGTGCTGAAGTAGCGGGTCACCACGTTTCGCGGCACGTCCCAGGTGAACGCGATCGCTCCTGCGGCTTCGAGAGCCAACCGCAATCGCCGCTCGCTCCCGCGCAGCGCCGCGTCGGCCTGACGACGAGCCGTGATGTCGTTGACGTAACCGTGCCAGAGGAGCGAACCGTCAGGCTGCCGACTCGGTACCGAGCAACCTTCGATCCAGATCTCTCCCAGATCGGGACTGTTTACCCGAAACTCGTCTCGCCAGAGCGACATGGTCCGCGATGACTCGTCGATCGAAGCTCGCACACGTTCGACATCGTCCGGGTGGATCCGAGCGAAGAGACCGGATGCGTCCCGTTCGAGGTCGGCCGGCGAGAGGCCGTAGATCGGTTCGATCCGATGGCTGGCGAACGGCATCGAGATTCGGCCGTCCGGCGAGATCTGGAACGAACAGATCGCGACCGGTACCGCTTCCATCAGCTTCTCGAGACGATCCCGTTCGGAACGGAGTTCCGTTTCGGCGGCAATCATCGCCGTGATGTCCTGGTCGATTCCCTCGACCAACACCAGCTCTCCTGCCTCGTTTCTGGTCGCTCGAGCGCGACTGTGGACCCAGATGACGCCGCCGTCGGGGCGGACGATCCGCAAGTCGTCGGCGAACTCGTCAGATCCCGCCAGCATCGCCTCGACTCGGGCGACCGCCGTCGGTCGATCATCGGGGTGGACGAGCGAGAGAAACAAGTCGAAGCTCGGTTCGACCTCCTGGTCGCGCATGCCGAACAACTCGAACTCCGCTTCGGTCCACTGCACTCGTCCGGTCGGCGGTTCCCAACTCCAGCTCCCGAGCCGCGCGATCCGCTGAGCTTCCCGAAGCCGCGCGTCCGACTCCTTCAGAGCCACCTCGATCCGCTTCCGCTCGGTGATGTCGCGCGAGATGCCGATCAGTCCGGCGATCGCTCCGCCCGAGTCACGAAACGGCGCCTTGGTCGCCAGATAGGTCCGAGTAAGCTCGGTTGCCGACGGCGTGATCGTCTCTTCGAAGGTGGTGACTTGCCCTTCATCCAGTACCGCCCGATCGTTCCGGACGATGCGTTCGGCACTGGCAGCATCGAAGAGATCGCGATCATGTCGACCGAGTACCTCGGAGGTCGAGCGCCCCATGATGCGCGCGGCCGGTTCGTTGGCGAGCAGATAGCGTCCGTCCCGATCCTTGACGAAGACCGCGTCGGTCGTCCCATCGACCACCCCTCGCAGCAGACTCTCCAGGCGAATCGCCTCGGCGACCTCCCGCCGCATGAGCCAAAGCAGGAGCAGTCCGGTGACGCCGACGAACAGACTCCCCTTGAAGGCGATCGCCAGGAACCCCGCGACGTCGGTATGTCTCATCCAGACGATCGACCAGTCGCTCAGCCAGATCCAGAGGAGCCCGAACGCGACGTAGATGCCGACGATGCGAGTCGGAGCGCGACGCAGCCCTGCGCCGGGTCGTGAGGGATCGGTCATGAGACAATGCGGCTCCGAAACCGAGGGCGATGAACGCCTGGACATTCTATTCGAAGCGGCGGCAGAGTTGGCCGGCGCGGTCGAATCGGTCGGTGAGCGTCAGGGAGACGCGTTAATTCTCGGGCGCCAAGCCGGGGGGCACGGAGACGCTGAGTGAGGCACCGAGGGAAGCCTCGAGGCACCGATCGGAGGTTTTCTCACGGAGACGCTGAGGAGGTCTCGAGCCACGGGAGCGAGACGCGGGATCGCTGCGGAGGTCGCGCAACCAGCCCGAAGCGAAACGTCGGGTGCGCCCAGGAATTCGGCACCACGTCACCACGTCAGGGCGCGGAGGGAGGACACGAAGGACCCCTTGCTGACGCTGCGGGCTGGGGACGCTACCGGGCTGGGAGACGCTGGGATGCGTCGACGTTACCGCCGCGAGTCGTTCGAGCGTTCGGAGCCGGATGGGCCGATGTACTCGCGGGCAATCACGACGTTGTCGAAGCTCACGATGTTCTCCGACTGCTTGGTCCAACGATCGGTCACGTAACTCTCGAGCGTGAACGCGTTGGCGAACAGCGTCGGACTCGTGCGCCATTCGAAGCCGCGCCAGTGTCCTTGCAGCTTGCCGTCGATCCAGAACGCCTGCTCGCCGTCGTTCTTGCCGGGCGTGTTGTGCTTCAGCATGAACTCGACGCAGATCCAGCGACCGCGCGGGATCTCTTCCTGCTCCGCCGGACGAAAGCCGTTCCCCCAGTACTTGCCGTCGGGGCTGGCCGTCATCGTGTGCCAGTAGCTGTAGAAGTTCCATCGCCCCGGAGCGGGCCATTCGCCCCAGTTCCCCCACGGCTCGATCGCGGTCGAGAATCGTTCGTCACCCTCAGGTCGCTCCCCTGCCCCGCCGAACCCGCTCCACTTGTCTCCGCCGCGCAGCGACTTGTTCGCCCGCAGCGTACAGAAGTGATGCACATAGTCGCAGTCATGGTCGAACTTCGTGTAGAAGCGGATGAAGAGCCGATCGGACGACTCGAACCACTTGGTGAGTCCGCCGCCGGTGTTCTTCTCGAGCGTCGCGGTCACCTGCAGCGAGCGCTCGCCGAGCAGGCCCGGGGCCTCGGCGGCAACGTCGTTCGAAGCATCGATCAGTGCCAGCGCCTCGCCTCGGTTGCCGATCTCGTCCCACGCCGCGCCGAGTTCTCCCGACTCGAAGTCGTCGGCAAAGATCACCGCCGGATGCCTCGCGATCTCGCGATCGCCCCGATACGCGGTCGCGAGTCCGTCTCCTTCGGGCAACGTCCGCACGCGAACTTCCTCGATCGGCGACTCGTCCTGCGCCGGCAGCTGCACGATCGGCGGCGCGAGCGCAAGAACAGCGACGAACGCACCGACGACGCGCCCGATCACGAACGCACCGCTGCAGAACTCGAACCTTCGCCGTCGCATGATCGGATTCCCGCAGAGACATGGGGCAAACGGAAACAACCAGCCCGTCCGAGGCCATGGTATCGCGCTTTCCCGCTACGCTCCGGTCCCCTTCGTGTCCTCCGTGATCTCCGTGGTAGGAACTTCCCCCACGGCCCCTTCTTCGCCGAGAGCTTGCGGACCGTTTCGGCATGCGGTCCGATGGCGGTCCCCCTTCGATCCCCCGCTTCACCACCGCGAGCGCAACGGAACCGAACGATGCCTCAAACCGCTCGAATCATCCTCGGCCTGCTGACGGCTTGGCTGCTGTCGTCGCCAGGCGTGCAGTCCCGAGCCGAAACGCTGACCTACGAGCCGTCGGACGGCCCCGGCCAAGGAAAGCACATCGTCTTCATCGCGGCCGAAGAGTCGTATCGCTCCGAGCTGTCGATGCCGCTGATGGCCCGCATCCTCTCGAGACAGGGGTTCCGCTGCACCGTGCTGTTCGCCATCGATCCGGCGAACGGTCGGATTGATCCGCGGGTGCGCGACAACATTCCGGGACTCGACGCGCTCGACTCGGCCGACCTGCTGGTCGCCTTCCTGCGCTGGCGCGAACTCCCCGACGACCAGATGAAGCACATCGTCGACTACGCCGAATCGGGACGACCGATCATCGGGCTGCGCAATGCGACGCATCCGTTCCGTTATGCCGAGCGGACCGACAGTCCGTACGCTCGTTTCGACTCGGCGAGCAGCGATCCGCCGGGAGGCTGGGGGCGCGCGGTGTTGGGCGAGACGTGGGTGTCGCACTACGGCGTCAATCTGATCGAGAGCACGCGCTGCGAAGCGGCGCCCGAGCGGACCGGCCATCCGATCCTGCGAGGCGTCCCGGAGCGGTTCTGGCTGCCGGACGACGTCTACGGCATCAGCGAAGCGTTGGAGGGGGATTCGCAGCCGCTGTTACTCGGACAGCCGTTGACCGATTGGACCCCCGACGCCGCCCCGAATGCCGACAAGCCGCCGCTGCCGATCGCCTGGACCAAGACCTACACCGGGTCGGCCGGCAAGGCGGCTCGCGTCTTTACCTGCACGATGGGGCACGGCGACGCCTTCAAGGTCGAACCGTTCCGACGTCTGTTGGCCAACGCCTGCTATTGGTGTCTGGAGCTCGAGGACCGGATCGATCCCCTCTCGGACCTGTCGATCATCGGACAGTACCAGCCGGGGGCGGTCGGACTCGTCGGCTTTCGGGAAGGGATGACGCCGAGCGATCCGCTCTTCGCGAATCCGGCGGACGATCGCTCCGACATCCGTGCGGTGATCGATGACACGCAGCCCGGTTGGCGCGCGCTGACCGAAGCGGATTTCGCGCCGGTCAACAGCGCCGCCGACACGTGGAGTTGGCTCGACGACGAACTGCATTGCACGGGACAGCCGGTCAGCGTCCTGCGCACCGCCAAGACCTACCGCAACTTCGAGTTGGTGGTCGAGTGGATGCACGAGCGACCGGCCGGCAACAGCGGCGTCTTCGTCTGGGTGACTCCCGAATCGATCCGTCGGCTGACCGAAGCCGGGAAGCCGGGCCTACCGCAAGGGATCGAAGTGCAGGTGCTCGATCACGGCTACACCGAGCTGATGAGGTCGCAAGGTCAGGCGACCGACTGGTTCGGCACCAACGGCGACGTCTTTCCGGTCGGCGTCCGGATGACGCCGTTCCCTCCCCTGTCCCCCGACGGCAGTCGCAGCTTCCCGCGCGAGCATCGCGCCAAGGGGCACGGCGAGTGGAATCACTACTACGTCCGCGCGATCGACGGCGAGGTGCGGTTGTGGGTCAACGGCGGAGAGGTCTCGGGCGGAACCGGTTGCGATCCGGCCGAAGGCTATCTCTGCCTGGAGAGCGAAGGTTCGCCGATCCGCTTCCGACGCCTGCGGATCCGCGAACTCCCCGGACCGGAGCCGACCGAGCGCTGATCGATCGCCCTTCGTCCTATCGCAGCAGCTCGATGCAGGCCTGTCGCAGGTCGTCGATGCCCCGCAGCGATGCGGCGTCGTAGGCGGCGGTCCCGGCGTCGGCGTCGTCGATCTTGCGCACCTCGCCCGAGAGCGGCAGATACTGCGCGACGAACTCGCGCAGGCGACTCGGCGACCAACCGTGCCGCTCGCGAACCAGGATCAGGGTTTCGATCAGCTGCTGCGCTTCGCGATAGGCCTTCAGACGAATCGAATGTCGGATGACCGTCCGACCCGTCGAGTCCCGGTCGAAGATGAACAGACCGAGCTGATCGGCTACCGTCATCGCCTGACCGGTCCGATCGATCGTCTGCCACGGCACAAGCCCCGTCGCGCCGCCGCACCAAGCATCGACCGCCCACGCTTCGATCTGCCGGTTGCTCTCGTGCACCGGATTCGAGGTGCCGTAGACCCAGACCTTCAACCCGTCCCGCTCCATCCGATCGGTCACCAGACGTCGGTAGTCCCGAAAGGCCGACGTCGACACGACCCACAGGTCGCTCCGCCCCGACAGCTGCCCGCGACAGAACTCGGGTCGCGAGATGTCGACGCGATAGTCGATCCTGGCCCCCGTCGCCTCTTGCCGTCCCCGATCGGTCAGTTCGCCGTAGAACTGCAGCGCGCGGTAGTCCCAGTACCCGGCCGGCTCGTCCAGGATCCACGGAGCCCGTTCCGGATCGTCGAGCGCTCCCTTGTTGTTGAAGTAGACCTGGAACCCCGTCTCGGTCCAGCCGCGGGCCTCGGCCAGACGGCCGAAGTCGGCCAAGACGTCGACATAGGTCGAGGCGTACTCGGGCGTGTCGACGAACGCGCGATAGGCGTCGGGATCGCCGTTGAAATAGGCGCGGCAATTGAGCGGCCAGCTCTCGTGAAACGTCAGATAGAAGCCCGGCGCCGCGATCGGTCCTCGATGCCCGTCACGAAAGCAGGATCCGTCCAGGAACGGACCGAATGCCGCCTCGAAACCCTCCCACCAACCCTGCTTCGCTCCCGGTTCGATGGCGTCGTAACGCCGATTGTCCATGCGACGTCCCGACGCGAGCCGCATGTCGAGATTGCTCTTGCGAGCTCCGGGGGCCGCCGTTCGGTGCGAGTAGTGCAGCAGGTTGCAATGCACGCGATGGTCATAGGCGACCTGCTGCAGCGCGTAGTAGTCGTCGACATGATCGGGAAGGCCGTACCCGTTCATCTCGCACAGGAACGACGCCTTGCGCGGCAGCCGAACCGGCAGCACGCGCAGCTCGATCGGCAGCGTGCGACCGTCCGATACGCTCAGCCGGCCGGCGTAGATCCCGGGAGTCGCATCGAACGGAACGAACAGATCGACGAAGACCGCCTGATCAGCCTGTGGGCTCAGTGGAATCGGCTCGGTCAGCGGCACGAGCGGATCGGGAATCCGGCGCCCCTCGGTCGGCAGATAGACCGCCAGAAAGCGATCGATCCGCCACGTCACGTCGTCCAGCGTCACGTCGATCGATACGTCGCCTTCACCGCGAAGCAGCGTCTGGAATCCGACCACTTCCCCGGCGGCGGCGTCGAGGCGGATCGTCCGACCATCGAAACGCCGGTTGTGCGACCGATGGTTCGGCGGCAGGTCGCCGACCGCGCGGCCGTCCTGGTCGTACTTGTCGGCGATCGGAATCACCGCGATATCGGCAACCGGGGACTCCGACGCAGGGCCCAGCGCGACCGACGGAAGGTCGACCTCGTCGAGCTCGACGAGGGTGTTGACCTGCGAGGTGATCGAGACGCGGCGACCGATACGGTCGAGCGTCGTGACGGTGATCCGACGACTCCCGGGTTCTCGGAGCCGATCGGGAAGATCGCGCAGTCGGATCGATTGGATCTCTCCCGCCTCGACCCACGGCAGTTCGTAGCGGCCTACAGGGTGATCGTCGACCAGGACCTCGTAGGCGAAGCCTTGCTCGGGGGCTCGCAGCGTGAGAATCGCCTCGAACCGATCGGTCGGCTCGACGTTCAGGGCCGTCGCCGCGGTCGGCAACGGCTCGTCGGTCGAGTCGATCTCGACGATCAGCATCGGTTCCTTGCCTGACTGTTCGCGCGAGAAGATCGTCGGATTGCGGCCGTAGTCGGCATCATGTTCGTGGATCGCGAGGCCGTGCGCCAGGCCGATCGCCATCGCGTGGACCATGTCGACCGGGATTTCCCAGCGATAGCGTCCGTCGCGAAGTTCGGACGAGGTGGAACGGACGAGCGTGAAGCCGTTGCCGCCGCAGACGGCAGGAAAGCGGACGCCATCGAGCCCCCAGCCGTCGACGCCGTCGAGGCCGGCGGTCATGCCGTTCGACGTCGTCTCGTCCCAGGGGACGGCGATCGTGGAGATCGTGACTCCCGAGAGCGATTCGGCGTCGGCATGACAGACGAGTTCGGCTCGCTTCACGCGCCGCCCTTCCAGCGCGGCAAGATCGAAGCTCATCGCGACGATGTGCTGGTTACCCTTGATCCGGATCCGGCCGCTGGCCCCGGCGTTCTCGCGCCACTCGCCGTCGACCATCACGATCGAGTTGTCGCGGATCGCCGGAAGGTGCAGCGTCTGGGCCGACGCGGATCCGAGTCCGAGGAGCGCCAGCAAGGTGACGATCGATGCGGCGACAAGCGAACGGATGGCCATGAGAGTCCTCGGGACGTGTGCGAGTCCGGGCGCGAGCGGAAGCACGACGCGAAGCGGCTTTCGAGCCCGAAGCACGATCCGACCGCGAAGCGAGCATCGCTTTCCGCGACCGTCGCATCATATCGCCCTTTCCCCAGCCGAAGCGGCCGGAGAGTTCACGCGACGGCGCCTGATCTCCGAGCCGAGCCGCGAATCGAACCACACCCGACTCGCGTCGGTTCGGCTCCACAACCGTCTCAGCCCCACAAGCCGCTCAGTTCCTCGTCCGGATCGACTCCCAGCGGATACTTCAGGCTATGCGGGTGATCGGCGATGCCGGCGAGTCGCCGGAGTGCCTGATGCAGATGCTCGGGGCGCACGCGGATCCCGTTCTCGGGCGCAATGGCGAGCGTGCCGGGATCAAGGGGAACCGCGAACTGTCCCTGGTCCGTGGCGCCGATCACTCGATTCCCCGCGATCCCCGGACCGAGCATCGCGATCGAACCGATTGACCAGTGATCCTTGCCGTTCCCGGCGTTGTACGTGGGAGTGCGCCCCATCTCGCTCTGCGCGATCACGACCAGACGATCCCGAACCCCCAGCTGCTCGGCACGGTGCAAGGCATAGGCGATCCCCTCCAGGAACTCGGGAATCAGCTTCATCTGATCGGCGTCGTTGTTCGCGTGACTGTCGAACTGGCCGATCGTCAGGTTGGCCGACACGCCGACTCCTGCCTTGAACGATGCCAAGGCGATCTCGACCTGTTGAGCCAGGCGACCGGTCGGCATTTCGTTCGGAAGATGCGGCGTCACGCGCGACAGGGCCTTGGAGTTGAACTGAGCGGCGTAGAGCATGTTCTCGGCGCGTTCGGTCCGCGGTAGCCGAGGTTGCTCGTTACGATCCGCGCGGCGTTCCTGCAACGTCTGCTCGATCGCCTCGAGGGCGAAGTCGTCGTGGTACGGCGACCGCTCGTTCCCCTCGATCGCATCGGCAAGGGCGATCCGGCGCAGCGACGGCAAGTACGGGACCCGAGACATCGCGACCAGATTGCCGGTCGCGGAATAGTCGCCGAACGTCAGAAACGACAAGGGGCAATCGGGTCCGCGGCACGCCGCCACGAGCGCCGCGAAAGTCGGATAGGCCAAGCTGTCGAGCTTGCCGGTGGCCATGTAGCGCGCGCCCGGCGCGTGATTGTTGACCGAGTAGTCCAGCCCGTTGAGCACCAGCAACTCGGCGCCGAACTCGGCGTAGAAGTCCTCGTTGCTCATCCCTTGCTGCTTGTGCGCCGCGGTCGGCGCGAATCGATGTGCGCCGTGAGTCAGGATGTCTCCCTCCTGATACAGACGGTTGATCCCGTCGACCCCCTTGGGATCCATCAGATAGGTCGTATCCCAGCCCCCCGACGCGTTGAACACCAGATAGAACGGGCCGTCGTAGGGAGGGCGCTCGGCCTCCTTTCGAACGGCCGACGATGCCAACGTCGAGCCGGGGAGCGCGAGCCCCAGGCCGGCTGCGGCGCACCGCTTCAGGAAGTCGCGTCGCATCTCTCCCCCGTCACTCGTACAGGAACTCGTGTTGCCGGAGCAGGTAGGTAACCACGGCTCGCCACGACCGAATCGTGTAGTGCGGGTCGGGCACGGGCGTGTTCTCGGGATCCGGCCGACAGTGGTAGATCTCGCGCGGTTCCACTCCCTTGCGCGCCGCTGCCTCCGCCACGAGACGGCTGAACAATCCGAAGGTCCGCTGCACTTCGGGGGAACTCGGGTCGTCCTCGCGCCCCAGAATACGGCGATGCAGATGGACGATCGCCGACCGGATCCGCGCGTCCGCTTCGTCCGAGACGCCGGGCAACGTATCGGGCTCGATCCGAGGAAACAGCAGGCGTTCCTGAGCCGGTCGCAGAAAGTCTCGCGCAACGTTTCGGCAGGCGACCTCGTTGGAGAGTATCCGCTGGATCGCTCCCATCGCTCCGCCGGGATCGGTCGCCCGCTCCGTCACTTCCTTGGAATCGATCCCGCCGTAGAGCATCGCCGTCTGTTCCGTCAGCCCTCCCCAAGGACTGCCGAAGATCGCGGCGATCTTCCGCTCGAGCTGTTCGGGAGACAGCAGCCGGACCAGTCCGACCTCTTCGAGCTCGGCCAGACGTCTCGGTTCGTCCCAACCGGCCGCCGGAAGTTCGGCTCGATAGAACTCCGACCTCGTCCAACCGGCGATCGCCTGACGGAAGTCGTAGTTCGACGCGACGAATCGCTCGGTGATCTGCTGCAAGTGGCGTTGCTGCTCCACGTAGGCCCGCCAACGAGCCTCGTGCAACGGATCGTCGAGGTCCTTGGGGGGAGCCATCAGGGGGCGGCCGCTCAACAGGTACCACGCATGGCCGACCATCGTCGTCGCGAAACGCGGATCCCGCGCGATCCGTTCGCCGAGCCAAGGCAAGGCCCGCCATCGTTCGTCGTCCGGCAGCACCTCCTCTTCGAAACCCGCGACGAACATGTCGTCGAACCAGCCCTCCGGGCGACGTCCGTAGATCGCGAAGTTCGGATCGAATCGCCAGTAGTCCTGGAACATCCCGGCCAGCGGATCGAGCGTCCGGTGGCAGACCACGCACTCCGCCGCCTCCATCGTCGGATTCCTGAACCGGACCGACACCGCTGCCGCATCCGAAACGCGAGCCGCCAGCTCCAGCACGTCCACGCCCAGAAAGTGCCGATAGACCATGCGGGCGCGCAGACGATTCCGATTCGTCTCGGTCGTCGGATAGCGACTCAGGTACTGGAACGTGCTCAGCAGCCCCGCGTGCGGATATCGGCCGGTAGGTGACTCCTGGTTCTCGCGCTCGCTCCGCCCCCGCAGAGCATCGAGCGTCACCGGTCGGAACTCGAACGGATCGTCAGGATCGACGAAGCGATCCTTCACTTGGTCGAAGATTCCGTAGCCGCGCGCGGTAGAGGGTGAGACCAGGATGTAGTCGGCCGTCACGATCTCGGTAAACGGGCGATCGTTCCGGACGATGTAGTCGACCAGCCGCATCGGTTCGTCCAGCAACGCGGCTCGGTATTCCCTGGCGAGCTTGTAGCCGGCCTGAAGCCGTTCCTGTTCGTCGGCAAGGTGACTCAGGTCGTAGTGCTGATACCAGTGCCGAGACATCTCGAAGTGTTCGTACGACAGCACGGTCTGGTCCGGATTCCCGTCCACCCCCTGCGTCAGGAAGAGGTCGTTGAACGCTTCGCGCAGCCGATCGTAGAACGCCTCTTCCCGCATCACGGCGTCCAGGATCTCGGCCAGCGCTTCCGCTCCGCGCTCCTCGACCGCGACCCGTTCCGCGTCGGTCGGCAACCGCCCCGCGAGCGACAGCGTCACTCGTCGCAGCAATCGGACGTCGTCCACCAACGCGACGCCGTCGAAGAACGGCGTCGTCTCTT